>NZ_JBSSMA010000001.1:407597-437996 GCF_053891095.1 Soonwooa purpurea
CTGTTGTGAATTGCTTTCATTTTTCAGTATCTTTGGGATACAACACAACCTCCTATTGATATGCCAAAATACATTCAGAGTTGTGAATTGCTTTCATTTTTCAGTATCTTTGGGATACAACACAACATCTTTTCGTTGTTATATTCTATTGTTACCGTTGTGAATTGCTTTCATTTTTCAGTATCTTTGGGATACAACACAACCTCCTATTGATATGCCAAAATACATTCAGAGTTGTGAATTGCTTTCATTTTTCAGTATCTTTGGGATACAACACAACATCTTTTCGTTGTTATATTCTATTGTTACCGTTGTGAATTGCTTTCATTTTTCAGTATCTTTGGGATACAACACAACAAAGATATAGAAGCGTAGTTACCGTCTTTTGTTGTGAATTGCTTTCATTTTTCAGTATCTTTGGGATACAACACAACATGAGTTGCTGAAATAATGATAGAACAGTGGTTGTGAATTGCTTTCATTTTTCAGTATCTTTGGGATACAACACAACTCCGATTCTTTATCTGTTGAATGTTTATTAGTTGTGAATTGCTTTCATTTTTCAGTATCTTTGGGATACAACACAACTCATTTGGATAATATGACGGACCTATCTGAGTTGTGAATTGCTTTCATTTTTCAGTATCTTTGGGATACAACACAACTTGGCAAAAGTTCTCCAGCGACGCGCTAGAGTTGTGAATTGCTTTCATTTTTCAGTATCTTTGGGATACAACACAACACTTAGAATGGTCGCGCCCGAAGGAATACGGTTGTGAATTGCTTTCATTTTTCAGTATCTTTGGGATACAACACAACTTGGGACGATAACGGAATATGGATAGATAAGTTGTGAATTGCTTTCATTTTTCAGTATCTTTGGGATACAACACAACAAGGCGGAAGCCGTCCAATTAGCCGCACAAGTTGTGAATTGCTTTCATTTTTCAGTATCTTTGGGATACAACACAACCTCAAAGCTTAACCTTCTGTTTTTCAGAAGGTTTATTTGTTTTATAGGATTTTAAAAATGGGATTTATTCCCTTAATCATTTACATTTTTATAGATTTTTTGAATTGCTTTAGTTCAGCCTATACTTTCGCCTTTGCATTTCACTGAATCCCGTCCGCAGCATTCCCTTCCGGGATTTCATTTTTTGAGTTGCTTTAAAATACAACACAACCTCAAAAGGTAAAAAGCACTGTTTATAGGTGGTTTTTTGGTGTTTTTAGGATTCGAAAAATTAAAATAATTCGAGTTGTTGAAAAGTGGGCGGTGGTTCTTCTTTGCTTCTGGCAAAGAAAATTTCAATGTCTCCAAATTGCTTATCGGTTATGCACATAATGGCTACTTTCCCAGCTTTGGGAAGCATGAGTTTTACTCTTTTGATATGAACTTCGGCGTTTTCTCGACTGGGACAATGACGAACATACATGGAAAACTGAAACAACGAAAATCCATCATCAATAAGACCTTTCCGAAACCGATTGGCGGCCCGCATATTGGCTTTGGTGTCGGTTGGTAAATCGTATAAAACTAAAACCCACATAATTCGATAGGCGTTAAATCGTTCGGAATTCATGGTGAAAATGGTGTTTTACACAGTCTTTCGCGTGAGGGCGAAGTGCATTGTTGGAGCTCGTGTGAGGTGAGGCGGAGGAGCGAAGCGCAGCCGACGAGCCGAACACAGCGACTGCACGTAGACCGACCCTTTGTTTTCGTGCTGGGGAAAACCTTATTGGTTTAAGCGTTGGAAAAACAAAGGGGCACGCCCAAGTAGCAAAAATAGTCATGGCAATTCTGGATAGGAAATTACTCTTTTTTCTCCCGTGTAACATTTATACAAAGAAGAAACGCTTGTTTTTAAAGCCACCATCAGCGGTCTTTTCTTGTCTTCAATTTGCACATCCATGGTTGCGATTTGAAGAAGATGGGCTTTAAATTCTTTAGTCAAATCCTCTGTTTCTGGGTTTTTATCCAACCATTGCATCACCAATAAATCGACAAAAGGGCGATACGGCTCCATCACATCATCTGCCAAACAATACGGATTGTATTTGTTTTTGTGAAAGATTCCCAAAACGGGCAGCAAACCCGTTTCTACAATAGCTCTCGCCACCATTGACCGTAGCACCGCATATCCGAAATTGAAAAACTGATTGGGAGAATCGCCAAAGCGTTGCCTTAAAAAATCGTGACTGATAAGGTATTTCCAATAATGTTGCGCCGCAATGCCTTCCATATTGGTGCTATCGCCACTTTTTACATTATTTTTGTACTCGAGCATGGGCTCGAAATAATTCCCTAATCTTTTTAGGATTTCAGTTTGGTTTTCAATTTTGCATTCTATGGTTTGTTTCCACAGTTGCTTTTTCAGCGGTTCGCTGGCTTCTAATTGATCTTTTACGCGGTCTGAATGTTCGGAATGTCCATACAAAGGCAACATAATTCCGTGTGGCAAATGATGCGCATCGCAACTAATGACCACCACATTATTGCCCATCATTTTCTGAATGAGCTGGTGCGAAACTGTAATCTGAAAATGATCCAACATCAGCAATCCCAAATCCTCCACAGGAACTTTCCCTTTTGTTTCCTTGGTTTGGGGACACAAAATATGCATCTGCTCATCTTTGAGTTTCAGATAGGCGGGATTTCCGATGTAAATGGAGCGGGTAATCATGGATTATAATTTTTCCAAGTTATTTGTCCGTCTATTGACATATTGAAATCCTCTCCTTCAAAAAGATAATTCCAATTTTCTTTTGACATTTTAAGTAAAGGTGTACTACCTTCTACCTCGATAAACGAAGACTGTTTTTTAAATTGGTCAAGTTCTTTCTTTAATTTTTTAACTCCTTCTATTCCCATAAAAGGAATTAATCGTTTTAGTCTGTTATCATTTAATCCTACAAAAGAAAATTTGTCTTTTTCAAACTTTTTCTTTCGATCTACAACATTATTTATTGATTCATCCTCAATAATATCAGGAAGGTTATATTTTTTATCATATTCAAAAACTATTTGATCTTTTTCTAATTTTACATTTTTATCAATATCACCATCCTCAGTAGCTTCCAAGTGATACTTCAAATAAATACTTCCATCAGCCAATTGTGTTATCTTATAAAGTCTATTCTTTTGAAATTCTATATTTTTTCTTTCCTCAAAATCTTCATCATTATTTAAAACAATTACTCGTTGCCCTACATTTAGTAATTGTGCCTTATCCCATTTCGAATAATTTAATTTGTTAGTAGCGTCATATCTACGAAGATAATTTTGCACATCAAACTTATGGTTTGTTTTATACTCTTTTGCGATTTCAAAAGAAGGAACTAAAATCAAGTCTTTTTCTAATTTATCTCCAACAATCTTTTGAACTAAAATTGCATAAGGAACAGAACCTGCTTCCGAATAGAACTTATTTTTATATTCATATTTGGATTGATAGTTAAGTCTTTCTTTAACTTCTCTTCCTGATTTAGTTTTGATTCTAACGTGACGTATAATATTTCCTTGATAATCCTTAATAACCTGATTATTTTTTTGAGCCCTTACAAGTTCTTTAATTACAGGATCTACAATATCTTCAATTTTAGAAAGTACATCTGCAATTGGCTTCCTAACTACAAATAAAAATTCATCTTTGCCTGTTTTATACTTCCAATCGCCATTTTCTCTTTTTGCTTTATTATTTTTATCTCTTTCTACATCTTTTATTTTTCCGATATAGGTTTGCGCAAAAAGTGAACTTCGTATTGTATCACCTTTAGCTATTTTAACGATTTTATTTCCTAATTCATCTTTAACATACTCTCCATCCCTATTTTTTACAAATTGAACTTTGCCACGATGTCGTATAACTTTACTTGTTTGTTGTAAAATTTTATCTTTGCGGTAATTAACTACTAAAGTGGTATTTTCAATTTCTTTTATTAAATCTTGCGAGTTAAAACCATAAGGAATTAACTTTCTTCTTACCTCAGCTAATTTTCTTTTATCGTTATTTTCTACTGAAGAGTAATATTCTTTCAAAATTTCTTCTCTGTAACTACTATTTGTAGGTATCATTGTAAGTACAGCGGCATCTACAATATGATGGGTATGTTTATTTCTGCTCTTAATTTCATCTTGTTCCTGAAATCCAAAAATTTTCCTGAAATCTGCTGTCACACTACCTTTTTGTACTGCAACTTTTTTGAAATATAGTTTTAGATATTCCCTTGCATATTTACTCACCATTTGGGTATCTACCAATTGTCTTCTTGCCCAACTGTCTTTTATTTCTTCTGCTTCAAAACGACTTAGTTTATCATCCCAATATTCAAAATGCATTTTATAATAATGCTTATCCTGAATTCTTTTGTTTTTAGCAGCTTCATCTTCTGGTCCTTTTGCTTTTTTTCTGCTATTATATTGAATTTCATAGTAATTTCTCAACTTTCGCCAAATTCCTAATCTTGGAGAAATACTTGTTCCATTTGGTGTATCTTTTGAATAATTTTCGCTATAATACGGAGTTCTTGCCTCTTTTATATCTCGATTGTATTTTGCAAATGCAACCGTTTGATTTGCCATTGTATTATCTGGTAGAATACTTCTTGGAATTGTATGTTCAACATCAATTTCATTGGAAAACAATTGTGCTATTGAAATCATTTTACCAGTATACATACACTGCCCTTTTTGTTCCATCCAAAGCTCATATCGTTTTACATCTTCTTTTTCTTTTAATATCCTTATTCTATTTTCGTTCTTTACGATATTTTTATTTTCATCTTCAGTTTCTTCAAAAATTTGTTCCGACCACAATTCGAAAATCGCAATATTATCTTCAACATTTAAAGATTGATTTTCCTCTGATTTGTATTGTTGCAAAAAACGTCGTATTTTCTCTCTGTTATCTGCTCTTTCCTTTTGATACTTTTCAATGGCAATTCGCTTATTATTATCATTCAACTCTCTAGCTAACTCAATCACTACTTCAGTATCTTGGTCTATATCGCCATTAATAATTAACTTATTCAAGAGTTTTCTTACAACGCTCATCGATTTGTTGAACATTGCGTTTTTAATACTATCAATAAGAGGAATTGGAAGAATTTCTATATTGGTATTTTTATCCTTAGGAAGAAACTTTTCTCCAGTTTTGAAATTGGTTACCAAATTTCTGTTGTATAAATTTTCTCTGTTGGAATGATGATACAATTCTCCATTTAGATTAATTCCTTTGTCGGAAAGAAATGTTTTGAATATTTCAGTTATTGTAGGTACTTTCCTATACGCTCGTTTTGAATCGAAAAAATATTCTTGATATTCAAGACCAACATTCCGTATCAGATTATCTTTATCATCAAATTTCTCCCAAGTTTTCTCCCCAAAATGAGCAATACAGGCTTCATTTATACTGTTAACATCATCATCTTTTAATAGATATGAAGAATCTTTATAAGCGAAGGTAGAATCTTCGTTACCATCAATCATTGCTCTAGTTTGCCCTTTATGTTTATCTACTAAATTATTGGCAATGGTTGCAATAAGTTGTTTTCTTTTGTATTCTTTATTCGTATCAGACAAGCAATCCAATATTGTATTTCGAGAAGCTTCCCAATCTGTTTTCAATAATTCAGGAATTTTCGCAAGTACAACTGCTTCATTGTAAAGAAAACCTTCTTTCAAAAACGGAATAACTTTATTAATAGCTTTTATACTCAAATCTGCATAACCTTGTAGAAATTTTCTTTTTAATTCAACTAGTGGTGAGATTTCGTAATGTTCGTCCTTTCGTTTTCTTTTAACATTTTCTAATTGTAATTTTTCAATTGCAAATGTTGCTAAGTACTGTTCATCCGAACCAAATACTATATGCCATAAATCATAGATGGAATATCCTTTAATTACTTTTGGTGCTGTAGTTATATTATATTGTTCAATTTCTCCAATGGCAGTTTTCGCAAAATCTCCAAACAAAGAAATCAAACCTTTGCAAACAGGCATTCCAGAAATAGAAGTTTCATATTTTCCATTTTCGGGATTGATGGGATAATTGTATTTATAAGGTTTTTCTGTTTTTTTATCCAATAAATCTTTAACTTCTTGAAATTTAAAATTTCCTTCAGCTTTCAAAAACAAATTATTGAATAACAAACTTTTCAACTCCTCATTAATACTTTGTTTTTCGTTATTTTCATCAAAATATTTAATGGTATTAATAAACTGCAATGCCCTAAAAATTTCAAAAGCGGGATGCGAAATAGGACAACGTAATTTTGAAGGTTCCAATGTGCATTTCCCAATACTTCCTTTTTGGCTTTTTAAAGGACGCTGCCAAATTATCGCCTTCCAAAGTTTGTTTACAAAATCATCTTTATAAACTTCTTTTTTTATCTTTTCTATAGAGTAGCCTTGTTTACTGCATATCAAATTGAACTCATTTTCATATTCCTCACGAAGAGGATACTGATTTCTTGCTCGTCTTCCTTTATATAGAAAATCATTTAGTAAAGCCTCTGCTATAGACCTGTTATTTTCCAAAGAAGCCTTAAAACCATCTTCAGTACGACGTTCTAACTGCTTTTCAGTTTCTTTGTCCGTTTCTCCAATATCTTTATAGCCTCTTCTTTGCACCAAATGATACAACACCCTACCAAATTCGTGATTTGTCAATTTTCCATCCAATGCTTTTACCCTTAATTCATATGGATTTTTATATTTTTCTCCATTTTCATAAGTGAAATCACAAGCTAACCATTGCAAAAACTTTTTACTTTCAGGAAACTTTCTTTCTTTTCCTTTTTGGTATGAACTCCAATTCAAAATTTCGTTTTTAGCAAGAGGAGCATAATTCTCAGCCAAAACTTTCAACAACTCCCATTTTCTATATTTACGAGCCTTTATCAGATTTCGTTTAGAACGATCTTTCCTTCTATCTTTTGTAGGTGATGTATAACCAGAAGTTCCTTTAGTCATTCCCGTATTAAATGTTACAACTCCTTTTTTATCTTTATCTATAAACCAGCCAGCTGACGAACTTCCAATATCTAGTCCAATTTTTGCCATAATTATTTGTTTTTAAATTTATTTTTATTATATTTGTAACTGAAAGACAATTCACAACAAGGCTATAAGCCGTAGAAAAATTATCTATTCTTAGATATCTAAGCAACTACCTCGGCAGTTGCTATTTTTTTGTTTAAATTTTTTTAAAAAATCATTTTTGAGAAATGTTAAAAATAATAATAATTTATTGAATATCATTACGGTTTTCCGTAAATATCACCTATAAAAATAAAAACATTCAAGGTGGGGCAACTCGCCTTTTTTTATGTCTAAATGTTTCGTGAATTCTTAAAACGAAATCAATTATAAAATTCGAAAGTGAAGTGAATCGTAAAAACTGTAAGAATTGAAAATATTGAAAACTGTATTTGTTAAATAAAAAATTCAGCTCTCAGGAGCTGAATTTTTGTTATTTATTAGTTTCTAAATTGTAGGTGTAAACATTGTAAGGAAGAAGTTGTTGAGCAAAATGTTTAGCAATAAAACTTCCCACCAAAATAGGAAAAAACAATGCATATCCGTTCGGAGCTAAATTACAGACTAAAAACAAAGCCGTGAAAGGCGCATAAATAGAAGCCGATAAAGTAGCTGCTGCACCTACCAACATAAAATTAAGGTAAATTAAAGACGTCCCGAAATAATGGTTGCAAAAAAATGCAAATCCAAAACCTAAAAATGCTCCCACCACAATACTAGGGGCAAAAACACCACCATCGCCTCCTGCACCAAGGGTTAAAGCCGAAGCAATAGGTTTTAAAAATATTAACAACACCAAAAATAATAAAGAAAATTCATGTGGATGTTGCAAAAGTTCATTCAGGGAATGATAGCTATCGCCATATAAAAAAGGAAACACAAAAATAAGCGAACCCACAACGAGAGCTCCTAAATTCACCCTCAAAAAGTTATTGTGAATTCCCGCAAACAAATCCTTAATCCTTGTTACTAAAAACGTGAAGTAAACCGATAAAACACCTCCCAATAAACTTAGAATAACAAAAAAAGGAAGTGCTGACCAACTCCAATCTGTGATAGATGCCGAAAATACTGTTTCACTTTTCGTGAAATACAAGAAAACCCAAGCCACAAGACTCGCCGCAAAACAACTTAAAAATAAAGTTTTGGTAAGTTTCCTAGCTATTACTTCAACAGCGAATAAAAATCCTACAATGGGACTTCCGAATAAAACAGAAACGCCCGCTGCCACGCCTGCACAAATTAATTCCAATTTATAAACATTAGCAGAAAAACGCTTTTCGTAAGCTACATTTCCCACCGTAGCACTTGCAACTACTGTAGAAACTTCAATTCCTGTGGAACCTCCAAAAATTACCGTAAGGAAACCATTTAAAAAATGGGACGGAATTTTAAAAGCGGGTAAATGATCTTTTCTTTGATCCACTGTTTTATAAATTTCCGTGATGCCTTTATTCTTGCGGTTTTTGAAAAGATATTTCCTTAAAAAATAAATGGCTGTAATCCCTATTGTTGGAAAAATAATGAACAGAAAAGATTTTTCTTTAGCAAAATCATATAAATATTCTTGAAAATAAATCGTGATATACTTTAATAACCAAGACATTGCCGAAGCCACCAACGCAACTATTATTGCAGAAACAATTAATTTAAAATAATAATGTCTTTGAATTTTGAGTCTGTCCATATCTGAAATTGCAAATTTCAACAAAGGTAACTGATGATCAATTTTCTATCAAATATTTTTTAAGATTTTATTGTTTTAGATTTCATTTAAAAGCTTGTTCTAAACCCTAATCATTTCTTTTTACAGGTTCTAAATCTTCCAACTCTTCTGCTGTAAAAAGTCGATAGTGGACTTTGAAAGTCTTTCCCAAAGGGCTCTCCAAAGAAAAACCACCAGGACCAAAACCGTCCAAAACATCCAACGTAAAATGTGAATATTTCCAATACTCGAACAAATCTCTATCCACCCAAAATTCATAATCTTTTACATGACCTATTAAAACATCATTCATTCTTGGGAAAAAACCACCTTTTTCGAAGCACTGCGGTTGGGTTCCCTCGCAACATCCTCCTGCTTGATAAAACATTAAAGGACCATGCTGTTCTTCCAATTGACGAATAACTTCTAAGGCTTTATCTGTAACATCTAATCTTGAAATCATTTTATTTTTATTTAAAGTTAATGAAAAAGACCTGACTAATTTCTAGCCAGGTCAAAACACAAATTACATAATTACATACAAATGATAAGCAACATTCTACCACTTGAACCTGGCTTAATTTTTAACAAATTTTGTACGCGTGAGGGCGAAGCGCATTGTGGGAGCTCGTGGGAGGCGAGGTTCCGGAGCGTAGCGGAGGAAACGAACCTCCCACAGCGACTGCGCGTAGACCGACACTTGGTTGCAAACTAATTATTATAACAAATCAAATCAACAATAACATATAAGTCTACATAAAGCAACCAAGTGGCACGCCCCCATTAATTATTAATTAGAAAAAGCCTAATTTATTCTTATTGTAAGAAATCAACATATTTTTGGTTTGACGATAGTGATCCAACATCATTTTATGGTTTTCTCGACCGATACCCGATTGTTTGTATCCACCAAAAGGCGCTCCTGCTGGATAAGAGTGATATTGATTTACCCAAACTCTTCCCGCCTGAATAGCTCTTGGCACGGTATATAGCTGATGGGCATCTCGCGTCCAAACTCCAGCCCCTAATCCGTAAATGGTATCATTAGCAATTTCTATTGCTTCGGCTTCATCTTTAAAGGTGGTTACCGCTAAAACAGGTCCGAAAATCTCTTCTTGGAAAATTCTCATTTTATTATGCCCTTTAAACAAGGTTGGCTTAATATAATAACCACTCTCACAACCATCTCCAAGATTATTTGCGTCTCCTCCAGTCAGCACTTCTGCTCCTTCTTCTTTGCCTAATTGGATGTAAGACATAATTTTATCTTTTTGAATTTGTGAAGCTTGTGCTCCCATCATCACCGTTGGATCCAACGGATTTCCTGTTTTAATGGCATTTACTCTTTCAACAACTCTCGCGATAAATGCTTCATAAATATCTTCTTGAATTAATAATCTTGATGGACAAGTACAAATTTCACCCTGATTTAAAGCGAACAAAACAGCTCCTTCAATGGCTTTATCTAAAAACTCATCATCATGATCCATCACAGAGCTAAAAAATACATTTGGAGATTTTCCTCCCAACTCTAAAGTTACTGGAATAATATTTTCTGTGGCATATTGCATTACTAATCTTCCCGTTGCTGTAGAACCTGTAAATGCTGCTTTTGATACTTTTGGATTAGTTACTAAAGCTCTTCCCAATTCTGCTCCAAAACCATTAACAACATTAATTACGCCGGCTGGAATTAAATCGCCTATTAATTCCATTAACACCATAATAGAAACTGGTGTACTTTCTGCAGGTTTTAAAACCACACAATTTCCAGCAGCTAAAGCTGGAGCCAATTTCCAAACCGCCATTAATATTGGAAAATTCCAAGGGATAATTTGAGCAATTACTCCTAAAGGTTCATGAACAATCAACGAAACGGTATCTTTATCCAACTCGTTATGAGAACCTTCTTCAGCACGAATAACACTCGCAAAATACCTAAAATGATCCACCGCCAAAGGTATATCCGCATTGAGCGTTTCTCGCACCGCTTTACCATTATCTATAGTTTCCACAGCTGCGATGTATTGAAGATTTTCTTCTATTCTATCTGCAATTTTGTTCAAAATAATACTGCGTTGTGTTGCAGAAGTTTTTCCCCAGGTTTCAAAAGCTTTTGCAGCAGCATCTACCGCCAAATCTAAATCTTCTTTTGCAGAATGTGCAACTTGCGTAAACACTTTTCCGTCAACTGGCGAAACGACATCAAAATACTTTCCCAAAACGGGCGCCGTAAATTTTCCACCGATATAATTGTCATATTTAGCTTTAAAATCTGGTCTTTGTATTACATTGCTTGTGCTCATAATGATTTTATTTTTGTATTGTTTGTATTAATTCTATATCTTAAATTACTTTTGGAAAAGTCATAATTTTTCGCAGAATAACTTTCAGAATACCGAAGTTAATTTTAAACTTATAAATCACATAGCACAATCCTACATATTTATAGCAAAATTCTATTTTTAATATAAAATTTAGAATTTCATTAACAAAACTTTAGAATTATTTTCAATAAATATTTTATATTTTTATCAAATAAGTTTTTAAGAAAAGACATTATGGCTCGCCAGAAATCATACATTTATCAACCAGCTTTATTAAAGGAAAAACAACTCGGCAACTTGGTTGAAAACAAAACCTCGTACACGCTAGAAAATTGTGAGTTTAGTATTTATGAAACCCACCAAAGTGCTTTTAATGTAAAATTACATTTTGAGGAACTTGCTTTTACTGCGATGCTGCGTGGAAAAAAACGATTAAAACTAGATGGCAAATCAGACTATTTTGAATATCTCCCAGGAGAAAGTGTTTTAATGTCGCCAGGCGGTACCATGATTATCGATTTTCCAGAAGCAGACCTATCGCCTTCGCAATGTATTTCTTTGAGCCTTAATGCGGAATTTATAGAAAACACGCTCCAAAACCTTAATCTGTATAATCCAAAAGTTGATGAAAGTAATTCTTGGGACCTTCAATACGACGAGTATTTTCTGTTCAACACGCCTTCTCTAGCTTCTGCAACTAATAATCTTATGCGGATTGCCATGGACGATAACACGCACAAAGATCTGATGGCAGATTTTGCTCTAAAAGAACTTCTTATCCGTCTTATGCAAACGCAAGGCAGCAAAATGCTAGAACAACATCTTAATAAAACCCAATCGCGGATGGGCTTTGTAGTCGATTATATCAGAAAAAATCTTCACCAAAAACTCAATATCGACCAAATGGCAAAAATGGCTTACGTGAGCCATTCGAATTTCTTTAAAATGTTTAAACAAGAATTTGGACTTTCTCCGAATGATTTTATTTTAAAAGAACGGATAAACAAAGCCAAAGAACTTCTAAAAAACCAATTTAGCATCAAAGAAGTAGCCTTCCAAACAGGTTTTACAGACACCAATTATTTCACAAGAGTTTTTAAGCAATTTGAAGGAATTACGCCTAAATCTTTCCAAAACAAGAGTATAATATTACAATAAAAGCCCCACAATGAGGCTTTATACTTTTATAATAAATCGGTATATTTTGTATTAAAATTTGTAATATCTCGCGCCTTTCAAAACAGGATTTTCTTGTTCAATAAAATCTAATCTGAACGCTTTTCTCTCAGGATTAATAGAAGTTTCTAATTGTTTACGGTGAAGCTTTTCGTAGGTTTCAAAATCAATACTTCGACGATTTTTTAACACCTCAAACAAATCCCAAGTCGACACCACCGATTTCCAATTCTCACCAATTTTGGCTTCAAAAACTTTGGCCTTCGACCCACTTCCATACGCGAAGAATCCTAGTTGTTGACCCGATAATTCTTCATGTTCGTTAAAAGCAGTTTGTAGCGCGGACAATAATGCCATAAAAATTGAAGCCGTGTACATATTTCCGATTTCGGAAGAAGCACGCTGAGAATATTCTATTTTTTGTTGGACAAGATCTTTATAAACGTCACTATTGGAAACCGCTTTCAGCGCTTCATTCGACTCGTATTCTAAGTTGTTTTCTATGGCAAACAACTCTGGAAACACACGTTTTCCATGAAAGGCATAAGGCAAATGGAAAATCAAAAAACGCCAATCTTCAAAAGCCTTTGTTGCTATGTTTTTTTCTTGTTTAAAATGATTGTAAGCCTCTTTAATTCGGTTTTTAAAACACGCGTTAGAATAATGTCCATCGAAAACAGGTTCGTCAGAAAAAACTTCTATTTTGTCAGGAAAAGTTTCTGGGGCATTTTGGAGGTCTTCTTTTTTGAAAGCACGACGGGGCTTGAAGAAGTCGTAAACACTTTCTGTCCCGACGCCCCAAAAATTATCAATCTGCAAAAGATCTGGTTTAGCAGAAATTAACAACGCCACAGCGCCAGCGCCTTGGGTATATTCGCCTCCCGAAGCCAACTCGTATTTAGCATAATCGGAAGCCACAACAATCGCCTTTTTAGTAGGATTAACGCGCACAAAATCGAGGGCATTTTGCAACGCATCCACACCGCCAATGCATGCAAAAGTCATGTCCACCACATCGCAATTTTTGAAACATCTTTCTCCAAAGCTTTCTGACAAAGCCTTTTCTAACATACTAACAGCAATCGTCGCCGTAGGTTTTGCAGCATCTAGCGCACTTTCTGTACCTAGATAAAGCCGTGCAATGTCTTTGGGATTAATTTTAAAATCTTGAATAAGTTTCAGAAGCGCTTCTGCCGCCATTGTCGCGGTATCCTCGTGGACATCGGGCATGGCCATCTTGTGTAGGCCTAGGCCTTTTTCAAGTTTTAAAGGGTCAATATTTCTTTGATTTGCAAGTTCTTTTATTTCTAAATATAAATGTGGGATGTAATAACTCGCTGCTTCAACACCAATGTTCATCTTCTTAAAATTTGCACGAAGTTATAAAATACCGCAATTTTAAACTTAAAAATAAGTGAGAAAAATATAGAAATTCCATATTTTAGGATCGCAATGGACTAATTTGTTTCCAAAACCTGACGCTCTCTTTCCTTGTTTTGGAAGCGAATTTTATTCTCTGCGCACAGAAGGCTTAACGGATGCGCATCGGTGACTTGACGCGTGCGCACAGACGAGACAACGCGTGCGCACCAACTGACGGCTTTGCTTTTTAGCTGTATTTATCGGGCTTTATAGCGTTTATACAACTACAAAACAGATCGCACAACAATTAGGAATAATCAAAAACCACATTATAAAAACTTGACAAACTTATACTTTTTCAGATTGTTGACACAAATGTTGACACACTTTAAAAACAAAAAACCCTAAACTATTTGTTATCAATAGATTAGGGTTTTTAATTGAGGTGCCTAGCGGATTCGAACCGCTGTAGATGGTGTTGCAGACCACTGCCTAGCCACTCGGCCAAAGCACCCTTTATTTGGTTTGCAAATCTAATGAATATTTCTTGATTTCAAAAGGCTTTTGGATATTTTTTACTTCAAGCCCTGATTTTCAATGATAAAAAATCATTAGATGTGTTTTAACACCTACTATTAAAACTAATAGAGCGATTATATTAATAAAAATTATTACAATATCCTTATCTTTGTATAATCAAAAATCTAAAATAAAAATGGAAAAATTCCAACTCAATAACATCCCAGAAGCTCTCGAAGATTTGCGCCAAGGTAAAATGATTATCGTTGTAGATGACGAAAATCGTGAAAACGAAGGCGATCTAGTAGCTGCAGCGGAATTGATTACTACGGAAACTATTAATTTCATGACCATCCATGCAAGAGGTCTTATCTGTATGCCTCTTACAGAAAAACGTTGTGATGAGCTAGAGCTACATTCTATGGTGAGCAACTCTACAGATCCTAAAGAAACAGCCTTTACCGTTTCTGTTGACCTTCTAGGAAAAGGTACAACTACGGGGATATCTGCAAGTGATAGAGCCAAAACCATAAAAGCAATAATGGATCCTTCGACAAAACCTACAGATCTTATGCGTCCCGGCCACATTTTCCCATTACGCTCGAAAGAAGGTGGTGTTTTGAAAAGAGCTGGTCACACCGAAGCAGCAATTGATTTAACAAAATTGGCCGGCCTAAAAGAAGGTGGTGTGATTTGTGAAATCATGAACGAAGATGGCAGCATGTCGCGCGTTCCAGATTTAATAGAATTCGGGAAAAAACATGATTTAAAAATCGTTTCTATCGAAGACCTTATCCATTACAGACTAAGAAAAGGGACTATTGTAGAACGTATTGAAGAGCGCGATGTGAAAACACATTATGGCGAATTCAAATTTTACGCCTTTGAAGAAAAACCAACAGAGCAAATCCATTTTGCATTAACAAAAGGCTCTTGGACAGAGGATGAACCCGTTATGATCCGCGTACAATCATCAAGCTCTTATTTTGACGTATTAAGCCGTCTTAACAATGGTGAGCAACTGCTTTTAGAAAAAGTGACGGACCTTATCAACAAAGAAGGCAAAGGCGCAATTGTATTTATTAACAACGTATCAAATACAGAAACGACTTTAAGAAAGTTGCAACAATTTTTAAACTTCCAAAACGGGCACGAACAATATCCGACAATTCCTGCTAACTTTAGAGATTATGGTATCGGAACGCAGATTTTGAAAGATCTAGGCATTAACAAATTTAAAGTCATTTCTCAAAACCCAAATCTAAAACCAATGATTGGAGGCTACGATGTCGAAGTCACCGAGATGATTCCTTTATAAAAAACCAAAATGGCTTAGTAAACTAAGCCATTTTTATTTGATCAAAATTTCTAAAACCATTTAAGAAATCCTTAAGAAGCATTTTCTTTTTCCCTTGCAATTGCAATTCTTCAGGAAAATAATAACCATCTGGTGTTGCTATTTTAAATTCATTTTTCGAAATATGAATTGTTCCCGAAGTATCAGAATGCGATAGTTCTTCAAAATGGCCTTTAAAAATCTTCAATGACTTTTCTTCATTATCAATATTCAAAATCGTAAAAGCCGTCGGATAAGGCGACATTCCTCGCACGAAATTGTGAATAACTTCTCCTTTTTGATTCCAATTAATTTTTAAATCATCTTTAAAAATCTTGTAAGCCGTTTTGGGATGTTCTTTTTCTGGCTGCGGATGCTCTTTAAGATTGCCTTCTGCAAGACCATTCAAAGTTTTCACGACCAATTCTGCGCCCATTACCATCAGTTTATCATGAAGCGATCCAGCATTATCCTCGGGCAAAACATCAATATCTTGTTGAAGAAGAATATTGCCTTCATCAATTTTTTCATTAATAAAAAAGGTGGTTGCTCCAGTTTTGGCTTCGCCATTGATGACTGCAAAATTAATAGGTGCCGCACCGCGATAATCTGGCAACAAAGACGCATGCAAATTGAAAGTTCCCATCGTAGGAATCGAAAACAACATCTGCGGCATCATTCTAAATGCGACAACGACAAAAACATCGGCATTCAGAGATTTTATTTCTTCCAAAAATTCTGGGTTTCTCAATTTTTCTGGCTGAAATAATTTAAGATTTTGCTCTTCAGCATACATTTTGACAGGCGAAGCATTTACTTTTTGTCCTCTTCCACTGGCTTTATCCGTCGCTGTTATCACGCCAACCACGTCGTGATGCGACTCATGGATGGCCTCTAGACTTGTTCTCGCAAATTCTGGTGTTCCTAAAAAAACAACTTTTAAACTTTTCATTTATGAATTTATAGTATAGGTTTTGTAATTCAACATTCTGATTTTTCCTAAATCTAAAAGGAAAATTAAATTTTCTAATATTTTTTCTCTCGAGTGAATTTTGAAAATAGCAACCAACTCTACCAAAGTTCTTGGTTGGTGTGTTAACTGTAATAAAATATCGTTGAGAAGCGTGTTAGATGCTATTGGCAATTTCTTTTGGCAAAAATCACATTTGCCACAATCTTTCGCATTTTTCTCATCAAAATAACGAAGAATAAGCCTCATACGGCAATAATCCTGGCTCGTTACATAAAACTTCATTTGTTTCCATTTTTTTAGTTTGTTCTCCTGAATTTCTGAAAACAATTTCCAATAGAAACCGAACAAACGATTTTCATCTCTTGGTTTTAAAAACCGAACCGCATGATTGGCTCCGTCAAAATATTCTAAATGTCCAGCTTTCTGCATATCTTCTAACCTTTCTTTAAAAAGCACAGAATCAAAATGATGCTTCTCACAGAAACTTTTTTCACTGAAATGTACTTTTCCCGATCCCAAACCAGAAACTGTACGATACAAAAGTTCTAAAAAATGAGCGTCTTTTGCAGGTAACAAATCGATATTGTCTGCTTGTACCAAAGACTCAATCGTCGAAGGACTCCAGGTATTTTTGTAATAAATAAGCTCTTGATTGTGCAAGAAATTAAGAACATTCAGGATTTTTGCTCTTGAGGTTTTGCTTAGATTTTTGACACGGTCAATTTTCAAAGTGAACATTTTTTCTGGCAAATCATGTTCTGCAATTTGGTAGATGGAATACAAATAACGAAGAATTGATTGATACTCAACTTTAGTCGGGATTTGATTTTTTAAAATAGCATCAAACTCCTGAAGTTCTTGATCATTCCAAAAAAGATAAGCAATCGACTCTTCTCCATCTCGACCAGCACGCCCAATTTCTTGATAATAATTTTCGATGGAAGCCGATGGTGAAAAATGAATAACAAATCGAACATTGTCTTTATCAATCCCCATTCCAAAAGCATTTGTAGATACCAAAACTCTAGAATGACTAGCTTGCCATTGTTTCTGCAATCGTTCTTTATCTTTTCTTGGAAGTCCAGCATGATAAAAATTAACCTGCTCCAAGCCAGAATTTTGGAGAAAACGGGAAAGTTCTTCAGCTTCTTTTCGGGTTCTTGTATAGATAATCCCCGCTGTTCTATTTTGAAGGAGAAAATCTTTTATTTTTTGATATTTGTCGGTGATGTTTACCGAAATAATATTGAGATTGTTGCGTTCAAAACTTTTTTTAAAAATTTGAACTTTTTTAAGCGAAAGCTTGGCGACAATTTCTTCCACAACCTCTGACGTTGCTGTAGCGGTTAAAGCCAGCAAAGGTACATTTTTAAATTCTTCTCGAAAGAATTTGATATTCTGATAACTTGGTCGAAAATCTTGTCCCCATTCTGAAATACAATGCGCTTCATCAACGGCAATAAACGAAATATTAATCTCTGGAATTCGTCGTAAAAACTCCTGATTTTTGAGACGTTCTGGTGACACGTACAAGACTTTAGTAAAACCTTCGATACATCTGGTGAAGACATCTTCAACTTCGGCATCATCAAGCTCTGAACTAAGAAATTCTGCTTCTATCCCGAGTTCTTCTAAAGATGAAACTTGATCTTTTATCAAAGCTAAAAGTGGCGAAATAACCAAACAAGTCCCTTCTAAAATAATAGCGGGCAGCTGATAGCAAAGCGATTTTCCACCGCCTGTTGGCAACAATGCCAAAACATCATGCCCTTGTACAACAGAAGAAATAATAGCTTCCTGATCTTCACGAAACTGCGAATAGCCCCAATATTTTTGGAGATTTTCGTGTAATATATTTGTTAAGTGACTATCGACATTCATGCTATAAAATTACATAAAAGCTAAGTTTGAAAAAAATAAAAAACCGCTGAAAAAATCCAACGGTTTATAAGTTATTTTTTTAAAAATTATTTCGCTTCGAAATATACTCTTCTGTTTGCTCTATTTTTCCATTCTGGACATTTAGTTGCTGGTTCACATTCTGGATAAAGAAGATCTTTTTCACCTTTACCGATTGTTTGAAGTTTAGAAGAATCTGCACCATTTTTCACCAAATAGTTTTTCACATTACCTGCTCTTCTTTCTGAAAGATTTTGGTTGTATGCTGTTGTACCTCTTGTATCTGTTGCACCAACAATTAGATATGATCCACTAGATTGGTTAATGGTTTTAATAGCGTTTTGAAGAATCGGTGTATTTGCAGGCAATATTTTGTCTGAGTTAAGATTAAACTCAATGCCTTTTAGTTCTAATACATTTTCAGTTACGTTATTATTATTTTTAATTTTCTCAATAGGACAACCATTGTTTTCCACAGGACCAGGAACGGTAACACATTTATCGTAAAGGTCAATAACACCGTCTAGATCTGCATCTAATGCTACACCAGAACCATCAACTCTTGCACCAGCGGGAGTGTCAAGTTGTCTATCCCAATCATCGCAAACGCCATCGTTATCGGCATCACCTTTTTTACACACTTCAACATCTTCTGACTTGTCAGCTAATACGTCTAATTTGTAATAAATTTCTTGTAATGGGTCATGCCAGAATAAGTGAGATTGATGTTTTCCAATATTATATGTTACCCCAAGTGAAGCGGTTAGCATATTATCAGAAGTTTTATTGGTTTTTGTTTGATAGCCGTTGATAGCACCATCAAAAGTATTGTCATTTGTCACAACATACATTGCACGGGCTTCCACATCCCAAGATTTTGCCATTCTGTATTTAACACCTGAACCAAACTGTGCGAACAGAGAACCTAGTTTAAAAGGTTTTACTTCTGTCACTAAGCTTTGGTTATATGCTTTACCTGGCTCTTGTAAATATGCACGGTAAGCCAACGTACCTGCACCAACGTAGCCATGTAATGCCCATCTAAAGTTGGATTTGTTATCCACTCTTCTTAATAAATTAGAGATATTAACATCAGCTAATAAAGAGATAGCATCGTATTGTGTTCTACCAGCTAAACTATTATCAACATGATCTTTTGTATTGGCATTTCCTTGTCTTGTTTCTCCTTTATCGTATTGTAGCTTTAAGCCAAACGCGTGTGTAATTGCCTTGTCAACACTAAAATAGGCAGAGTATCCAAACATATTCTTACCTGCCCCATTGTTAATTGAAGTTAGGTTACCTGTTTGTATCAAAGCTGTACCTACCCCTGCAGAAACTGCCCAATCATTAAATCTTTTAGAACTTTGCGTAAATGGTTGATAAGCTTCGCTGGTTATACTATCTGTAGTAATACTATCTTGCTGAGCATTGTAACATACAGGTGATAATATACCTGTAAGCACTACTAATGTGAATATACTTCTTTTCATATTTTTGTTTTTTATTTTGCTATAAAGTAAACGCGACGATTCGCTTCGTTTTTCCATTCTGGACAATTACTTGCGGGATCACATTCTGGATATTTCAAATCAGATTTTCCACGACCTTCTGCTTGAAGCATGGACGCTGGCACGCCTTTATTTATCAAATAGGCAACAACAGCTTCTGCTCTACCTTTCGATAATTTTAAATTTAAAGGTACCGATCCTCTTGCATCGGTAGCTCCTATTACAAAAAATTGCTGTCCTTGTGCTCCTTTCAGAACATCTGCTGCGTTATCCAAAATGCCATAAGATGACTTTCTAATAACTGCTTTATTTAACTCAAACTCAATTCCTTGTAAAGATTTATTAATTTCTTCTACCAGATTGTCTGACATGCTGGTCTGTGCTACAATAGGACATCCATTATTTTCTATAGGACCTGGTTCTGTCACACATTTATCATATAAATCTATAACACCGTCCAAATCGATGTCTAATGCGACCCCCGCACCATCTACTCTTGCACCAGCAGGTGTATCTAGCTGTCTGTCCCAATCGTCACAAACGCCATCGTTATCTTTATCGCCATTTTCACAAACAACAAAATCTTTTATACGATTTTCTAGATTGCTTGTTTTGGCATATATATCTTGTAATGGATCAAACCAAGCTAAATGTGTTCTATTACTTTTACCTAGTTTGAAACTTAATCCTAGATTTACAGTAAATGCGTTGTCGGATCTTCCTGGATGGATTTGCATATAAGCAGCAGGATCAAAATTTTCATCATAAGCTCTACCACCCTGCGTACCAGATCCGTCGAATGCATCATCTCCAGAGAAGACATACATTGCTCTTAACTCAAGATCGATAAGTCTTGATAGATTATATTTTAATCCTAAACCTGTTGTCCAAAATACAGACGCTTGATCTAGTGATTGTTTAATATAGAATGGATATTTTTTGTACATCCCTTCATCACGCATGGTTGAAGTAAATCCTTCAATCCCGACACCACCATATGCATGAAGTGCCCATTTGAATTCTGACTTGTTATCAACACGTCTCATCAAATTGGAAAGATTAACATCTCCGAGAACTGCAATTTGGTCATATTTTGTATGGCCTACGGCAACGCCCCATTCTGGTCTTGCCATAATTTTTTGGTTAGTTTCACCTTTTGAGTAATTCAAACTAAGTCCAAAAGTATGTGTTATTTGTTTATCAATACTTACGTAAGCATTCCAACCCCAATTAATTTTCCCATCATAAAAAGATGTTAAGTCTGCAGCTTGCATAAAAGCGCCTCCACCTCCTACAGAAATTGCCCAATCTTTAAAAAGGCGACTTTCATTATCAAATTTTTTCGTTTCGGTAGAACCTGATCCGTAAGGATTAGAATTCTGTGAAAAAATTAATACTGGTAGGGCGGCAGCCAAAAGAATTAATTTTTTTTTCATATTGTGTTATCTATGTTATTATTTTAACTCTGCTAACAATTGTTGCGAAAACTCTCTTTCGTAGGCATGTTTTGCATGTGGGATATACAACTTTTTACAAGAAAAAGATATTTGATCATAAAATACAATATCAATGTCAATATCACGATCTTTATATTCTCCGAAATAACTACTGTCATGTATTCTTCCCATTTCGTTTTCTATTAACTTCATGGTTTTAAGTAGCTTAATAGGAGACAAAGTTGTGCTAATTTCCAATGCAATATTACAAAAAATATTATTACTTTCAAATTCGACAGGCAATGTTTCTATGATTTTTGACATATTAACAATTTGACATCCAGAATTTAAGATTTTATTTATTGCTTTATCAATCTGCTTCTTAGGATTATTTTTATTACTTCCTAGTAACAAAACGGCTATATGGTGCGACATATTACAAAATACTAAGTTTTATATGAAATCTTTTTTCAAATATGTGTTAGCAAATATAGTTGCTTTCATCATTATCGGCCTCATCTTCATAGGCGGATTTATATTTTTTGCCATTATGGGCGCTTTCATGGACAGTAGCGGATCTGTTAAGAAAAACTCCATTTTAACACTCGATTTAAAAACGAGACTTATCGAAAGTCCTAGTGATGAAGAATTTTCCATTTTCAGTTTTAAAAATGAAGGGAAACAAATTACAAGCCTAGATGTTCTGGAGTCTATCAAAAACGCAAAAACAGATGATAATATCAAAGGTATTTCTATAGAAATAGACAATTTTTATGCGGGAAGTACACAATTGGAAAGCATTCGCGAAGCACTAATAGATTTCAAAAAAAGCGGCAAATTTGTCTATGCTTATGGTAATAATGTTTCGCAAGGTGCTTATTATATAGGATCGGTTGCCGATCAATATTACCTTAATCCAACGGGAGGTATCGAGCTGAAAGGCCTCTCAGCCGAAGTGGTTTATTTTAAAGATTTTGCTGACAAATATGGTATTAATTTCGAAGTGATTCGCCACGGGAAGTTCAAAGCTGCAGTAGAACCTTTTATGATAAACAAAATTTCTCCTGAAAACCAAGAGCAACTCTCAACACTTCTCAATGACATCTGGGGCAGAACATCAACGCAAATCGCGCAGTCTAGAAAAATGTCATCTGCTGAATTCAAAATTGTAACAGACAGCCTATACAGCTTTATCCCCGAAAATAATATTAAATATAAGTTAGCGGACAAATTGATTCAAAAATCAGAATATGATGCTATTTTACGTCAAAAAATCGGCATTAAACAAGATCAAAAACTGAGCAAAATTTCGTTCCCAAAATATTATCAAACGATAGATCTTTCATCTGAAAGCAACCAAATCGCCGTTCTTTATGCTAGCGGAGAAATCAATAACGGAAAAGGCAACAATGGTGTCTATGCTGAAAACATGATTAAGGAAATCAAAAAAGTAAAAGACAATGACAAAATAAAAGCTGTTGTGCTAAGAGTAAATTCGCCAGGCGGAAGCGCCAATGCATCAGACGAAATACTTTTTGAACTAGAACAACTTAAAAAGAAAACACCTTTGGTAGTGTCGTTCGGAGATTATGCAGCTTCTGGAGGATATTACATCGCCATGGCAGCGGACAAAATATATTCCGAAGCTAATACCATAACAGGTTCTATCGGAGTTTTTGGATTGATAACTTCTTATAAAGATATCGCTAACAAAAACGGAATCCGTAGCGATGTTGTACAGACTAATGCCAACTCTAACATGATTTCGGCATTACAAGGTGTAAGTCCCGGCACAATCACTATGATGGAAAAAGGTGTAGAAGGAACCTACAATCGCTTTGTGCATTTTGTAACCCAAAACAGAAAAAAAACTTTTGAGCAAATAGACGCAATCGGTGGTGGACGCATTTGGTCTGGTACAAAAGCGAAAGAACTAGGCCTTGTCGATGAAATTGGCGGTATCAACCAAGCAATTGCTGATGCGGCAAAACGTGCAAAAATATCAAAATATAGCATTAAAACTTATCCAGCAACACCAAGCCCCTTCGAGGATATTTTTGGAAGTGTTGACGAAGAACAGATTTCAGCGAAATTGATTAAAAATAAAATAGGCGAAAACAACTATAAAATCTTCCAACAAATAACAGATCCCAAATTACAGAATGGCGTCATGATGAAAATGCCTTATCTTTTGGAAGTGAAATAAACACACGTAACTAAATTATATTGTTAAAAGAAAGCCTGACATTCGTAACGGATGCCAGGCTTTTGATTTTTATATTTTAAGTGAAATAAAGTCTAAAACTTATATCCAATATTCCAGCTAAATCCGAATCCAAATTTTCCAGAACTTCTTCCAAATCCAGAAACCAGCATTGGAAATACATCTTCTTGCTTTGTCGTGTACAACAGATATTTCGGTTGCACATTAACATCAATAAAAAAATTGGACCCAAACAATTGCACACGCCCTCCCACAACAGCTTCTATCCAATACGATGATTGTTGCGATTCTGCTAAAGATTGTGTCCCGTCTGCGCCACCACCCGTAGCCCGAACCGGAATTGCAAAATATTCTTGCTTATAAAATGTCCCCGCTAACTTTCCACCGGCATAAAATCCGTTATAGATATTTTCGGAATCCTGAGAAAGCATGTAGAAACTTCCTAGTTTAAAAAATGTTCCATTAACTTTTGCATCGTAACCATTTTTCTGATAGATATTTTTATCAAAACCAACATCCACAACAACATGCCATTTTTTTGTTAACCTAGACGAGACAAAAGCTTGCATCAATTTTCGGTCAGAAAAAGCACTTGTCCCCAAATTCAGCACATCAACACCGACTAGAAAATTAGGTTCGTATTTCCATAATTTTTTAATCGTATCAGATTGTTTTTGTTGTCCTAATACTGTAACAGCGAGACTAAAACAAAAGAAAGAAATGAGTTTTGTCTTCATTAATAATTTCGTTTTGATTGGATTGAACATTCTTAACTGGCTCCGCTTTTTCCAGCTGATACGTTACATCTTTATAGCTAAGCTTGTAACCGCAAGCTGGCGAAACATAAGTTGACTGCGTGGTGTAATTAATATTAATAACAGAAGAATCACCTTTCTTTCTCGTTTTGACATACATCTTGGTAAATGCACTTTCGTCAACGCGCAAAGGAATGAATACCGAATCTACTTTTGTAGCATTAATAATATTTTTAATATTCCCATTGGCATATTCTACATCGATAAATAATGAATCCAGCTGTACTTCTTTATCATTACTTGCCAATTTAAACTTAATCTTCGCACGTGGCGTCGCTTCACCACTTAGGCAAATATCGTCATCGCCTCCGCAAGAAAGAAGTATTAAAGCACAGCTAATTGTCAGAATTTTCGAGAAAAATTTCATGATTTTGGGTCTAAAGTTTTTTCAATTCTAAATATTAAATCTTGATAATGATACTTGCTAGCTTGATCGCCAGAATTTATTTTTTTAGCCAATCTGGATTTTAAATCTGATAAGCTTCCACGCACAAAAGCAGAAATATCCGACTGATCATTATTTTTATTATCAATTAGCTTTGACAAAGTTGACACATAATTGCGTTGCAAATTTCGGCTATAGATGTCATCATTTTTTTTGAACACCGAATTTTCTAAATCCGAAAGATAATCTACCAACAAATATTTCGAGCCTTCAACAGCTTCCATTTGATACATATTCTGTAAAACCATTGGACTCAAAATTCTATTAAGAACAAGCTTTTGTAATTCTTCTACAGTTTTAAGTGGCGTTTTACCTGTTTTTTCAAAGATAGAAGTTTTCAGGAGCCAACTTGGGGTTTGGAAAACATGTTTATCTAAAAAGTCCAAAGCTTCTTTTTGATCTTTTTTAGCTACAGGCTCGTAGATTAAACCTGTCTGTTCTACAGTTTTTGGTGTCACATAACGTCCGCCAATATATTTAGAAACATGACCAAGATAACGTTTGTATTGTCCTGTTACTTGATCGTACATCATTCCTAAATTACTATAATCTTCGTTAGGTGTTGCCGTCCATTTTTCTAAATTATCGATAATTCTTTTGAGATTTTTAATTCCGTATTCACTAGCAATCATCGCATTGTCACCAATAGCTTCACTTTGCAAACGCGGATCGAACTGATCACTTTCTGTCCCGAATAGCAAACGCGGATTATTGGTTTTACTAATCACCCATTGGTTAAGATGCGACTTTTCAGCTTCTGGTGTTTTAAAATCATAAAATCGTCTGTAGCCCCATTCTATCGCCCAGTCATCATAATCACCAATTCGTGGGAAAATACCTTTCTCACCTACTTGATCTTCGGGTTGTGCTACATAGTTGAAACGTGCATAGTCCATAATGGAAGGTGTATGTCCGTTTTCTTCCAACCATTTTTTATCCCTAAGCTTTTCTACAGGAACAGTGGCACTCGATATAAAATTGTGTCTTAGTCCTAACGTATGTCCTACTTCGTGTGATGATACGAAACGAATTAATTCGCCCATCAATTTATCATCAAACTCCATTTTTCTGGCATTGCTGTCATTAGGAGAAGCTTGTACAAAATACCAATTTCTTAGCAATGACATCACGTTATGGTACCAGTTGATATGGCTTTCCAAAATCTCGCCAGTTCTAGGATCCGCAATAGAAGGTCCAGAAGCATTCGGCACATCCGAAGGTTTATAAACAATAGCAGAAAAACGCGCATCTTCTAGACTCCATTCTGGATCAGTCTTAGCATCGGGTAGTTTTGCATAAATCGCATTTTTGAATCCAGCTTTTTCGAAAGTTTTTTGCCAATCGTTAACGCCTTGTATTAAATAAGGAATCCATTGTTTTGGCGTTGCAGGATCGATATAAAATACGATAGGCTTCGCAGGTTCTACCAATTCTCCTTTTTTATATTTTTCTAAATCTTGGGGTTTTGGCTCCAGTCGCCATCTTTTGATTAGATTAACGCGTTTCACACCTTGAGGATCGATATCAAAATCGGTATAACCTACCGTGAAATAACCAACACGTGGATCAAAATAACGCGCTTGCATTTTGTTCTCTGGTAATAAGACGAAAGAAGAATTAATCTCTACCGTATAATTGCCACTTACTTTCGGAACGATAGCCCCCGGAACTGGCGTTGCGGAACGGCCCGTAGTTTTAGAAAATGTCTTTGTCGTGTTGATTTCAACATTTGTAGGGAAAGATTTTACATAATTAACAAAAGACATACTCTTTTGGAAAGCGCCAACTTTAAAATTATCTTTTACCGCTGTACCGAACGAAGTCACTTCGTTATCAGCATTCAAAACATCAGTCACTTCTATTACCGAGGATTTTTTATCTTTTCCGTAGGCTTTTACATCAAAAGACATCATGATTTCCTGAACATTGTTTCGGGAAACCGACTGGTACATTTGCGAAGTGGAATCCGCAGCATAATCAACATAAGAAACTGATCTTAAAAGGATTTTGTCATTTGGACCTTTCTCAAAACGGATGACCTTTTGACCAATCTGATCGCCAGCATACCCCGTTGTACCAGAACGCATCCCAGCTGCCGCCTTTGTCAATCTTGTCACCATCAAAAATTCTTTATTTAGAACATTATCTGGCAATTCGAAGAAGTATTTATCATCAATTTTATGAACATCAATAACACCATTATCACTAATTGCTTTATCGGTAATAATTTCTTTGTAAGGTTTTACAGCAATTTTTTTGTCTTTGGCTACATCTGTTTTGGAAGGTGTTTCTTTCTTAACAGCGGTAGAATCCGTTTGTGCAAATCCTGTCTGATGGAAAAACACAATTGCCGTGGAAATGATCAATGTTTTAAAATTATTCTTCATTAAAATCTTCTTTTTATCAAATTAAAACTTATTTCAAATTTATTTCTTCTTTTTCAGTAGTGCAATATTCTCGACATGATGTGTCTGTGGAAACATGTCCACTGGTAAAATTTTTATTAACTCGTAATCCTCTTTCATCAAAACGATATCTCGTGCTTGCGTAGCCGAATTACAGCTCACATAGACAATCTTTTCTGGGGAAAGTTTTAGAATTTGCTCCACAACTTTTGGGTGCATTCCGTCGCGAGGAGGATCTGTTACCAAAACATCTGCTTTGGGATGAGCCGCTAAAAACTCTTCTGTGAAAACTTCTTTCATATCACCACAATAGAAAGTACAATTATCCAAACCATTGAGTTGTGCATGCTCTTTCGCTGCATCGATAGCCTCTTGTACGGCTTCGATACCGATGACGTGTTTTGCGGTTCTCGCAATATATTGTGCAATAGTTCCTGTCCCTGTATAAAGGTCATATACCACTTCGTCACCTGTAAGTTCGGCAAACTCGAGCGTTTTTCGATAAAGGTTTAAAGCTTGTTGATAGTTGGTTTGGAAGAATGATTTTGGACCAATTTTAAATTTGAGTCCATCCATTTCTTCGTACAAAAATCCATCTCCAAAGTACGTTTGAATATCTAAATCGTAAACGCTATCGTTCCCTTTAGAATTGATTGCGTACACCAAAGTTTTTATCTGAGGGAATTTTTCAAGAACATTATCCAGCAACAACTTTCTATTCTCTTCATCTTCTTTAAAGAATTGGAATAACAACATCCATTCTCCTTTAGAATTTTGGCGAAGCATAAAAGTTCTTAAAAAACCAGCTTGATTTCTAACATCAAAAAATTCCAAGTTATGCTCAACTGCGAAATTTTTAACAAAAAGTCGCATCTCATTGGACGGATCTTCTTGTAAAAAACATGTACTAAGATCCAAAATTTTGCTCCATTGTCCCGGAATATGAAAACCTAAAGCATCTTTGCTGTTAAGCTCGGCATCACTTTTTATTTCTTCAGACGTTAGCCAACGTGCATTGGAAAACGAAAACTCCATTTTGTTACGGTAAAAATATTGTTCTTCAGCACCCAAAATTGGTTCGCAGACAAAATCCTTTATCCCTCCAATTCTTTGAATGTTATTCAGGACTTCATTTTGCTTAAAATAAAGTTGTTTTTCATAAGACATATTTTGCCATTTGCAACCGCCACAATGACCAAAATGGATGCATCTTGGCACAACACGATCGGGTGATTCTTCGAGAATCTCGATGGCTACACCTTCGTAAAAACTACTTTTTTGTTTCTTAACTTGTACATTAACAAGGTCTCCAGGAACGGCACCACTTACAAAAATGGTTCTTCCATCTTCCGCTTTAGCAACAGAAACTCCTTTCGCACCGGCAGAAAGGAGTCTGATATTTTCTAAAATTAAATTCTTTTTTTTCTTCATTAAGAATAATTTCGATATTATTTTGTTTGAGGTTGTGCAGCTTCTGGCATTGGTTCAGCTTGTTGCTGATCCCAGTCGGGAGCTAGTTCTGCTTGTGGAGCAGCGGTTGGCGCATTAAGACCTGTCAGTTTATTCATCATTTCAATGAATTTTGGTTCCCCTAAATTGTAATAAGTTGGTCCCGCAATTTTGCCATCTTTATCGATAACTGTGAATCCAGGAATCTTGAACCCATAAACTTTATAGTCTTTAGCAAAAGCCGAATTAAGCCCACCTTCAGCATATAGATTTTGTCCTGGCACATCTTTAAGAATTGCTTTGTATGATTTTAAAAACTGATCTTTTGTATCATCCAAGTTGATGAAAACAAAATTCGTTTTAGTCTTATAAAAATTTATAACTTCTTTAAGAACAGGAATTGTTGACTGTGCAATGTAAGGGTTCCAAGAAGCATAGGTCATAACCAATATTGGTTTTCCTTTGAAATCAGAAATTTTAGCAGCAGAACCATCCGCTTTTACTAATGCGCTTGCCGGGGCATCTGTTCCTTTTTTAAGACCATAGACCGCATCAAAAGCTGATTTAAGATCTTTCTTAACTTCTGCGTTCTTGATGTTTTCCTCAGCAACTTTCATGACATCATCTGTATTCTCAGCAAATGGATTTAAATCAAACTTAGAAATAACAAAAGCTAATAAATAATCTTTGGTATCTTGAGAATAATCTGATTTGCCTTTCAGATATTTAGCAAAAATAGCAGACATAGAAGCTGTGCTCTTATCACTTTGTGCTAGAGCAAATTTTTGAAAGTCTTCACCAATTTTATTCAACAAATAATTGCGGTAAAGTGGCAATCTTTTGATCATTCGGTCATTATCTTTTTCTAAAGATTTTACATAATCTTTAAAACCCTGCGATACTTTGAAGTTTGGTTGTTGTACCGCTTCTCCATGGTTCGTTTCGTATTGACTAAGGAATGTTAAAATGTGCGTTTTTAACTCATCTGTTTTAAGCTCAACAACATCAGAATCTGGTTTAGTCTTAATTTTAAGATCATTGATATTTTTAGTTAAATCATCATTGATTTTTTTCACTTGTGCTAAGAAAGATTTTTCATCTTTAGAAAGGATGCTCATATCTAGTTTACCTAAATATTGCTCCATATAAGCTTGTGCTTCTTTCAAGAAATCGTTGTTAGCCTTAGCATCCCCTTCAATTTTAAAGACATTCGGGAAGGACATCGCATCACCAGAAATCGTAAGATTTTGGCCTTTCTTAAGATATACAAATGCCATTTGTCCAGCATAAGTCATTGCATACATCCCATTGTTAGGCGCAACAAATTCTCCTGCGAAATTTCCTTTATTATCAACACCCATGTTAATTAAAGGTAAAGTAGCTACACCAGAAGCATCAATAAACTCCACACGCTCCAAGGGCGAACCATTTTTGATAACGCCATTAACTTTAACTTTCTTAGAACAAGAAACTGCTAATATCGCAATCATACATAAGAACAAAACTCTTTTCATTACTTGATTAAATTAATTGATTGCAAAAATATGCTTATTTAAAGGAAAAAAAAATAAAATTGAGAATTTTCACAAATATTAACAGCTAATACTTAAAAATAAAAATAATATGAAATTAAAATTACTAATGACTTATATAAATGCTATTAAAATAAAACCAAATTTTAATTTTAAAAGCATCAAAATTTTGTGTTTAAAACAACTTTGTTTTATTCCCTTTCTCCATTTACATTATATTCTAAAACAAAAAAAGCTCATCAACAA
>NZ_JBSSMA010000002.1:0-352137 GCF_053891095.1 Soonwooa purpurea
ATGATATTGATAAATTTAATGTAGATTTGAATACAAGAAAGATTTTGGTCAAACAAACCGTAAAGGTCTATAATGAGTTAAGACCGCATTTGTCAAACTATTATTTAACACCGATGCAAATGCACCAGCAACAAGAATTAATACCAAAATCGTACAAAAAGAAAAACAGTACAAATACGAATATATGTACTGTTTAAAATAAAATTTTATTGGTCTAATCCTGTATCATTTTTTCAGGACGTTACACTTACGAAAAGAATCTAAAATTAGCTTCTGGAAGGGTGTTGTTTTTGAGGAAGTGTTCATAGGCTTCTGACATGATTTTTCTGCCATAGGTATTTTCGCCAGTCATGCTTCCAAGACGTATTTTGTCCTTGCCATATTTTCGGTTTAGCTTGTCCATGGCGCGCATTATTGGAAGGTGTTTGTTTTGGACATCATCTTCAAACAGGCTAGTAATCCTAGCGTTTTCAGGAACGAAGTTTGATACGAAAACGCCAGCTTTTTTATAAGAAAAGCCTTCTACGAAAACCTGCTCAAAAAGTTGAGAAGCCGCCCTTGCCAAAACGATAGACGAGTTGGTCGGGTTATCAAGATTGATAGACAAAAAGCCATTGTATGCTGGCAAATCTTTTCGGAATCTGTTGGTGCCAATATAGATGCTTAGACTTTTACAACAAGAATTTTGTTTACGAAGTTTTTCAGCGCAATACAAAGCGAAAGTTTCGATGCGTTCGCGCAAAGCGTCTTTTTCTGTAATCATTTCCATAAAGCTACGAGATACCGTAATTGATTTTTTATCAGATGCTTTTTCGAGGTCAAGTTGTGGAATACCTTTTAATTCATTCAGCATTCTTGCGCCGTGAATGCCCATGATTTTCCGAACCCAGATTTCCGGTTTTTGTAAAAGGTCGTAAGCTTTATAGACGCCAGCATCTTTCATTTTGTTAGCATAACGCCGCCCAATTCCCCAAACATCTTCGATAGAAAGCCACTTCAGCGCTTTTTCTATTTTTTCTTTTGAATCTAAAATATAAACGCCATCTGGAAATTGATTTGGAAATTTTTTAACAATTCGGTTAGCGACCTTACAAAGTGTTTTTGTAGGAGCAATGCCGATACTTACAGGAATGTCCATTTCTCGTTGTACACGATTTCGGATTTCTGTAGCATAAGTTTGAAGCTTAACATATTTAAAACCATGAAAATCCAAAAATAACTCATCGATACTATAGACTTCGTGCTCTGGCGCATAAGATTTAGAAATATCGATAACGCCCTGACTTTTGTAATTGTACAATTCAAATTTTGCGGATAAAACCACAACATTATGCTGACGAAAAAAGGCTTTGAATTGGTAGGCTGGTGCACCCATCGGTATGCCCAAGGCTTTGGCCTCGTTGCTTCTGGAAATAACACATCCATCGTTGTTGGAAAGTACTACAACAGGCTTTTCTTGCAAAGTCGCATCCAAAGAGCGCTCGCAACTAACGAAGAAATTATTACAGTCAATAAGCGCAAACATCACCAAATTTTTATCAAAGCTAGAAAGAATTTTGATCTAAAAAAAGAGAGTCTTCTTAAAGTTTTTAACAAGTTAATCACAAACGAAATTTATGAAGTTGCAATTAGTTTTATCAAATTTTAAATTTCGTGTTATATTAACTTTCGATTCTGTATTTTTACAATATTAGAATTTGTGTGATGTACAAAATTATCTTTTTTGTCGTGTTTTCTTTCAGCGCTTTATTGATGAAAAGTCAGGTAAATCCTGAATTTAGACAAATGAAAGAAAAATTCCAACAACATCGATTGATGCTGGAAACTGAGTTTAATAAAAGACAAAGCGAATTTGCGAAAAATGGTTTGGCTGATTTTGTGGATCAACAAAAAAGCTATTTCATGAAAAAACTAGATAGCGTTGAGAATGCTGCCTTGGTTGGTGTTTTGGTAAAGGTTAAAAATCTTGAAGATCTTTCTAAAGTTTTACCTAGAAATAGTATAGACTCCAAAATAGGTACATCAATAGGTGATGCAGAAGCGAAATATCCTGGTGGAATTACAGCGATTAGAAATTTTATTTCAGAAAACATTTATACTGAAAATATCAATACAGAAGAGTTGGCTAACTTGACAACAAAAGTTAGGTTCGTTGTAGAACGCGATGGAAGTGTTAGTCAAGTCAAAGCCAGTGGCGACAGCGCTAGTCTCAATCGTCAAAGCGAAATTGTTTTGTATCTTCTACCAGAAAAATTTTCTCCAGCGCAGATTAACGGCACGCCCGTTCGATCGTATTATTCCATTCCTATTACAATTGCTAAAAACTAAATATGTTCACAGACGAATATTTTATGAAGATAGCTTATCAAGAGGCGCAAAATGCTCTGGACAGAGATGAGGTGCCTATTGGCTGTATCATTGTTTCCAACGACAGAATTATCGCGCGTTCGCATAATTTGACAGAAGCACTGAATGATGTTACGGCGCATGCCGAGATGCAGGCGATAACATCGTCAGCGAGTTTTCTTGGTGGAAAATACCTTCAAAACTGTACACTTTATGTGACGATAGAGCCTTGTGTGATGTGTGCTGGCGCGTTGACTTGGGCTCAGATTTCCAAAGTTGTTATCGGCGCACGCGATGAGCGTCGCGGTTATATCAACAAAGGTTTATCCTTACATCCCAAAACGGAGGTTGTAACAGGTGTTTTAGAACAAGAGTGTTCGCAGATTGTCAAAGATTTTTTTAAATCGAAACGATGAATTTTAGAAAATTAAATAAAAAACCACTTCAAAAAAGAAGTGGTTTTGTTTTATAAATCTTTTCCGAGGAAATATAAACCTTTAAGTGTATGAAGTCGATCAGCAATATGTATTTTTTCCGTCAGAGGTTTGTAGATGTGGCTCACGCCGCCTGTGGCTACCACAAAACAATCGTCGTTAACTTCGTCATTGATACGGTCAATAAAACCTTCTACCATTCCTAAAAAGCCATACACCATGCCACTTTGCATACAAGTAACTGTATCGAGTCCAAGAACAGATTTTGGTTTTTTAAGTTCTATTTCTGGAAGTTGAGCGGTTTGATTAATTAAAGAATTGAGTGAGGTTATAATGCCGGGCGCAATGATAACACCAATGGTTTCTCCGTTTTCGGCAACGCAACTCGCTGTCAAAGCTGTACCAAAATCCAAAACGATTTTTTTTCTGTTAGGATAAAGATTATGCGCTGCAACAAGGTTGGCGTAGATGTCTGTTCCCATTTGTTTTGATTTTGCCTGCACGCCAGAAGGCGTTTTGCGATCTACCAAAATAGGCTTCTTTCCGTGTATTTTTTCAACAGCACTAGAAATGTCCAAAGTCAATTGTGGAACCACAGAGCCAATGATGATTTTGTCAATCTTTTCAGGTTCAATTTTATAAGTCTGATACAACATCAAAAATTGGGCGTACATCTCATCTCTGGTGCGATAAGGCTTGGTATTAATTACCCAAGAAATATCGCAGTTATCATCATCAAATAATCCAAATCGGATGTTGGTATTTCCAATATTTATTACAATTGAATTCATTTTTTTGGCTATTCGTTTTGTCTTAAATTTTGATTTAAATTATTTAACCTCCAGATAATTGTCTTCTGGATTGATGTCTGCCAAACGTTGACTGAAATCTATACCTAAAGCAGCAATTTGAGATTTTCCAAAAGGAATTGTGAAAGTATATTCCTGCTGTGTCCAAGGCCAATAGTTCAAACTTTGGATAGGTCCGTAGATATCAGCTTTTTTCCAAGTATGCGTCATATTCAACGGAATGTTATAATTAACAATTTTTTTATCCTTTGTTAAAATACTGAAATCGATAGGCATTGGCATCGTCCCTTTGTTAACCAAAGTAATCGTTGTGCTGTTTGTATCGTATTTTACGTTTTTAATGGCGTAATCTATTGTTTTAGTTGTGTTGATCCAATAGTTGTAAAACCATTTAAGATCCATACCAGAAACTTGTTGAGCAATATGCATAAAATCACGCTCTGTAGGATGTTTCATTGCCCACTCGTCATAATAGCGAAGCATCACTTTGTTAAGATTATCTTCTCCCATGATGTATCCTAATTGTACCAAAAATAATTCACCTTTTACATAAGATGCGTAGGAGTAAGCTGTGCCATTGTCATGATGGTCTGCGAACCAAACGGCAGGTTCTTCCTTTCCTGTTTTTACAAAGTCAGCATAACGCGAAATACTTTCAACGAAAGGATTAGGCTGAGGCGATTTTGGAGGGAATAATTGGTTCATTACAAAATTCTCGGCATAACTTGTAAAACCTTCGTCTAGCCAAGGTTTTTCGCTTTCGTTAGTTGCTAACATCTGTTGGAACCAAGAGTGTGCGCCCTCATGAAACATCAGCCCACAAAGACCTTGCAGAGATTTAGCCTCGCCCAAAATCATGGTAGTCATCCCATATTCCATGCCGCCATCGCCGCCTTGTACGAAGGAATAAGAAGGCCATTTGTAGCGACCAAATTTGTTGTTCATAATTTGGAAAAATTTGGTAATGTAAGGTTTTGATTCCTCCCAGTATTTAGTTTTTTCAGATTTTTGATACACCAAATATATTTTTGGACCATCCAAAATCGGGAAACTGTCAACAATATAATCTCTGTCCGCTGCCCACGCGAAATCCAACATGTTTTTCGCAGTCCATCGCCACGTCACTTTGTTGTTGGTATCTGGTTTTAAAGAAGGATTGCTCACATAAGCTTTAACCTCATTAGGGTTTTCTAAGGTTCCTCCCGCGCCGATAATGTAGTCTTTATCAATTTTAATATTAATATCAAAATCAGAAAACGGTGCATGGAATTCTCTTCCTATATAATCAAAAGTTGCCCAACCGTCATAGTCGTATTCTGCGATTTTTGGGTACCATTGTGTCATGGTCATGTCCACACCTTCACGGTTGTTGCGCCCAGCTCTACGAATTTGCATTGGGATATTCGCATCCCATTCCATCGTGAAAGTCGCAGTTGTTTTAGATTTAATCTTTTCAGGAAGATAAACTTTCATAATCGTTTCCTGAATTTCGAATTTCAAATCTTTGCCATTTAGTTTAATCCAATGGATATTTTGACGACCTTCTTCATTTTGCGGAATACCCGCCAAACGGCTTACAACGCCATTAGCCGTTTTTGCAGAAAGTCTGCCATCGGCATTTGATCCTTGATTTTGGACACGTTGGTCCATCATCGATCCAGGTTTGAAGGCATTCCAATATAAGTGAAAATACACCACATCCAGATCATCTGGCGAATTGTTGGTGTATTGTAAAGTTTGTTTTCCTTGGTATGTGAAGTTGGTGACGTCCACATCGATGTCCATTTTGTACTTCGCATATTGCTGATAATAAGCTTCTTTTTGTGCCGAAAGCAGAAGCGAACAAAGGATAAAAAAGAATGTTAGATTCAGTTTTTTCATAACTTAAAGTTTTGGGCGTGTCCCTTCGCTCGGTAACTTCCGCTGGCGCTACAGTTCCTCACTCGGGTCGCTACGTCCGTTTCAATCTTTTTTTGTTGGGCATTTCGGCTCCGCTCAATGCCCAACAAAAAAGGATTTCCACTTCCATCGCTCACGCGAAAATTGTATTAGATCAAATTTTCTCAAAAATACTTAATTAATCCTAAAAATAGGGTATAGGCGATGGCTTTTCTCATAATAAGGCGAGTTTTTGTAAATCCAATCCAATTGCGCACTTCCATCTTCAACGAATTTTGGGTCCTTAGCTTTTTCTAGTTCGAAAGCCGTTTTCAAGGCTTTGTCATTTTTCAAAAGATCTGCGGCGGTGTCTTCAAAAACATAGGCCGAATAATATTCTTTTTGTCCAAGAATCGCATCAAAGAAATTCCAGTTGAAATAGGAATCCACAGCTTCAGGTTCTAAAGTTTCCAACAAAAACTTCATCGCGTCTTGGTTAAGATGTACCAATACATCGCCCGCGCAGAAAAGATGTTGCTCCTGCGCCCGACCGACAACAGTTTCGTAATGCAGATAATGGCCTTCGTAAGGATTTTTTGCCGTTTGAAAATCCAAAATGTGGTAAGATTCTACATTAATTACAGGATCTTTTTTAATACTTGAGATTTTGACGTCGTTTAATTTTAATAATTCAATAACACGGTATTCGGATTGCGGAATAACATACTATGTCGGGATTTTCACAAATTTGCTAGGTTCGTAAGTGTCGTAATATAATATCGATTTTGAAAATCTTTTGCAAGTTGTTGGTAATAAGCTCGCATGGCGTGAAAAGTAGTGGTCTGGTTGCCATTGCCTTGTTCAAAAGGTGTTTTGTAGGATTGGGAAAAATACAAGTTCGATATTAAAAATACAACTGAAAGAATATGTTTCATTGAGGCCTGATTTGGGGTTTTAAAACCGATTAAACATCAAATTTAAAAAGTATTTTAAAACTTTATTTTATTAAATTTCATATTTAAAAATTTAAATAAATTTACGATTGCGAAATAGCATACTTAAATTTGCTTTTCGAAAACACAAATAAACATTAAGAATTATGAGAAGTTTGACATTAATAGGTTTGGTATTATTGGGGCTCGCAATTTTATTATTTTATGCAACCACCAATTTTTCTATGGAAGAAATGAAGCTTTCACACTTTATGGGCATCATGGCTGGCATTGGGATAGGATTGATTATCGGGGGGATTGTTGGCTATGTGAGTAAAGGCAGTGCGATGAAAGATGAAGAACGCCGCAAAGCCTTCAAACAATTACAAAAAGAAAAACTTGAATTTGAAAAACAACAACAAATTTTAGCAAAACAGCAAGAGAATCCACAACAGGCTTCTACAGAAAACAAAGAGCAGAATTTTATGTAATTCTGCTCTTAATATTTTAAAGAAAATGTCTTTCTTAGAAATTGTAACCTAAACCTAGAATAAAGAAGCTAGGTCTGTTATCGTAATTGATTTCTGCCTCGCTACCAGCAACAGTGTTGATGAATTTTCTTTCATCTTTCGAGAAAGCACCTTCGTATCTTGCATTGATAACGAATTTCTTAAGCGTTACATTTGCTCCAAATTGATAACCAACACCGAAATCTTTAGTTTCAGATTCTGTAAAGTTTTGGAACTTGTTGTCTTTTGACATATTGTAAGTGAAAACGGGGCCTACAAAAGCACTCAAAGTTTCGCCCATTAGGTTATAACCTAGCAAAACAGGAATGTCGATTCTTTCGTTTTTCGCTTCTAATTCTACATTTTTTCCAGCATCTGTAAATTCTACCGTATTTTTGATTGTCGTGTAATAGATCTCTGGCATAACATACAAAGATGTTACTGGAAGATTGATTTTTGCTGACAAACCGAAGTTAAAACCAGTATTGCTTTTACCTTTTGATTCTGCTAAGTCTGAAACCGTGTTTTTAAAATCTGACCATTTTGCAGATGATGTGTTGAATAATAGGTTAGCTCTTGCTCCGAATGTGATTTGCGAGAATGCTGCTACACTTGCAAACATTGCCATCGCGGTGATTAATTTTTTCATGTTATATAAATTTACGTTAAGCTTGTTTGGTCACTTTCCAACATAAACTGTCTTAATTGCTTGAATAGTTCTGATGAATAAACGAAGTCAATAAGGTTTTTATTTTTTGCCGTCGAGAGTTGGTCTTTGTTACCTTCCCACTCTTTGACACCTAGGCGAAGATACAATATTTTTTCGCCTATTGTCATTACCGAGTTCATGTCGTGGGTGTTAATGATGGTTGTCGTGTTATATTCTTTTGTAATTTCCATTAAAAGATCATCAATAACATTTGATGTATAAGGATCGAGTCCTGAGTTAGGCTCATCACAAAAAAGATACTTAGGATTGTTAACGATAGCTCTGGCGATGGCAACACGTTTTTGCATACCACCAGAAATTTCGGAAGGGAATTTTCTGTTGGCATTTTGCAAATTAACACGACCAATAACTTCTATTACTTTTCTCTTTTTCTCTCGGAATGTCATGTTGGTAAACATATCCAAAGGAAACTGAATGTTTTCTTCAACCGTCATCGAGTCGAATAGTGCACTTCCCTGGAAAACAGTTCCGATTTCTGCACGCAAAGTTTGTCTGTCGTCGCGTGTCATTTCGGCAATATCTCTACCATCGAATAATATAGATCCGCTTGTTGGTTGATAAACATTGAGCAGACTTTTTAGAAAAACAGTTTTTCCAGAACCACTTTGTCCAATGATTAAGTTAACTTTTCCTGTTTCAAAATTTGCTGAAATGCCTTTCAGAACTTCTGTCCCATCGAAGCTCTTTTTTAAATCTTTAACTTCTATCATTAGCTTAAGAGCATTTGGGTTAATAATAAATCGGCGATAATAATGGATACAATCGTCCAGACTACAGCCTGCGTACTGGCGCGCCCAACTTCCAAAGAGCCGCCTTTTACATTATAGCCAAAGTATGCGGGAATGGTCGCGATAAGGAATGCAAAAACTGCGGTTTTCAGAAAAGCATACCAAATGAAAAATGAAGGCATATACATCTGGATTCCTGTAATATAATCTGCTTCTGTCCAGTTTTTCGTAGCGATACCAGCAATATGACCACCCCAAATACCCACAACTATACTAATTGCAATAAGAAGTGGATTGAAAATAACACTTGCAAAAATTTTTGGAAGAATTAAAAAATTAGGAGAATTAACGCCCATAATATCCAAAGCATCAATTTGTTCGGTAACACGCATGGTTCCTATACTTGATGCGATGTAAGAACCTACTTTTCCGGCAAGGATTACCGAGATAATAGTTGGGGAAAATTCTAAAATTAAAACGACTTTTGTTGCGTATCCAATAAAAGATAAAGGAATAGGAAAGCTGGAAGCCGAGAAGTTGTTGAACATCTGTATAGCAACTACCGCTCCTACAAAGAACGAAGTGAACAGTACCAATCCAAACGAATTAACGCCTAGGTCGTAGATCTCTCTCATGAGTAGCTTCATGAAAACCTGCGTTTTTTGCGGTTTGCTAATTACTTTTCCTAATAAGAGAACATATTCGCCTATTGCCTTAAATAATCTTTTAAACATTTTGTAAAATTAATCTTTTTGTAGAGATTATCGTGCATTTTTATCGCCAACAATTACCAAGTATATGGTTTTGAGAATGATTACAAAATCCAAACTAAAACTCCAATTTTTGACATAAAATGCGTCGGCAAGCGCTCTTTTCTTCATTTGGATATTCATATCGCCGTCGTCACCACGCAGACCATTTACCTGCGCAAGCCCCGTAATACCTGGTTTTACCTGACTTCTTATCGCATAGCGGCTGATTTTTGGTTTATAAAATTCATCGACCAAAAGCATATGTGGACGCGGTCCGATGACAGACATTTCCCCTTTAAAAACATTGATAAACTGAGGCAACTCGTCTATGCTGGATTTTCTTAGAAATTTTCCGAGTTTGGTGATTCTTTTATCCCCAACTTCTGTGGTTTTTGTCGTAGAATCACTATTGTTAACCATGGTTCGGAATTTCCAACAATTGAAAACCTGCTCGTGAAAACCATATCTTTTTTGCTTAAAAAAGACAGGGCCTTTGCTGTCGATTTTAATTAAAATGGCAATGATTGGAAATAACCATGAACAAATTCCAACCAAGATAACAACGGAAAATAACAAGTCAAAAGCGCGTTTTAATATCGCATTTGTGAAATAATCCAGAGGATATTTAGTAGGTGTTAAAACTGGAAGGGTAACAATATAATTAATATCGTATTCGAAAAAATTATTCTGAACGATGTTGGGGACTAAAGAAATGATGACTTTATTAGCTTCTGCTTCATGGAAAATTTTACGCTCCAGCTCTGGATTTATGCAATTTTCTGATGGGATAAAAATAGTATGGATTCCTTCCTTTTTCCAAAAAGTAATCAGTTTTTCAACATCTATCTCTAAGGTTGGATATTCATAAATTTTATAACCATAATCTGGACGTGTTTTGATGATTTCTCTAAGGATTTCTGTTGAAGCATTTTCGCCGATGAACATTATGTTACGGTGGTTTTTTCCTAAGGTTCGGATGTATTTTAAAAGTGAAAAAATCAAACTTTTAAAAGGAATCATCACCAACAACATGAATCCTGCAAGGTAGAATCGTTCGGTTTTTAAGAAATCGTTGTTACTAACTTTTCCCAGAAGTATGACGCCCAAAAAGAAAATGAAAATATGGACAATGATGCGCTCCAGATAATTGGTGAAAGTTAAGCTTCTTGGGACATGGTACAGTTTGGTTCTGCCGCTTAATAAAATCCAAAAAAAGCACAACAAAGCTATTGAAAGCAGATTCTGCTCAATTTCATTAGAGTCGTATTTCCACTCAAAATTCCGATAATAAAAGATTACAAAAATAGATCCTACAAGAATCATATCCAGCAGAATCATTATGCTTTTGAAGTATCGAGAGTATCGAAGTTTTTGCATCTACATTAATTTCAGACAGCTAATATAAATATTTTAAGGAATATTTAAGTATTTATGTGTTTGAATTGATGAGCGCCAATTTGGATTTTTTAGAATAAAGTCTGTGATTTTCTGATAATTAGTATCTCTTTTGCTCCATTCGCTTTGTAAGAATAATTCACAATTATTGTTAACTTTTGCAGCTTGTTCTTCCGCAAATTTGAAATCATTATTATTAAAAATAATCACTTTAAGTTCGTGAGCGACTTTGTAAATTTCGTCTAATGGTAAGCCTGTTTTCTTTGGGGAAAGTGTAATCCAATCCAATTGTCCAGACATTGGATATGCGCCTGATGTTTCGATATGGATTGTGCAGCCTAGCGATTTTAGTTTTGATGTTAAAATTTCTAAATTCCACATAAGCGGTTCGCCACCAGTTAATACAATTGTGTTACAATATTTGGCGGCAGTTTTAGCAATTTCTTCTGTCGACATCAATGGATGCAGCGTCGGGTCCCAACTTTCTTTAACATCGCACCAATGGCAGCCTACGTCGCAACCTCCTAGCCTTATAAAATATGCAGCTTTTCCAGCATGAAATCCTTCACCCTGAATGGTGTAAAAATGCTCCATCACAGGGAGCATTTTTCCTTCTTTTAGTAATAAATCTTCTTGTTCTTTAGTCATTATAAACTGAAGTTTTGTAAGCGATAATCGTGTTTTTCATTAACATCGCTCTTGTCATTGGGCCAACGCCGCCTGGCACGGGAGTTATCCAGCTTGCTTTTTCGGCACAACTTTCAAAATCAACATCACCGGCAAGGTGGTAACCTTTTTCTGAGTTGTCATCCACTCGAGTGATACCTACGTCAATGATAACTGCACCATCTTTGATCATGTCGCCTTTCAAAAAGTTAGGATCTCCCAAAGCGGTGATGACGATGTCTGCTTTTTTTGTATATTCTTCGATATGTTCTGTATAGGAATGTGTTAATGTAACTGTTGAGTTGCCAGGGAAATCCTTGCGCCCCATCAAGATACTCATGGGTTTTCCTACGATACGGCTTCTGCCGATAATTACACAGTTTTTTGCTTTTGTTTCAATATTGTAACGTTCCAACAGAGTCAAAATTCCGAAAGGGGTCGCGGGCAAAAAGGTGTCCATTTCTAAAGCCATTTTGCCGAAGTTTTCAGGATGAAAACCATCTACATCCTTTCTGGGGTCAATCGCCATGATAATTTTTTCTTGGTCGATTTGTTTAGGAAGAGGCAGTTGTACGATGAAGCCATCTACTTTTTTTGATTTGTTAAGCTCGTCTATTTTTTCTAGTAGTTCTGCTTCCGAAACTGTGCTTGGAAATTTGATTAAACCAGAAGTAAAGCCAACTTCCTCACAATCTTTAACTTTGCTGTTAACATAAGCTTTGCTCGCTCCGTTGTTCCCCACAAGAATTGCAACCAAATGTGGTGGACGTCTGTTGTTCGCAAGGATTCTTTCAACTTCCTCACGAATTTCATTTTTGATTTCTTTCGAGACTTTTAGTCCATCTAGGATTTGTGCCATTTTCTTTCTTTTTACTTTTTATTACTATTTGATTTATTTCTTTCTTAAGACAATCACATCTTGGAAGTCTCTTTCTTTTCTATCTAGGTTAAAATCTCTCCAGAAGCCCATAATATAATGTTCTAATTCTAAACCGGCATCTGTAATTATTTTTTCTAAAAAAGAGTATTCTAATGCAATATTCGCCCCTTGTACTTTTTCATCTAAAAGTCTATATCCGTCTTTTTCATATGGGAATTTGAAGCCAGGAAAATTCCTTAAATCATCTTTTTTATCATAAATGAAAAATGTTGCTAAACATCTACCGCCAGAAGTCAAGACACGCTCAATTTCGAAGATGTAGTTTTTAATTTCTTCAACACGCATGTGGGTGAAAACTGAGAATAAAAATGCTTTTTCAAATGAGTTATTATCATAAGGGAAAACAAATTTGTCTGCAGTGTCTTTGTGCTCGTTGTACAAATCATTGTTTAATGGGATGAATTTAAAATTAAAATTCGGGAAATCCGATTTTATTGTTTTATTACACCAATTCACATCTTTTTCGACCACATCAAAACCCTCGTATTTTGCACCCTTTGCAAGAAATTTTGTTAAAGGAACAGCCGTTCGTCCCATACCACTGCCAATGTCCAAAATTCTGTCCGTAGGTTGCAACTGTGCATATTTTTGCAATAAATATAAATGTTGTTCGCCTATTTTTTTAAAATCGCCGGGTCCGGTATAGATATCGCCTTTTTTAGGGATGTATTTTTCACGTTTACCAGAAATACCTTCCAAGAAGTCTATAGGAGCATAATAAAGCTTCCATGCGATAAATCTATATCGTGGCGAAAGTTTGTAAAAAAGATTTCGTTTAATCATTTATTAGTTTTATAGTAATTAATCAAAGCATTCGTTGACGAATCGTGGCTTGTGATGAGCTTGTTGTCTTTAAGTTTTGGTAAAATTTTATTAGCTAAAACTTTTCCTAATTCTACCCCAAACTGGTCAAAACTGAAAATGTTCCAAATAATACCTTGCACAAAAATTTTGTGTTCATAAAGCGCGATAAGCTGGCCAAGAGTTCTTGGGTTTAACTCTTTGATGAGTATAGAATTAGTTGGTGTATTTCCAACGAATATTTTATAATTTAATAACAAATCTATTTCTTCTTCCGATTTGCCTTCTTGTTCTAATTCTGCTAAAACTTCTTCCTCTGTTTTCCCAAAAGCTAAAGCTTCTGTTTGTGCAAAAAAATTCGCCAATAGTTTATCTTGATGGTCTGACATTGGATTACAAGATTTTGCGAATGCAATAAAATCCGAAGGGACTAATTCTGTACCTTGGTGAATAAGTTGATAAAAGGCGTGTTGCCCATTGGTACCTGGTTCTCCCCAAATAATCGGGCCAGTTTCATATTCCACAAAATTGCCGTTTCGGTCAACAGATTTTCCGTTGCTTTCCATGTCGCCTTGTTGCAAATAAGCAGGAAAACGATCTAAATATTGAGAGTAAGGCAAAATGGCATAAGTGCTAGCGGCAAAAAAATTGCGATACCAAATCCCTAAAAGTCCCATCAAAACAGGGATGTTTTCGTTAAAGTTTTTAGTTTTGAAATGGATGTCTGTCGCTTCCGCACCTTTCAATAATTCTTCAAAATTGTCATAACCAACTGCTAAAACAATGCTAAGTCCAATAGCGCTCCATAAAGAATAACGGCCACCAACCCAATCCCAAAATTCAAAAGTATTTTCTTCTAAAATTCCGAAATCTCTAACTTTTTCAGCATTTGTGGACAGCGCGACAAAATGTTTTGCAACGTCGTTTTGATTGGCGCCAGATTTCAAAAACCAATCCTTTGCAGATTCCGCATTGGTCATCGTTTCCTGAGTTGTAAAGGTTTTGGAAGCAATGATAAAAAGCGTTGTTTCAGGATTAAGATTTTTAACAACTTCCGTTAAATGATTGCCATCGACATTCGATACAAAATGAACATCCAGACGTGTTTTGTAATGTTTTAAAGCTGAGCAAACCATAACCGGTCCAAGGTCTGACCCGCCAATGCCAATGTTAACAATATCTGTAATTTCTTGACCTGTAAAACCTTTGTGCTCACCAGAAATAACCGATTCTGAAAAAACTTTCATTTGTTTTAAAGACTCTTGGATATCAGGTTTGATATTCTTGCCATCTAGCCAAATTGGCGTTTCGGAAAAGTCGCGTAACGCGGTATGGAGAACGGCTCTGTTTTCGGTTTCATTAATTTTTTGACCAGAAAACATTTGATGAATAGCTTCTTTTAATTTCGTTTCTTCAGCAAGATTTAATAACAATTCTAAAGTTTTAGAATCAATCAAGTTTTTGGAAAAATCGAAAAGTAAATCGTCAGTTTCAATAGAAAAATCCTTGAAACGATTGGGATTGTACCGAAACAATGTTCTCAGGTCGAAATCATTATTTGCAAAATGCTCATCTAGAGCTTTCCAAGCCAATGTTTGTGACGGATTAATTTTTGGAAGCATAATTCACCAATGTTTAATCTGCAAATTTACTGAAAATTCGTGGGATGGAGGTCTTGGTTTTTCATGTTTATTTTAATTAAAGTATCCATCATAATAGGCGGATATTTTTTAATATTTTTCAGTTTTAGAAAGCTTTGTAAACCAATTTTTTCTTTTATTTAAATAAAATATTGCGGCAATAATTGATAAAAATGACCAAATAGAAACTAAGAATACAATGATCTTTTGTATCCTATAAAAACCCTCTACAAGAGCGTTTTTTAGTTCGAATCCAAAATTGTTTTTGTATTGATTGTCAGTGTTTTTGGCATTAGAAATTGGGATTTGGGCAATGCTAACATTAGGCTATTTAAGATAAATGTTAAGGCTGCTATATTTAAGTTAGTTTGCGATATTTATTTTTGTAATTTAACAATAGAAATCTAATTAGATTGTGTTTTAGGAATAAAATTTGTTCCAATTTTAGCAAAATCATACTTATGTCTTTTAGTTTTTCAAAAATCAAAAATATCATCCAACTTTTTAGTCATTTGGATTTTGATAAGATTGCAGCGATTTCTTCCAAAGTAGATCTTCCAAAATTGGTTGCTGATGTTTCTCAGCTTAATGAAAAACAACTTCAGTCTATGATGAAAATGATGGATTCTAATAGAAAAGAACGTCAACTTCCCGAAATAGATGGTGATTTTTATGACGTCAATCATACTTTGAGTCCAGAGCATCGTGCGATTCAATTGAAAGTTCGAGCTTTTATGAACGAAGAGGTGAAACCCATTGTTAATGATTATTGGCTGCATGACGAATTTCCGTTTCAGTTGATAGAGAAATTTCGACAACTTAATATTTGTGGCGTAACTTATGATGCTTATGGTTGCCCCAATTTGCCGTTTGTGATGGAAGGCGTTTTGGCTATGGAAATGGCGAGAGTAGATGCTTCTATTGCTACATTTTTTGGCGTGCAGTCGGGTTTGTCAATGGGGTCGATCTATATGTGTGGATCCGAAGCTCAAAAAGAAAAATGGCTTCCTGCCATGCAGAATTTTGATAAAATTGGAGCTTTTGGATTGACCGAACCAGAGGTTGGCTCTGGTGCTGCGGGCGGTTTGACGACGACTTGTAAAAAAGTAGAAGGCGGCTGGATTCTTAATGGACAAAAAAAATGGATTGGCAATGCCACTTTTGCGGATGTTATCATCATTTGGGCACGCGATCTTGATGATGATGAGGTCAAAGGTTTTATCGTTGAAAAAGATAATCCTGGATTTTCTGTTGAAAAAATTAAAGGAAAAATGGCACTACGCATCGTTCAGAATGGATTAATCACGATGAAAGATTGTTTTGTTACAGATGATAATAAATTAGAACATGCCAATTCTTTCAAAGACACGGCAAAGGTTTTGCAAATGACAAGAGCGGGCGTTGCCTGGATGGCTGTAGGCTTGTCACGTGGCGCTTACGAAAACGCACTCCAATATACGCGAGAACGAAAACAATTTGGTAAACCCATTGCAAGTTTTCAAATGATACAAGGGCATCTTGTTGAAATGTTATCGAATTTGACCGCAATGCAAACGATGGTTTTTAGACTTTCCGAAATGCAAGATGAAGGAATTTTAAAAGACGAACACGCATCCTTGGCAAAAGTTTTTTGTACGATGAGGATGCGCGATATTGTAAGTCGCGCTCGTGAAGTGATGGGTGGCAACGGTATACTTCTCGAACATAATGTCGCCCGTTTTGTAGCGGATGCCGAAGCGATCTATTCTTATGAAGGAACAAAAGAGATTAATTCGTTAATTGTTGGACGCGCTATTACAGGCTTTAGCGCTTTTGTGTAAATTTGTATTATGAAAAGTCTATTCGTACTTTTGATAATGATGACTTTGGGAAATTGTTCTCAAACGCAACAACCTATAAAAACAACTAAAATGGAACAACATAATCCTTACTTTTCTCGAACCGATCGTGCAAAACTTAATGTTTCTAATGAAGAATGGAAAAACATACTTCCTTCAGATTTGTATGCTGTAGCAAGAGAAGCAGCAACCGAACGTCCTTTCACTGGGAAGTATAACGATTTTGACACGATGGGCGACTATTACTGCGCCGTTTGTGGTAATCATCTGTTTCGTTCGACTTCCAAATTTGCAAGTTCTTGTGGATGGCCAAGTTTTTTTGAAGCCGATAAAGAAGGTGTTGTGTACAAACGCGACTCTTCTCATGGTATGGAGAGAATCGAGGTTTTGTGCAAGCGTTGCGACTCACATCTTGGTCATGTTTTTAACGATGGTCCAGAACCCACGGGAATGCGTTATTGCATGAATTCTATAAGTTTGGATTTTGAAAAAGATTAAAGTTAAAAAATAAAAGCTGCTCCGAAAAGAAGCAGCTTTTTTATTAGGTTTTAATGAAATTAAAATTTAAAATCAACGCCGACATACATGTTGATTCCCATGATTGGTGCATATACCATTCCGCCGTCAAAATTATTTCCAAAAGGATTTTGAGCATCAAGAATAGCATTGTGTTGTTTGTAGTTGGTTAAGTTTTCGCCACCTACATACAGTCTAATTTTGTCCGTGAAATTCTTAGAAATCTGCGCATTTAGCGTAGAGTAAGAATCAGAATAATCACCCAAATGATGTGCTGCATGATTCGTTCTCATATTTGGAAGTCTTTGTTTTCCTACATAATTAAATGTCGCATCAAAATTCCAAAAGTCACCTTTGTCGGTTTTGTTGGTAGAATAGCCCGCATTGAAAAATCCTCTATGTTTGGCCATGAAAGGCACTTTTTTCAAACCACTGAGATAATCTGTCGCCACATCATAATATTTGTATGCTAGACGAAAATCGAGATTTTTGGCTGGGCTAAAATCCCATTGCGTTTGGAAGCTGTTGGCAAACGATTTCCCGTCGAGATTATAAAACAAAATTTTGTTGCTGGATTGGTCAAGGTCGACGACAACTTGGTCTTGAAAATCGGTTTTGAAGAAATCTGCGATGATGGTAGATTTTCTGTTAAACAAACGGAACTCTTGTTGTAAGCTTACGCCATAATTCCAAGCGATCTCAGGTTTTAGACCATAAATTTTTCCGCCGTTGTCAAGAATTTCGATTTGACGGTTTGATGCAAAATATTGTTGGTTTTCTGCAAAGACATTCGCTGTGCGAAAACCTCTTCCTGCCGATAATCTCAAAATAGTTTTTGGTGCGATATCGTATTTAAAATTAAGTCTTGGTGTAAATTGTGTTCCAACCAAATTATGAAAATCCACGCGGGCACCAGCAACCAAAGTATATTTAGCACCAGTCAAAGTGTATTCTGCAAAAAGTCCTGGTACAGACTCTTGACGCTCTATATTTTGGTTTAAATAATCTTCGTTGTAATTATCGAGTAAGAAGCTTGCGCCCACTTTGTATTTATGGTTGGTATTTCCAAGAATACTTTCAAAAATTAAGTTGGAATAAAACGTCGATTGCTTTCCGAAATAGTTTCTAAACCCAAAGAAGCTGTCTTGTTGATGGTAGGTAAACTGATTCATCCAACCCAAACTTTGGTAAGGTTTTCCTTTAAAAACATAACCTGTTTTGTTCCAAACTTGAAATCTGGAAATATCAATCCCAACACCATAAAGATCTTGTTCTTTTTGAGAAAGACGTTTGTTGTAGCCGACCTGTCCTCCCGTTCTGGAATCTTGTAAAAAATTAAGCCCAAAATGAGAAGCAATTCCAGAATGGTCGAGATCGTTGTAATTCAAAAGGTATGTCGTATTAAGCTGGGTGCCTTTTGGGCGATCCAGAAAGCCGTCTTTGTTCATGTCTGTATTTCCCAAAGTGGCGTTGCCATGTAGCAAAATACTTTGTGTCCAATGGTCAGATAATGCCGATGCGTGCGTGATATTGGCTTCTGTTCGGCCTTCAAAATCCGCGAAAAGATTAATTTCTGTTTCGCTTTTTTCATCGTGGGATTTTAGTAACTCGGTGTTAATTTGTCCCGTAATACTTTCGTAGCCATTCACGACGGTGCTTCCTCCTTTTGTCAATTGGATACCGCCAATCCATTTTCCTGGAATAAAATTAAGACCATAAGCAGATGCCAGTCCACGAATTTCGGGAAGGAGTTCCTTGGTAAGGCTCGTGTATTTTTGGTCGAGACCTAACATTTTAAGCTGTTTGGTTCCTGTAACGGCATTGCTGAACGAAACGTCCACAGTCGCATTGGTTTCAAAACTTTCGGATAGATTACAACAAGCTGCTTTTAGTAACTCTTTAGAATCAATGTTGAAGGTAAGTCCAACTTCCTTTTTGCTAAGTGCTGTTGCTTCCTTTGTTTTTGTCACCGTAACACCTTCTATCTGATTTGGGTCTTTTGTGTGATTATGCCCAGCGTGTTCATCTTTTGTATTGGTCTTAGGCGTTTGTTCTTCTTCTTCGTCCATGTGAACTAAAGGATTTTTTTCGCCCCATTTAAAATTACGGTCGTATAGACAACATTTGGGAAGTTTGTCATAGACTTTGTTTTCTGTTGTGTATTTTTCGTTGTCATGACCGACATTCGCAATATGTTTTAAAATTTTATCCGCTGTTGTTTTGGCGGAGTCATAAGTAATATAGATTTTTTGTTCCTCGGCTTTCCAATCTGCGTGGTTGGTTCCCATGTCGTTTGCCGCTTTTTCGATACGGATTTTACAGGACATACAATTCCCTCTAACGTAGAAAGATTCGGTTTTCAGTGTGTCTTGTGCCCAAATTGTTATGGAAATAAAAAGCATAACAAAAGTGAGAAGACTTTTATTTAAAAAATTCATGTTGAAGTAGTTATCGGATTATTTTAATTCACAAACTTGATTAGGATCGCAGTTAGCGCGCATTTTGGACGAATTGTCTGGACGCTTGTATTGGCAACAAGTTTCCAAATTTCTATAAGATTTGTCCGAAGCACGAAAGGCCAGATTGTCGTAACCAACTTTAGCAATGTGTTGCAAAATGTTTTTCGTAGAGGTTAATCCTGCATCATAAGTTACTGTCAACATTTTTGTTTTTTTGTCCCATGTTGCAGATTCAACATGTTTATCAGCTTTTGCAGCGGTTTCGATGTTTTCTTTACACATACCGCAGTTACCTTCTACACGAAGATTTTCTGTTTTGGATTGTGCTGAGAAGTTTGAAAATAAAAATACAGCTAAAAAGAGTAGTCCACTCTTTAAAATAGATTTCATAATAATTGATTCTTAATTATAATTCATTGATTTTGAGAAGTATTTCTCTGGTAAATGTTAAAATAATTAAGAGATTTTAGGCGGTTGCCAGATGTTGAAAAAGCTATTATTGAAAAAGTGGTCAGAATGTGCAAATGCTTTCTGATTTGTGTTGAAATTAGTTAAAGAATTTTTGTTAGATTCAGGGGCATAAAAGATGGGCATAAAGCAACCATGGCATGTATGGCATTGTTGGCAATGATCTTGACAGTCGTCTTTAGAATTTTTAGAATTTTGTTCAGAATTGTGGCAAGATGTAGAATCTGTTTTTTCGCAACAGTCAGCATTGGTGGTTGTCATCTCGCAACAAGCGTCCTGGAAAATAGAAAGCTCTATAACCTGCATTGGGAAAACCATGCTCCCCAAACAAAACAGACTTGTGATAAATAAAAACTTTCTAAACATTTAGTTTTGATTATTGCGCATACAAATTTAGTAAAAATATTTATTTATAAAATTCGTTTTAGTTAAAGATTATTAAAGTTTAGTTAAACTCTAAAACTTTTAATTCGTTGATTATCTTTTAGTTGTAATTTTGCACCGCAAATGTAAAGATGTATTTATGAAGAAACTTCCAATTTTTCTTTGTTCGGTGTTCTTACTAGGAACATCGTTTTATTCCAACAAAATTATTAATATTAAAAAAGAAACAAGTCCAGAAACAAGCAAAATGATCAAGCTAGATCGGGCAGAATCCAAAAGCATGACAGCAGAATCGATTTATAATTCGATTTCGTTTGAAGGTAATGATGTTTTGGATTTTGATGTTTTTGACAAAGCTTTCACAGGTTTTCAAAATTTAAAAAAATCCGGTGCCCTAGATGACGATGCCAAACTTTTGAGTGTTTGTGATTTCAGTTTGTCATCTACCAAGAAAAGACTTTGGGTGATTGATATGGACTCCAAAACTGTGGTGTTTAATACCTTGGTGGCGCACGGCAAAGCTACGGGTGAAGAGTTTGCAACACGTTTTTCTAATACCGAAAGTTCGCACCAATCGAGTTTGGGATTTTATATTACCGAATCAACTTATAATGGAGGAAACGGTTATTCTTTAAGATTAATCGGGATGGACAAAGGTTATAATGATGCCGCGATGAAGCGTGCAATCGTGATGCATGGTGCAGATTATGTAAGTGAGGATTTTATTAAAAACCAAAAAAGATTAGGAAGAAGTTGGGGTTGTCCCGCGGTTTCCAGAAATTTGGCAGCGCCGATTATCGATAAGATTAAAGATAAAACCTGTTTGTTCATTTATTATCCGGATCAGAATTATCTTAGCAGTTCGCAATGGCTAAAGAATTCCGAAACGTCGCCAGCGGAGATTTTTTCCATGAATTAAATATTAAAATAACAAAGGCTATCCAATAGAGATAGCCTTTGTCTTGAAAATATAAGTGGAAAAAAGGTTCAGCTTTTATATTGCACGTCTGTGCTCAATGATGACATGCGAGTCTTCATCGTTTTCGTAATCGCGATAAGAGGTTTTGAAGCCAATAAGTTGAACTTCGATATCTTCCTCATCAGCTCTCACATTGGCGAAATCTTGTATCATTTCTAAAACATCGGTAGTTATATAAGACGTACTTCGGGCATCAATAACTACTTTTGATTTAGGTTTTACATTTTTCAAAGTTTTCTTTATCGCCGCTTTGTTTAGAAATGAAACTTCTTCGGCCAGTTTAATGTTAATTTCGTCAGCATCATTTAAGTTTTCACGACTTAGGTAATACGCACGTTTCATATTTCCTTGCAAAACATAAATAATAGAAATTGCCAAGCCAATACCAACACCTTTTAACAAGTCTGTTGATACAATGGCGATAATGGTCGCAATAAAAGGAATAAACTGATATCTTCCTTTATGCCAAAAATGCATGATGTTTTTCGGACTTGCTAATTTGAATCCAATTAAAATGAGTACTGCTGCCAAAGTTGCCAACGGAATCATATTTAATAAAAACGGAATGCTCAACACACAAATTAATAACATCGCACCATGGATCATGCTCGATATTTTGTTGGTTGCGCCAGCATTAGCATTGGCAGAACTTCTTACAACTACAGATGTCATCGGAAGTCCTCCAATAATAGAACTGAGAATATTACCAATACCTTGCGCCCGTAGTTCTAGATTGGTATCAGTGATTCTTCTTTTAGAATCAAGTCTATCTGAAGCTTCAATACACAAAAGAGTTTCTATAGAAGCCACTATGGCAATCGTTGCGCCAACAATCCAAACTTTGTAATTAAGAAATCCTTCAAAAGCTGGGAAGGTAATCATCGCTTTGAAATCGTCTGCGCTTTTGGGAACTGGTAAACTCACCAAATTCTCTTTTGAAATGGCTAAAGAACTTCCGCTTGCCAAGAAAATTTGATTTAAAATAATACCCGCAATAACAGCTACCAATGCTCCTGGAAGAAGTTTTAGTTTCTTTAAAACTTTTACTTTGTCCCACATTAAAAGAATTGCTATTGATGCCAAAGTTATAACGACTGCGCCTGGATGGATAGCCGATGATAAACTACTGAAAAAGTTGAGATTAAATCCGTTTTCAAATAATGATTCGCTTGCAATATTAGAATTGTAGCCTAACGCCAACGGAATTTGCTTCATGATAATAATTACGCCGATACCAGCCAACATGCCTTCAATCACGTTGTTCGGGAAATAGTTGGAGATACTGCCTGCACGTAAAAATCCTAATGCCAGCTGCAGGATTCCAGCGATAATTCCAGCGGTTAGAAAGAGTTCAAAAGAGCCAAGATCCGCAATAGCTGCTAAGATGATAGCTGTAAGTCCTGCGGCGGGACCAGATACTGAAATGTGTGAATTGCTAAGGTAGCCAACAACCAATCCACCAATAATTCCTGAAATAATTCCAGCTAATGGTGGTGCGCCAGATGCTAGCGCGATACCAAGACATAAGGGCAGCGCAACTAAGAATACGACCAGTCCTGATGGGAAATTCTCCTTGAATATGCCCATGAAATTTTTTGCTTTTTTCATCGTCCGAAAAAGTATAATTATATAGTCCCATAGCATGATTGATGAGACTTAATCGTTGAAATATTTAATTTTAATAGCTATAAAGAATGCGCCTCTTAATATTTTAAGAAGAAACAATGATTAAAATTAAATACGATTCGGAGGTGGCGAAAATATAGGAATATACGGAGAAATGCTTGCGCCATCATTGATAAGGTCGAAAGATTTGTTTTGCAAATCGGATTCGAAAAACTTAACAAAGTCATGAATCGAAAGTGGATTCGAAGTGACTTTCTCGTTGAAAGATGACGAGCCTGTTTTTACTTCTTCCTCAGCAATTGAGACATTAGTAGTAGGCAAATCCCAACCGAAGATCGCAGCCATACTCGGTAAGGCTGTGAAATTCATAAAGATGGCTAATACTAAAATGCTCAAATACTTCATAAGATTGCTTTAAATCCAGTTTCTACAATGGTTATTTTTCCATTTTAGGAACAGACCAAGTAGATTCTGTCAAATCATAAATTTTCTGAATATTGTGAAGGATACCTTCAAAGTCAATATTCAAATCCTTTAGTGTGCCGGTTTTCAAGTCGAAAACCCATCCATGTACAACGGGGTAACCATTTTGGACAAATCCTTTTTGTACGGCTGCAGCTTTTACAACATTGATGCATTGCTCTTGTACATTAAGCTCTACCAATCTGTCGAACTTCTGGTGTTGATCTGTAATAGCGTCTAGTTCTTCTTGGTGCATGCGATATACATCACGAATGCTTCTCAGCCAAGGGTTAAGCAGGCCAAGATCTTTAGCTTGCATCGCTGCATTAATACCTCCGCATCCGTAATGTCCACATACAACAATGTGTTTTACTTGTAGGTGGCTTACTGCATACTCAATTACAGAATTGGCATTCATATCGATATTGTTAACAACGTTAGCAATATTTCTGTGAACGAAAATTTCACCAGGTTTCAATCCCATAAGGTCTTCTGCAGGAACTCTACTGTCGGAACATCCGATGTATAGAAATTCTGGGTTCTGACCTTCGGCTAAGTTTTTGAAAAAATCAGCTTTTGTAGCTTTCATTTCTTCTACCCATTGACGGTTGTTTTCAAAAACTTTGTTGTAAGAATCTTGCATAATAAAAAAATATTTAAGGTTAAAATTACTTTAACTATTAAATGCTAAAATTCGATAGACTGAATCAATAACATTGCAAAAGTAATTTTTTTTGATTAAAAAGTGAAAAATATTAACAAAGTTTAATATTTTACTTTATTATTAATGTAGCCTTCTGTGGCATTTTCTTTTAAAATAATTTGTGCTGGATTGCCGATAACAATAGCATTATCAGGAACATCCATGTTGACATAAGCATTTGGGGCGATAAGAACATTTTTCCCAATTTTAATTCCGCCGACAATAACGGCATTGGGACCAATCCAAACTTCGTCACCGATATTTGGGTAACCTTCATATTTTCCACGATTGGCTTGTGCAATGGTAACGCCTTGTGCAATATTGCAATTTTTGCCAATCACCACTTTTGGGTTGATTACCAAATGTCCCCAATGTCCTAGATAAAGGCCTTCGCCAATCTGGGTTTCTGGATAAATTTGGAAGCCGTATTTAATTTGATAATGCCTTAAAATTAAACGATAAAGCTTGCCGACAAAAGAATTTTTTGGATGTTTTTGTGCATTTCGAAACCAATAGATATAATGCAAATTTGGGCTAAAACATTTTTTAATTATCTGAAAATGAGATAAGTATTGCCCGCTTTCTCTGTAAAAATCTTTTTGAATCGTGGAGTAAGACATATTGCAAAGTTAAAGATTATCGATGATGTCGGTAATAGATTTTACCGAATTTTTTAAATTAAATGGCATTTCGTAGCTGTTGAGTTTTTGCTGATAAAGCTCAAAGCTTTTGGCATCGGTCAAGGCTTGTTTCATGCCAGTATAAATTCCTTTTTCGGAGTTCTCGACAATAAGTCCAAGTTCTCCATTTTTCAGCATTTCTTTAACGCCAGAAACATCTGTTGCGATGATGTTTTTGGTTAAGGTCATAGCTTCAAAAAGAACGGTTGGGAAACCTTCGTAACGGGAGCTCAGCACAAAAAAATCTGCTTTTTTAAAATAGGGATAAGGATTGTCTGTGAAACCAATCATGCTGGCAGTTTTGTCAAGTTTTAATTCTGATTTTAAATTTTTAATATTTTCAAAATCATAGCCATCGCCAATAATAATGACTTTGTGCAGAAAACCTTCGTCCAAAAGTTGTTTGTGAACTTTCAATAATCTGTCGAATCCTTTTTGGGGAAACACTGTTCCGACGGAAACAAAACTCGGGATTTCATCATCAAATAAATCTGAATCTAATGCTTTTTCTGATTTTGATAAAATCTCTTCGGTATCTAGAGGATTATAGATTCTAACAATTTTAGATTTTTGCGCCTCGTTGTTTGCAAGTTTTTCGAAGGTCTTTTGAATGTGTTCTGAGATTACCATGATTTTGTCATAACGGAAAAATCGCTTTATTTTTTCTGTGGTATAGCCTTCGACTTTTGTGAGGTCGTTATGTATCCACATCAATTTTTTTGAGGACTTCAAAGGACTGTTGAGTATCTCATCCATAAAACCATGAATGGCAGCAAACTCGATGTCGTATTTTTTGTTTTTAAGTTTTCTTTTATAAAGTATTTTGGGATATTTTTTTAATAATTGTTGATAAACAACTCTGTATGCCTTTTTAGGAATGTCTTTGGGGCGATTGGTTGTAATCATCTCGCCACGGTTGAGGTACATGACATTGACCCAATCGGGAATTTCGGGAATGTATTTTCCAGAATATAAGTTGAGTAAAAGATCCACTTCGTACTTGTCGGGAGGAAGGTTTTTCAGAAAAGTGATTAATACCTTTTCTGCGCCACCATGACGTAAAGAGCCGATACGAATAAGGATTTTCTTTTTTGTCATCAGTTGTTTAGGTATTATTTAGAAATTAAATTTTCAATAAAAGATGTTTTATCCAGAACCAAAAATTTTGCAGGTTTATGCTGTTAACTTAAATGTTTTTCTATTGGATTTTTATAAAAATTTGATCAAGTAAGTTTAATATTTTTGGCTGATTATTATAATTGATTTTTGCTTTTACTCTGGTGCTTATTTTGGTGTTTTTAGGTTCGAAATAGATCAAGTTTTTTTCTTGTTCATTATCCAAATTACATAATTTATATCTTATATTATTGTCTTGGAGTCTTTGAAGATTGCTTTTGTATCCAAACTCTTGAACGCAATATACAGCATCATGCTTCTTTAGTTCTGAAATCATAAAATGAGTTTTAAGAGAGTATAAAGTGTTGAAGAAAAAACTGACCATAATGAAAAGAACAAAATTTGTTACTAAACAGACTAAAGTTATGTGTTTTAAATAAGATAGCCATATAATTTTCGTATAAGAAGATTCATAATATAATAATATTAAAATGGGAATCAGATAAAACTGAGGGAGAATACGAGCTAACCATGGTTCAGGAAATATTAGTGAATAAAATACGAATGAAGCCAGAATGAGTAAAATGATGGATGCAGTTTTTGTTTTAATCTTTAAAAACAAACAAGCAATTAAAATAATAATACTATTAATAAAAATAGCACTAAAAAAAATCCCAAAGCCACCTAGCACAATTGTAGGGCTACTTAGTTTTTTTACTTCTGATATGTTGAAAGTATAAGGTATTTTTAATCCTGATTTTATGGTTTTTTCTGGAATTCCAGTCTTAGAAAAAAGAGAAATGCCCAGTTTTGTAATTCTATTTTTCTCTTGTATGCTTTTCGTTAAATGTACATTAAGAACATTAGAATTTTTATCAAATGCTGGATAAAAAATAGATTTACCATCTTTTATATTAGTAAAATAAGGATGTACACTTAGTACCAATATAGGTATTACTGTGAGAGAAAAATTTTTGAAAGTGACAATGTTTTTAATCTTATTTTCCATGAAAGCATAACCTAAAACAACGATGAAAAGAACTGCAATAACAGGGATTGACGTAAATTTTAAAGTGCCAAAAATGCATAATGACATTATTAAAATCGCTGCATATTTAGGATTAAAAGATTTAATGTATAAAATTGTTGCAATGATAATGATAACCACTGTGTTGTAGAAGAATCCGTCAATATAATAGGTGAATATTTGCGTGATACTTACGGGGTTGAGTGTAATTAAAACAGCATACAGTGCAGCTTTCTTTTTTGGAAAGTAATCGCCTAATAGTCTATAAGAAAAAAGAAGACAAGCGAAAATGATTAGCAAATTAATAGATTTGCCTAGCTCAATATTATTAGATAGAAAATAGATTGCTGCTGAGATTATTTCGTGTCCTTTCGCATAATGTTGTACATATAATTGGGCATCCAGCAGAGTGTATTTTTCGTAGATAGGATTCCAGCCATTTTTTAATGCAATTATTGTATTTTGATGATACCATGTTCCATCATTGGAAAGGTCATAGAAAAAAGAGGAAAATATTAACGAAATAGCCGCTAATAAAAAGCAAAAAAATATTTCTACAAGTTTTATTCTAAAAAGTTTTAAAATAATAATGCTTAATAAAATTGCGAATACATATAATACTGGATTTTTAATACTGCTCCCCAACAAAAAACCAATATTCATGGTGAACAAAATACTAAAGAGCGATAGTATTATAGTTAATATTACATTATCAATATTAATTTGGTGGTTTTTTAGCATTTTTTTAATTATTGAGTTTTTCTGTAAATTAATGCGAAAGGATACATAACAAGCGATAGTATTTTGAAGTCATTAAGCCCCAGATTAATCTCTTTTAAACTTTTCTTATTAATGATCGAATATACTTGATAACCCACCAAATTTCTCACTAAAGTTTTGGGATAATGCCAAAGTTGTTTTCCATAAGCGTTGAGGAACGACCGATAACCTTCCATCAATCCAAAAGTGTTTTTGCCTGTCCATCGGGTGTTGCTAACCGAGTCTTGATCGCTCTCATCCAAGTGATAGCAACGAACAACTTTGTTAATAAACCTCGTTTTGAAACCAGCCGCATCATAGGTGTTGAAAAATACCGACTGCGGAATATAGCCTTTGCCTTGGTATATAGAATAATCAAAACCTTTTAATAAATTTTGATAAGTTTTAGTAAAGAAAATTCCAAATTTATCACCTCTTACTTTGTATTTATACCGCATCTCGAAAATAGAACCATCAAATTCTGCGGGGAAAATATTACCAACAATTTTTCCATGTTCATCGACAGAATTTCCGATTACTCCAATGTATTCATCTTGGTTTTTAATGTTTTCAGATTCATGAAAAAGTGTGTTAAGCGAATCTTCTGGATAAGAGTCATCCGAATCCATTATCATAAAATAAGGCGAAGTCACTTTTTTAACACCTTCAAAAACAGTAATGAATTTATGCTGATTCTCATTCCAAAAATAGTCGATTTCGAAACAGTTTTCGTTCTGAAATTCAGTAACCAAAGTTTTGGTGTCGTCTGTTGAGCCATCGTCCATGATAATCCATTTGAAATCTTTAAAACTTTGTTTCTTCAAAGATTCGTAAACACGGGAAAGGCTATGGGCACGGTTGTAGGAAGGGGTGATTATCGTAATTTTTTTATCCATTGGTGTTGTTATTGGTAAAGATGTGTTCAATCTTTTTATAAACGGCGTCTATCTCAAATTTCGAATTGGCTTTTTGGGCATTATTGCTCAGCGTTTGTAATAAAGAAGGTGTCGTTATCAACATTTTCATTTTTTGATAAATTGTGTCCTCGTTATATTGTAAAAGCAAGCCATCGTAGCCATCGGTAACAATTTCGTTAACGCCGCCTGTGTCGGTAGCCAAAACAGGAATACCCAGCACCAAAGCTTCTTTAACAGATAATGGATAAGCTTCGCTTTGAGTGGGCAAGATAAAACAATCCGAATTTTTTATATAAGGAAAAGGATTATTTTGGTTTCCTAATAGTAGGAAGCTTTTGTCGTAACCTAGATGTTTTGTACTTTGGCGCAAGTCGTTATAACGGTCGCCATTGCCGATGATGATGATGCGATGCTGCAAGCCTTCCTGCATCAATCGCTGGTGAACTCTGAATAAAAGTGGATAACCTTTTCCATTTTTTATTCTGCCTACCGATGAAAAGCTGACAACATCTGCTGATTTTTCGAAATCAATCTTTTCTAAGCTTTTTTCATAAACTTCTTCTGGATGAACGACGTTGGGAATGATCTCAGAATTCGGAAAAGTCACGCCGTATAAAGTTTTTACTTGTGCTCTTACATTGGCGGAACAAAATATAACTTGGTCAAAATCCTGCAAGGTTTTTATATTTTGCTCAGACTTGTTTAATATCGCTTCATGGCTAAATTCCCAATGCACCCAAGCAATTTTCTTGGATTTTTTCTGTGGCGAATTTTTGACCATATTGAGTTCTGACTTTCCAAAAGCGATTTCTATATCATAATCTTTTTTGTAATAAAATCGCATTAATTTAGGAAGTTGGTCGAGTAGCGTGAGCTTCAAACGTCGTGCTGCTAACTGCAACTTGTGGATCCATTTGTTTTTTGAGAAATCTTCTTTACCTCTCGCGATTTTTATAAGATGGATGTCTTTGGGAATATCGGCACGCAGTTCACCTTGGTATAAGTTCACCATCACTGTAATGTCAAGCTTTTCTTTGGAAATATGATTTAAAATATCAATCAATACCTTGTTGACACCGCCCATTTCTAGTGAACGAATCCGAAACAGAACTTTTGTTTTTCCCATCCTTTGTGTTAGTTTTTACAAAGATAAGAATTCAGTCTTAGCTTGGTTTTAATATTGAAAAAACCTTAAGATCTGAATTGGTTTTAGGCTCTTAAGGTTTTTATAAATTTATTGAGATTCATTTTGATAGCGCTTGCCAAACCGCCATGCTACAATTGCAGTTGTAATTAACAAACCTGTGATGTATTGGTTAATAGGCACATCGGGAGGCGCGGGAGGACCACTTTTCTCATAGATGACGTCGTCTTCAGAATAAGAGGCTTCATTCTGAAAAATATTGGTGTTGTCTTTGGCTTCATTGGTTTTCGAGAAAACGTTGTTGTTTTCCTGCCATGCAGAGTTTCTTAAATAGCTGTCATCGGCTTTAGCGTTAATATTTGCAGTAATTAATATTATTAAAACTAATTTGTAAATATTTTTAAAATTCATATCAGCGTATTAAGGATTGATGATTTTTTTGGTAACGACCTCAACATTATCCGTATGGACTTTTATTAAAGCTGTTTTTTGGTTGACATGACGGTACGGAATTGAGAACGCGGTGGTATTAAGCGCTTTTTTTATCCAAATGAGTTTTCCAGATAAGTCATAAATTTCAATTTTTAAAATCTTGTGTTGTGGTGATAGGATCAGCCAACGTTTTTGTAAATCGTCATATATGATGTTTAACTGTGTTTTTTGTATGTTTTCTGTGGTTAATGTTGCCTTCTCATAGACGATTTCAAAACGATCATTGTAGCGCCCTGTATCGGTCACGAATTCGTAAGGTGCATCGATTAGATTATGTATGATGCCATTGCTTTTATCTTTTAAATAAATAGTCTGAATGCCGTGTGGCGCGAATAGACCTTCGGTTTGGAAAAGTCCAATGCGATAGGCGCCAGTTTGCGGTGCAGTATAGCCCAATGTCACAATATCTTGGCTGTCGAATGGTAAGCTTCGCCCTTGTATAGAAAGATTTTTGCCCATAATGTTGGTGTAGATATCGAGATCGTTGTCCATGGATAAGCCATCATACATGAAGTCTAATCCATTGCTTGCACCATCGACATATCCAATAAGTGTTTGCGCAGATTTGTTATTGTCTTTTTTGGTGAGATCCAGCCAGAATCTATGTTTCTCATTGTTTTTATAATAAGAGTCATTTTCCCCTGTTACACGCATGTTGTTGGTGAAGCTAAAATGACCATCTGCATTTTCTTTCCCTCTTATGAAGAAAGCTTGGGCGGCAGGTATCTTGCCATTCCAGTTTCCAGAAGTACTATTGTTAATTGGTGTTTCTATAGGTGTTGTTCCTGTGAAGTTTTTTACAATATAATGGTTGCTAGGGTCGGAGCTGTAATTGGTGCCATTGTTGTAGAACGGGTTTTGCATAGCGCCTGTCCCATCTTTGTGGTTCCAAAAATATAGAGCACCGTCACTATTGTATGGATTGCTAGGATTGCCAGAATCAAAAAGTAAATCTTTGTTGCTTTGTAAGTTTAACATTTCTAAAGCATCAATGGCAGATGGATAAGGATTGGCCAACAATACCCATTTGTCTTGGTAGGCTTCGTTGACATCGTTTGTAGAAACGACATCCTGTCTGGTTCCTGTTTTAAAAGGAATTGTAATATCACCATTGTTCGGAATGCCTTTGAAATTCATTTTATAAATCGTGGCTGCAGTCCAGTTATTCGGAACTCTAGCTATATAGCCTTGTGCTGCAGTCATTGTGTTGACAGAGTTGCCAGCAATAGCAGAGCTCCATTTTCCAGCTTCGCCAGGTGTTGGGCTTGAAAGCCAATGGTAAAACGCGCCAAAGTTTTTGCCTGGCTCATTACTAATTTGAGAGAACTGAGCGTTGCTAACTGGTGAACCCAGATAGATAAAGTCTTTAGCCCAGGCTTGTGCTGTATTTCTGTTATAGGTTATTGTTCCTGTATTGCTAAGATTTTCTTCCTGCACCAAACTTCCAGTGTCTTCTATCACGAAGTTGCTTTCGTCGCCATGATTTGTGATTTCGTTTTTTATGCTAATACTAGCGCCAGAGAGAATTTTTAAATTGGCAAATTCTTGAAGTTCTAAGCTTTGTGCAAATGCTGTTGCAAGACTAGATACGACAGGCTTGTTAAAAGTGTTTGGAATCTTGACGCAGTTTTTATTTGTTGGGACGCCAATTGGTAACCAGTTGTTTGGCGTATGCCAATCTGTTGACGTTGCACCTGTCCAAGTTTTGTCGCATGGCAATTCTTTAACGAAAGCTACAGCCCAGTCGTGCATTTTTACATTTTGTCCATCTAGCGTGCCAACAAGGCGAAGGTGTGGCGGAGCTGGTGTAAGCCCAGATAGATCGAAGAATTTTTCGCCATCACCACTTTCTGTAATATTGGTATAACCAGCAATATCGGAAAAGTTAACGCCATCTGTAGAACTTTGAACTTTGAGTGCTAAAGTGCCACCGCCCAAGCTTTGGTTCCATGTAATGCCTTGGTAAGCCGTTGCTTCCTGAACCGAGGCCAAATGTATCGGCGTGGAAGTGATGGTGCCAGCGGATGCTGCTTCTGCTTTGACATTATTTACATAAAAACTAACTAAAGATGATTGGTTACCTCCTGTAAATTTAACGACAAATTTAATTATATGAACTCCAGAATAACTTGAAGTATTTATAATAATATTAGCATCATTATTACTATGTGACTGATAATTTCCAGCCGCAAATGCTTGTTCAGTTGTGTGAAGCACATCACCAATTTCATTATTAGTACCACCGCCTATTATAAATTGTAAATTTGAAATTTTTGCCGAAGGTGCATTATTGCCCGAATTATAATAAGAAGAAGCATTATAAGTAATCTGATCAACTGCTGTTAAGTCTATTGCTTGTGATACCACTAATAAATTACCAGTTGAGGTATTAGCATTCCAAGTAGTGAACTTTAAATTTCGAGTAGTTCCTGATGGACAATTCGCACAATCATTACTATAAGGATCTATTGTTAAATTATTATTAGACTTATAAGAAGTCCATCCAGTACCAGAGGCATCAGAAAAACTCCCATTCACCACTCGATTTCCTCCTGATGCGGTAATTACATCATGACTTGCATCGGCTATAACTCCAGAAAGGCTATTGCTTTGGAATTGTGCTTGTGTGGTTTGGAACCAATCTGGATTGGTTTTTGGCGTTTGATAAGTGAAACTGTAGGTTTCGGTTGTCCAGTTGCTCCATTCGTTATTAACTGAAGCTTTAGCTCTTGCCCTTACATAATAGCTTGTATTATTAGAGGGCGAAAATGCATTCGTGATTGTGAAGTTATTCTCTGTATTGGTATTGAATGTTCCTGTAAAATTTTGCACCCAATTTGTCCCACCAGCGAATGTTGGATTGGTATTGATTTCTATTTGATACTCGTTGGCTTCTTCTGCTTGATGGCTTAATCTAAACTTTGGTGTATTGGTGTCTATTCTACTGTTGTTGAAAGCCAGTTGTTCTGTTCCGCCGTAGTTGTGGAATTGTAGATTTTTAACCGCTAATTGCTCCCAAATCCAAGAAATGCTAGAGTTTTGAGTAATGGTAAAGTTTGCTGTGTCGCCTGTTCCTGTGGCAGGTACACTTCCAGTTCCAGTCCATCCGGTAACATTATAGCCTGGTCTTGTTCCTGAAGTTGCGGTTACAGAGGTGTTGTTGGCAATGGTGTGTGAGCCATTTGCGTGACTCGCTCCTATATAAGCGTTGGAAACGTTGAGGGTTTTGTCTGATGAAATCGGAGTTCCTCTAATTATAATATCATCTATGATAAATCCACCACCTGTACCATATGCGTCATCAACAACCATACGAAAAGCTAACCTAAAATTTGCTTGATTACTTCTAGTTGCATCTAAAGCCAAAGTCGTGGTTTGCACATTTGAATTTCCATAGTAAAGTCCACTAGCAAATATCCCATGCTCGCTAGTTTGTCCACTTTGTCCCCCCGTTTGATCCATAGCCCAATTGACTCCTCCATTTATAGAAGTATTGACTGTACCGTAATCATAAATAATTCCTCCATCAACTTCTCCCGTACATCGCCATTTGAATTCTACCGTAATATTTTCATAGCCAACTGTAGATACACCAACGTGAGCCCACCTTGTTGTCAAGGCGTTTATATTAGTAGTTCCATTCCAAGTCCTAAATGGCGTATTGGTATAATTTAAACTGTTTCCATTGTAAAATCCTATTCCAAGAGATCTACCATTAATTGGTGCAAAATTCCCAGTTCCTAATGTTGAGAAGTTCCAAAGGTGTCGGTAGTTCCCATATTGAGTTGATGTTGAACTGGCCAGCCAGCCATTAATTGGTGTTGATTGTGATACTATTGTATTTGTAAAATTTCCATTATTACCATCAAAGTTTTGTTGATAGATAATTGTTTGCCCCCAACTAGAAAGTGAGAGTAACAAAACAAAAGCAATAAGTGTTTTTTTAGGATTTTAGAAGATAGAATGTTCGACATGGCCTAAGGATTTGTGTTTTTAGAGTACGTGGATTGTGATGGTGTCTTAAAATGGCATCATCAATAGAAAAGAAAGAATCCCGAAAATTTGTATTCAGGGATTCTTTCATATAGAAAAGTATAGTTAGTTTTTAATTTTTTGGCTTAGTTCTTCGCCGTTTTCTAATTTGGCTTTTAAGATATAAATGCCTTTTGCTAAAGGATTGGCGTTGATGCGAACTTCTTTGTTGTTGTTATCAGAAAGATTTGTGACAAGTTTGCCACTCATGTCATACAGATTGATTTCTTTAATGTTAGAAGCATTGGTTTTTACCACAAAGTTTTCACCGTCTTTGTAAGCATTTAGCTTGTTCTTATTCACTTCTAATGTTCCGGCAGTTGGGATTTTTGTACCTCTTATAATGATATCATCTATGATAAATCCGCCACCACTTCCGTATCCTTCATCCACCACCATACGAAATGCTAGTCGGAAGTTAGGTTGATCTGCTCGGTTAGCGGGTAGTGTAAGGGTGGTGGTCTTTACTTCTGCGTTTCCATAGTATAGTCCGCTAGCGAATGTACCATGCTCGCTGGTCTGTCCGCCTTGTCCTCCAGACTCGTCCATCAGCCAAGTTGATCCACCATTGATAGACGTGTTGATGGTGCCATAATCGTACACAATATCGTCTTCAACTTCTCCTACGCATCGCCATTTGAATTCTACTGTTATATTTTCGTAACCAGCAGTGGATACGCCAACATGTGCCCAACGTGTTGTATAGAAAGCGCCTGCTGATGGCTCTTCGCCATCCCAAGTTCTGAATGCCTGATGAGCTACATTAGGACTGTTGGCATTGAAGAAGCCCATGCCCAGAGATTTTCCAGAAATAGGCATTACAATATCGTTGCCTCCACTCGCGTCGTCTGACCAATTCCAAAGGTGTCGGTAATTGCCATATTGGGTTGCTGTTGAGCTAGCCAGCCAACCGTTGATAGGCGTTGTTGCGGATACGATTGTATTTGTAAAGTTTCCATTGTTACCATCAAAATTTTGTTGGTAGATAACCTCTTGCGAAAATGCATAGCTGCTTGTCAATAGTGCGGAGCAAATAGCAAGTGTTTTTAAATAGGAATTTTTTCTCATTGTTTATTTAGAGTATTAGAGTTGTATATCGTTTTTGATTTTTTTAAGCTGTTATTTATTATTTAGAACAGATTGTTTTTGTTGATTTGGTTGTAAATTGTGATAAAAATATTGTGATTTTAATTTTTAGTTCAATAATTATCGGCAATTAATGAAAATTACATAAGAATAAAAAGTTTTCACCTATCCGTTTTCTGTAATTTAAAAATGATTTTTCGATTTATGTACTGATAATCAAGATGTTGTTTTCTTTGTTAAATGTTTTTTATGAGTGCGATGTATGAAGTATATACAGCCTGAAATGATTCTTTTGTATTAAAAAGAGCTTGTTTTTGACTTAATTTCATACGGGATTCGACTTTTTTTTGAAGAATATCAAGGTATATCTTGACTTTTACATTTGTTTTATCTATTTTTAGACTAGCTTTATGAGATTGTTATATCAGGATTTAATATTTAATTTTTTGATATTTTTTTTAATAAAGAATGAAAATTTTTGGTGTTTTGTTAATTGTAATAGGTCGTAAGTGGGTGTTATTCTAAATAAGAATTCAATTGTGTATCATTTATATAAACTTTGTTTTATGTTTTGCTTTGTTGTGGTGTCTGGGCAACAAAGTATTGGTATGGAAAAAATCAATAAAGATTTTGAAAAGGCGCTTCATTATGTGACTTCTGATAATCCAGAGAAAGCGATTCCGATTCTGAATCAAATCCATAAAGAAGGTAAAGCTATTGGCTATCAGCATGCTGTGACGCGGGTGGGGCATACGCTTGCTATTATTTATTTTAATAGTTCGGATTATGATAAAGTTATCAATCTGGATGACGGCTTTCTAAAAGTTGGCGAAGAGATCAAAGATTATGAAAAAATGTCGCACATATACAGGCTTAAAGCTTGCGCATATTCGGAGTTGGGCGTCTTAAAAAAAGCCAAAGATGTATATGCTTCAGCTTTAGAATATGCGAATAAAATAGAACCAGGCAATGGCAAGCAACATGCTCTAGGCGTTATTTATGGTAACCTGGCGAGTCTTTTTATAAAAAGTGGTGCTCCTCAAGATTCGATTTTTGCGAGTATAGAAAAAAGTATAGCGGCAGCAGATAAAATAACAGAAACAGATAATCTTTATATTTCTAAAAAATACAGTCTGATAGCTTATTCTTACATGATTTTGGCTAATGAGTATCTGAAGTCTGGCAATCAACAATTGGCGGGAACCTATTATCAAAAAGCTTACAAAATTCATAATACCCAACCAGTACCCTTGGTAGAAAAAGTGGTTTTACTAAATGAGTTAGGTTATTTTTATAGTGAACAAAAAGATTATGAAAAAGCCGTAGAATATGCAGAACTTGGACTTGCTATGGAGAAAAAAGCAAGTTTTCCGCAGCTTAGGAAAGTTCTTTTTGAAAGCCTCTCAAAATCCTATTTGGAATTGCAAAAGACAGAAGACTCCAAAAAATACTTTGAACTGTTCACCGCTCTAAATGACAGCATCAACAAAAATGATAGAAGCGCGTTAAGTAGTACCATCATAAAACAAGAGAAACAATATAAGGATAAAGCGGAAAAACAAAGTCTTATCTACGCCTTGTTGTCTGTGGGTTTAATTGTTTTGGTAGTTGTTTTTTTCTTGTATTACAAAAAGAAAAAGCAAAAACAGATTCAGAAAATAAAAAGCATTTTAAAACAACTCGAAGAGCAACATCATGACAATAAAAATGACGTTTCCGTTAGCACGATAATAGAAAAAATAGCCGACAAAGAAGAAGAAATTGCACTAATGCCTCCTGAAGCCGAAGAGAAACTTTTGGAAAAACTTAGCGATTTCGAAAAAGAAAAACATTATCTCGAGCGAAAAGTGTCTTTACCTTATGTAGCAGCAGCTATAGAAACTAATACCAAGTATCTGTCTTATATTATTAAAAAACATAAAGGCAAGGATTTTAATAAGTACATCAATGATTTGAGAATAGATTATATCGTTAGAAAGCTGAATGACAACCCAACTTATAGACATTACAAAATAAACGTCTTGGCCGAAGAAGCTGGTTTTTCGTCACATTCGAAATTTGCCACGGTTTTTAAAGCTTATGTCGGGAGCTCGCCTTCGGAGTTTATAAAATACTTGCAATAGATTTTATGATTAAAGGCTTTGGATGTTTGGAAATCAGTATCTTGACTTTTAGAATCTATATTTTTATAAATGGGATATTGTGCAAAGCTGTTAACAAGTATAATAAAAATTTTATATTTGCCTCTAAATAAACATTAATGAAAAGAAAAAGATTAAATTATTGTCTTTTAGCAGGTTTGTTTCTGGTGTTATTGGCAATTTATTTATTCCTAAACATAAAAACCAATTCTTATCCTTGGCATAATAATATACAGATTACGCGACATAGTGTTGATTATGCATTGGGTTTTGCCTCTTTTAGTTTTTTCCTAGCGCTATTAATAAAAAAAAGTAAATATCTAAAATATGTTGCTTATATTTTTGTCGTGTTAATGTTTGTTAACGTGTTGATTTCCACAAGTGTATTTTATGTTTATAAAGAAATATTTAATAGGGAAATGGCATATAGCATAATGTCAACATCATATAAGGAAGCTAGTAATATCTCTTCTACTTTTTATATTCCTATTTTTTTCAGTTTAATATATATTGTTTTTTTTAGTGTTTTTATAGAGAAACTAAGTCAGGTTATTAAAATCAATACTTTAGCTTATGTTGTTTCGATACTTTGGATTGTAATTCCAATATGTTGGGCTTTTAAAGAAAAGAGGGATATAGAGGCGTATAGAATTACCCATCCTGGTTATGGCGTTCATTATATAGAGCCAAAATTTGTTTTTCAAACATTTCCTTCATTTTATCAAGGGATTAACTATTTGAATGATATACAGGCTGTTAAAAAATATAAGCCTGATTTTTCCTTAATATCTAAAACGATAAATTATGATGCAATTGATAAAGTTGTTGTTGTCGTTGGAGAATCTGCTCGAAAGCAAAATATGTCGCTCTATGGCTATGGGAGAAAAACAACGCCATTTGAAGATAAAGAAAAATCAAATATGTTTCTTTATACGGATGCGGTTTCGCCTGCTTTTGTCACATTTCAAGCTGTACCTCTCAGCTTAAGCAGTATTAGTATGGATACTTATGCACAAAACAATTTTGGGGATATAGCAGATAATATCATTAATGTAGGAAGACATTTTAATCGAAAAACTTATTGGATAACTGGATCCAAGTCCGAGCCCGAGCATATATTAGCCTACAATGCCCATCAGCTAATAAAGACCGAAGATAGCCATGATGGCTACCTGCTTCCTGAATTTAAAAAATTAATAAAAAATAAAGAAAAACAGCTTATTGTTCTACATTTGTTAGGATCGCACGCCGATGCAAAACATAATTATCCAAAAACACATACTATTTTTAAAAATCAAAATAGCTTGGACGAATATGATAATTCCATTGCTTATACCGACTATTTGCTTGGACAAGTTTTTGAAGATCTTAGAGATACTAATAGTGCAGTACTTTATTATTCGGATCATGGACAAGCCTATACGAACGAAAAGTTTTTCCATGCACCATCGCAAGAAGCGAACATGATTCCTCTTTTTGTTTGGTATGGCAGTAAGGTTCCAGAAGCATTGCGAAAACCAGGGGTTGAGACTAGACAGACATCATCAACGATTGTTTATGATTTGGTTTTAGGATTAATGGGATTGCAGAATAGCAAGTCAAATAAAAATGATCAAGCAAAATTTCTTAAAAACGGGAAAGTAATTCCTTTTAACGAACTCAAAAAATAATATGCAAGGTTTATTTAGTAAAATTGAAACCAACTTCTTTAAAGGTATTGGGATTTTAATGATTGTTTTTCACAATTATTTTCATTCATTACCAGAATTTGCTTTGGAAAATGAAGCTGGTTTTTCTGCTGTTAATGTTAAATTGTTTATTAAACATTTGGTGAGTTTTGATTTTTATAATTGGATAGGTTCAGTATTCGGATTCCTTGGGCATTATGGCGTGCAGATTTTCATTCTCTTTAGCGCTTATGGATTAAGTATTCAGTTTAGTAAGAATAGTCAAAGTGTTACACAATTTGTTTTGCGCAGGCTAAAGAAGATTTATTTTTTAATGTTTTTTGGTATCGCTTTTTGCATTGTTCTTTCGTGGCTGTAGGCAATCCAATGTCGCTTTATGATATCGCTAAGAAAAGCTTTCTACTAGGCTCTACGATTAGTAGTTTTTCAGATTGGTATTTGTATGGGATGTTTACGGGTCCGTTTTGGTTTTTTGCTTTAGTTATACAACTTTATACTATATTTCCGGTATGTTATAAAATCATAACTCGTTTCCAAAAAGAAAAAGTTTGGCTGGTTTTTCTAGGATCTTATGTCATTATCTACCCCATTTATTATTTTACTTTAGGAACACATTTTACTATATTGGGAAGTGTTTTTGGGCATTTGCCCGAAGTGTTTTTGGGTATTGCTATGGCACATTTTAAAATTAAAACATTTGATAAATGGATCGTTCTTGCCGCAGGAATTGTTTTCATATTTTCTCAGTTTTTTGAAATCATCTTTCCGTTAAGCTTTTTAGCAATCAGCATATTGTTAATCCAAGCTTTTAATTGGTTGGAAAAAGCAAGTCCAACAGTATTAAAAAAGATTATAATTTTTACTGGAGAAATTTCGATGATTTTATTTGTGGTGAACGGCCGTTTTAGATTTTTGCCAATTTTCTCAGACTTTTCGATGTCTCAGTTTATGTATTATATTCCGCTATTATTTGGACTAAGCTATATTCTTTTCGTACTGTATAATGCTCTACAAAAGCAACTGAAAATATAAAAATTAATCCACTTCCGCACCGATATCTCGATATTGTTGTTTAAATTGATTTGCCCATTTTTTCCATTCTGTAGACTGTGCGGCAGGATGATTGGCTTTATCTAAAAAATACATTATATAATCATCAGAAAAATCTTTCGGATAGTTCTCCATGGCATCAAAATCATTATTTAACCAAGCTTCATTAAGTATAAAATTCATTCGGTTAACATCAAATTGATCTGCGTATTTATGATAAGATCCTGTGGCTGACGATTTGAAAGTTGTTTTTAAAACTTCTTGATTGGTTCTTGCAAAAACTGCTTTTTTATTATGATGATACCAACTGGCTGCATTTCGCAATTGTTGCTTTTCATCAACTTTTCCGTGGGCATCTTTCCAGATGGCCAGCCAATAATCTTTTCGATACAATCCCATCAATATGGAATTAATACTCCAATATTTTTGTTTGGCGTAATTATCAGTTAAACCAAGTTTATAAAGTATTGTGAAAAATTTAAAACGATTATAAAAGAACAAATCCATGATGAATTTATTCGATGTAAAGAGTTTTTTTGGGATTACAGATGTAATATTTGCGGCCAAAGCTTTGATTTCGCAATATTGATTTTCAGTATAGTTTCCAAGCCAGCCAAGTCTTAAAAGGGGAATTTGATACGTCTTCATATCATCGACCAACACATCAATATCGACGTCAGATGAAAACCAAACATCATCTTCTATGACCAAAACATAATCTGAGGAGGACTTTACGCTGTTATACCAAAGTTCAGTAGGAATAGCAAAGCCATCTATTGTTGCGCCTGTTTCTAAATTTTGCTGAATAGCGTCAACTTTAGACTTGTATTGAGAGGATTTAAGAAGCTTTATTTCTGGAAATTTTTGCTGTATTTTCTGTAAATAAACATCTGGCGTCCCGTCATCCAAAACATTGATAATGTATTTTCCCGTAACATTTTGTTGGATAGAAGACAAACAACGATCGAGATAATGTGGTCTGTTAAAGGATTTTATGATAATGTCCATCATTTTAGCCTATTAGTTTTATCAAATGCTTTTTAATTTTAAAAGCTAATTTGTCAATTATATGATAGCCTAGCAAATTGGTTTTAGGATATTGTAAACCTATCTTTTTATACAAAATCTCAGTTTCTTCTTTGGTGTTAAATGAAATGGAACATCTTAATGCAAAAAGCAAATCCGCTTTATCATTTTTAAAATCCAGATCCAAAACTTTCAAAAAATTATCCGGATCAAATTGTTGATACGTGTCAGCGCCCGTTCTAACATGTTCTTTGTAAAAGCTTCTTATTTTTTCAACAAATAACCATCTCGTAAACTTTGATTTTTTTCGTGAAATAGAGGTTTTTAAAATGCGATATTTCAACAAAACTTCAGGAAGATTGGCAAGCTTTTTTCCAGCGACAATCATATTGAAATACAAGTCATAATCTTCACAAAAAAAAGCTTTTTCGCGGTAACTTTCGACGGATTCTTTGCGAAACATAATCACAGGATGATACAACGAAATTTTCTTCGGCATCCGTTTTACAATATCAACATGATGTTCTATCGCATGCCAGGTTTCTATAGATTTTGTATTTTCGTCAACCAGTTCTATGCTTGCGCCAACAATGTCTATCTCAGGATTATTTTCTAAAAAATTAACTTGTTTTTCAAACCGTGTTAGAAACGAAATATCATCGGCATCCATTCGGGCAATATATTTTCCTTTGGCCGTTTTCAAGCCAATATTGAGATTTTCTATAAAACCGGCTGTGCCTTTATTTTGTTCTTTTTTAATGATTTTTATTCGAGGGTCATGCTTGGCAAAATGTTCCAAAATTTCTAAAGTCTTGTCCGTAGAGCAATCTTCGATGATAATAAATTCAAAATCAGAAAATGTTTGATTGAGAATTGACGTTATTGCTTCCTCAAGATATTCTTCTGCGTTGTAAGCCGACATCACTACAGAAATAGTTGGGGTAGTGTCTATGTTGTTCATTTTAAGTTGGTTAAACTTTAAGATTGTTGGAGGTTATACATTTAACAAAAATCTTGTCGACGTGCTGAAATTTGAAAATTCAAAAATTAAATTTTTAAAGAAAATCATCATTATGGTTTCGTGTTAAGCAAAGATACAGATTTCCAAAAATAAAATGATAATTTTGCAAATATTGAAAAACATGACTGAAAAAAAAGTAACCATTTCTATCCCGATTTTTAAATGTGAAGATTTTATTATCAAAACCTTAGAGTCGGTAATTTCCCAAACTTATCCAAATGTTGAAGTGCTTCTTATCAACGATTGTACGCCCGATAACAGCGCTATTTTAGTTAAAGATTTTATAAAAGAAAACAGCTTAGCTGGCTGGAAGTTAATCGATTTAGAAGAAAACTCTGGACTGTCTGTTGTTCGCAACAAAGGTATAGATGAAGCATCTGGCCAATATATATTTTTCCTTGATAGCGATGATACTTTGGAAGCTACCGCGATTGCTGATTTGGTGGAAAAAGCTGAGGCTACTAATGCTGAAATGGTCATGGGAGAAGTGAGAGTCATTAAGCTTCCAGAAAATACAGAAGTCGATATTTTTAATCTAAAAGAAAAACAAGACGCATTGGTTGGGAACAAAATAATTCTTAAAAGTCTAGTCGATGGTGGATTTTTGGTCTCCAGCTGGAACAAATTAATTCGCTTGGATTTTCTTAAAGACCATCAACTATATTTTACCAAGGGACTTTATGCGCAAGATGCTTTGCATACTTTTGAAATGGCGCTAAAACTACAACATGTCGCTTTTTTGAGAAAGAAAACTTATAATTATTTTCTACATTCCAATTCGGTGATTCATAATCGGAAAAAAGTTCATTTTGACAATTGGATTACGATAGCCAACAAAATAAATTCGTATTATTTAAAAGAAAAAGATAAAGAAAGAAAAGAACAGATTCTTAAGTATTTGCTTAATTTTAAAACGATGACTTTGTTGATGAATTGGAAAGCTCAAAAAAATGAAGAACTTTGGAAACGCAGTTATTCAGCCTATTCGAAGCTTAAAGGTTTGGGGATAGGCGATTATTTTTCCTCAACATTTTCCAAAAAAGAGAAGAAAGAAAGCCTCTTAATGTCTTTACCGACAAATTTAGGTTACAAAATATTCCGTAAGAGATTCGGAAGTTAAAACAAAAAACAGACTCAATATTGAGTCTGTTTTGTTTATAGTCTTTTAATATTTTCTGCTGGCTCTAGTTTGCCTTTAACATCATATATCACAGCGTTTGGCTTTAATAAGGTGTTGAGGTTTAGCGCTTCGAATTCATTATGAGAAACAGCCAATACCACAGCATCATATTTCTGATTGGGAAGTGTTGAAAATGTCTCAATACCATATTCGTGTTTGACTTCTTCGGGATTTGCCCAAGGATCGTAGGTGTTGACTTTAATGTTATAATCTTCAAGATTTTTGATCACATCCACTACTTTCGTATTACGAACATCGGGACAGTTTTCTTTAAAAGTAAATCCTAAAACCAATACGTTGGACTGATTAACTTTGATATCTTTTTTAAGCATTTGCTTTACGACTTCACTTGCCACATAATGTCCCATAGAGTCGTTCATACGGCGGCCTGCCAATATAATCTCTGGGTGATAACCAAATTCTTGTGCTTTTTGTGCCAAATAGTAAGGGTCAACACCGATGCAGTGTCCACCAACCAATCCCGGTTTGAAAGGAAGGAAATTCCATTTTGTACCCGCAGCATCCAAAACATCGTGCGTGTCGATGTCCATCAAATTAAATATTTTTGCTAACTCGTTGACAAATGCAATGTTAATGTCACGTTGTGAATTTTCGATAACCTTTGCCGCTTCAGCTACTTTAATCGTTGGTGCCAAGTGGGTTCCAGCAGTGATCACTGATTTATAAAGTTCATCGACCGTTTTTCCAATTTCGGGTGTAGAACCAGAAGTCACTTTTAGTATTTTTTCAACCGTATGTTCTTTATCACCAGGATTAATGCGTTCTGGAGAATAGCCCGCATAGAAATCTTGGTTAAATTTTAATCCAGAATTTTTCTCTAAAACAGGAATGCATTCTTCCTCGGTCACGCCGGGATATACGGTAGATTCATAGATGACGATGTCGCCTTTTTTCAAAGCTTTTGCGACGGTTTCGCTGGCTTTGTAAAGCGGTGTTAAATCTGGGCGGTTGTTTTTGTCAACAGGCGTTGGCACTGTGACGATGTAGATGTTAGAGTCTGCAATGTCATTTAATTCGTTAGAACAGTACAAACCTTTTTCTGCGGAAGTAGGCTTGTGGTCTATGCTCGCATTTTTTAGGACGTCGTTATCTACTTCTAAAGTCGAATCAATACCTTGGCGAAGTTCCGAAATTCTTGCTTGGTTGATGTCGAATCCGACAACAGGAAACTTGGTTGCAAATAATCTTGCTAAAGGTAACCCCACATAACCGAGTCCGATAATACTTATTTTGTGATTCATTGTTTTATTTTAAATTTTCCCAATACCATTTCACAGCTTCTTTCAGCCCGTCTTTCATAGAAAATTGAGGGTGGTAATTTAGTAAATTTTTAGCTTTGTCGATGCTTGCTAGCGAGTGCGGAACGTCGCCTTTTCTATAGTCACCGTGGATGACTTCTACTTCTCCAATTTTAGAATCGAATTCAGACAAATAATCTTTAAGATATTTTACTAAATCGTTAAGTGTTGTTCGTTCTCCAAAAGCAACATTATAAACTTGATTGTAAGCTTCTTGATTGTCGGAAGTTACGGCCAGCAAATTCATTTGGATAACATTGTCGATGTAGGTGAAGTCGCGAGAATATTCGCCGCCGCCATTGATAGTTGGCGACTCGTGATTCATAAACTGCATCACAAATTTCGGAATAACCGCTGCGTATGCGCCTCCTGGATTTTGTTTTCTCCCGAATACATTGAAATATCGTAAGCCAATGGTGTCAAAATCGTAAGTTTTTTTGAAAACGTCCGCGTACAATTCGTTCACATATTTGGTAATGGCATAAGGTGAAAGTGGTTTTCCGATGCGTTCTTCAATTTTTGGAAGTGCCTCCGAATCGCCATAAGTTGAAGAACTCGCGGCATATACCATACGTTTAACGCCAGCGTCTCTTGCAGCAACCAACATATTAAGAAAGCCACCAACATTGACATCGTTGCTTGTAATAGGATCGTTGATTGATCGAGGAACCGATCCCAACGCCGCCTGATGCAAAACGAATTCTTGACCTTCACAGGCTTTTTTACAGGTTTCTAAATCGCGGATATCACCTTCAATCAGTTTGAAATTGGGATGGTTTTTTATGGCTTCCAAATTTTCGCGACGACCCGTAGAAAAATTGTCAAGGCAAGTAACATACACGTCATTTTCTAACAAGACTTCGCATAAGTTGGAACCTATAAATCCTGCACCTCCAGTTATGAGGATGTTTTTATGTTGTAGTTGAGGTTTAAAATTCATTAATACTTTCTTTTAGCTTATATTGTGTTGCAAATTTACATTCTGCTTTTTAGAAAGAGATAAAAATGGATTAATATTTTAATTTATTTTTTAAGTTTTAAACGCTTTAATAACTTATTTTTAACATATTCAACAATATAAGTGAGCGGTATTTGATCTAAAATCTGGTCAGGTGTATATATTTTGTGATGGTGAATTAAGTGCTTTATAGTTTCTTTAGCATTTTTGTTTTCAACAAATTGTTTGACAATACTATAAGAGTTAACAAATTGTGAGTAGAAGTGCTTGTGCTCTTTAATCCAGTTGCCTTCGTAGTGATGCACCACAAAATTAACAGGAATATTTGCCGAAAAATAGTTGGAAGGGTATAATGTAATGCCTTCTTTTAGATGCTGTATTTCGTCTAAGTTAGGCTTAGCTCCATATTTTTCGATAAGAAACTTATTAAAAGTTTCTGTACTGATTACTAATTTATATTCATCTTGTTGGTCATAAAATACTTGCATATCATTAACAAAAGGATGATTAGCTTCTGCACCAAAAAATGCAGAAAAAGGCTTCCTGATCATTTCAAAACCACAAATACAACGAGAATCTAAAACTTCATCTAAAGATTTTCGCACTTCCATATCTGTGTCTAGATTGATGCCTCCGTATTTGTTAATAGCCCATACTCTGGCGTAATCGGCAACAAATACCCAATCCTTTTTTTCAAACGCTCCCTTTACAAATGGGTTTATATTAACATCAAAAGTTTCCTCATTCCATTCCATAAATTGGTAATCAGGAAGATATTTTTTCCAGGTTGCTATACAGTTGTTTGCAAGTTCTGATTTTGGTTTACCACCAAACCAGCAATAATGAATAATTTTTGGAATCATTGTGTTTTATTAATTAAGGATTTGAATAAATTGTCCCATTGTTCTAAAATAGGTTTTACTTGATAATTGAAAGATTTCTCACGGCTTGCTTCTCCCATTTGTTTTCGTAAACTAGGATTTTCGATTAAATGATTGATATGGTCTGCAAGTGTAGAAGTATCACCAACTTGGCTCAAGTAGCCATTAATACCATCTTCGATAAGATCACTTGGGCCACACTCGCAGTCGAAAGACACCAAAGGCAACCCAAAATGCATGGCTTCTATAAGGACCAAAGGCAAACCTTCGAATCGGGAAGTCATTACATAAATACTGCTGTTGAGATATTCTAAATCGACTTGTAGAGAAGGTGAAATAATTGTGACGGAATCTTCTAAATTGTACTTTTTTATCAGATTTCTAACTTTGTTTTCTTCTTCACCATTGCCTACAATTCTTAGTTGCCAGTCTGGATGTTTTTGTGAAACTTGGCGCCAAACGTCTATGAGATAATCGAATCCTTTTTGATAATGAAATCGTCCAACAGCCAACACGGTTTTCGACGTACAATAACTTGTCTTATCGGTTGACAAAGAAATAGGATTGGAAATATAGCTGGTGTTTGGAAATAATTTTTGCCAAGATTGAAGATCTCTTTTGGTTAACAACACAAAATGATCAAGACCACGAATGCTTTTAATATAAGATCGACGCGCCATAACATCCAGAATATCTTTCGGGTGTTTGACGTCTTTTAATGTTTTAAGTGTTGAAAGTGGCGATTTGTTAAAAGCGAAATGAAACTCACCAATTTTTTTGCTTTTATCTTTTAGTTTGTACAGAAACTTATATTCTGAACCAAAAGTTGTTGTAATAAGAATATCTTGAGGATTCTGTTTTAAAAATAATTCCAGACTGGATTTGTACTGTTTTAAAAATTGTCTTTCTTGGATTTTTTTTGATAGAAAATTTCCATTAAAAACAGTATTGCGTCTTATGTCGAGATGTAATTGTTTAACATTCTCCGAAAGTTGAAAAAAGAAACCTTTGTCAAATTGTGAATAGGTAACGATGCTAACCTCATGTCCAAGTACATCTGCAAGATAATTCATCTTGAGGGTAAGGATGCGGGAAATGCCACCTGGATAATGCAAAGAAGGATAGAGATAGGTGATTTTCAATGTTGTGTGTTTTTTTGATCTTGGTTTTTACAGTTTTAGTCTTTAATAATGTTTAAAAATATTAAAACAATTTATAATTTATAAAATTTTAATTTTTTATTGATTAAAACAAGTATGGATAACGGAATCGAAATGCCTTTTAATTTCTCAGTCCAAGGTGATTTGATGTCATTGATTTGGAAATCCCAATACGCGTTAAGAGCACTCAATTTAGCTATGAAAGGGATTTTTTCCTTGCTTAATGCTTTGAAAAATAATGAGGCGCCTTTCGGTGATTTCTTTAATAACTGCCAAGATTTTGCAGTTAAGCCGTCTTCAAGATAATCCGCAAAATAGATGGGATCATCAATATATAGGGTTTTATATTTTTCACCAATTTGACGATAGACGTAGGATTCTCTGAAAAATTTTTCTCCTTCAAAATGTGGATAAGGATATTGTTTCTGAATCTCGGTTTTGAAAGCTGTAGCAAAATCTCCTTTTATTCCTAACTGGTAAACGAGTTCGTTATGGGTTAAAAGAATCTCGTGCTGCGGAAGGTTTTTTGAGTAGATAATTTTGCTTTTGTCTTTTATAGAACGACAGCCAATGGCAATTCCGGCGACGTTTTTGTTGTCTTTTATATGGCCATATTTAGCAGTAAGTCTATCAATGGCATCATTTGATAAGAAATCGTCGCTGTCTACAATGAAGAATAAATCGCCTTTGGCTTTTTCTAATCCATGATTAATCGCAATATGCTTTCCACTGTTTTCCTGCAAAAAATAACGTATTTCAAAATCTGCCTTTTCTTGAAATTGTTGTACCAATTGCGCCGTATTATCTGTACTTCCGTCATCGACAATTAACCACTCAAAATCTTTGTGTGACTGCTCCAACAAGGATTGATACAATGTCGGAAGAATGTAAGCGCGGTTGTAGGTTGGCGTGAAGATGGTAATCATATTATAAAAATACGTAATCTAAGTTTGAAATACTTTTTTTATAATTATCATTGTTCTTTACTTCATTTTCACTCAAAAATGTATAGATTTCGTTAGCTTTTCGGTATTCTATTTTATCGTTAAGAATCCAATATTTCAATTTTTTATTATAAAATTGTTTTTTTAAATTCTTAATGCTGATTTTTTTTAATGGATTAGATGACCAAAGTAAAAGCTGTCTTTTTTGATGTTCTAAGGGTGTGTCATATTTTGATGATTGTCGATATTCTCTATCATGATTAATAAATGAGTTGGGTACAACGCCTATTTTTCCATTATAATATTGAACTCTGTGACAATAGTTGTCGTCTTCTGCATAATGAAAGAAAGTAGGGCTGAATCCTCCTACACGTTTTATACAATCATAGGTTAACAGCCAAGCTGCAGCACATATGAATTCTGCTTCGTAAATGTCCTTTTTTTTCTGATTTAATACGTAATCTGAGTAAAAATCTTCACATAAATGAGGCGCCACAGACTTTGAAAAACTGAAGTCAAGTCTATCCCCTTGTCCATTTCTGTGTATTGGACTTAATATGTAAAAATCTAAATTATTTCTACTAATATTTATTAAATTCTCGATGGTGTTCTTGTCAACAGTAGTATCTTGATTTAGTAAAAAAAAATATTTAGCTCCAAGTTCTAATGCTAGTTTTATACCCTGATTATTAGCTCCACCAAAGCCTTTATTTTCTTTGTTTTCTATCAAATAAACGTCTGAGTAGTTTTTTTTGATATAAGCAACTGAATTGTCATTTGAATTATTATCAATTGCTATGATTTCTGAATGTATGCTACTTTTCATAATTGAATCAAAACATTTTTGAATCCAATTATTTTTTAAACCATTATATATAACTACAATTGTAAAAACTTTCATTTTAGTTCAATAATTTTAATTTTATCAAAATTCTGAATAATAAATTTTTGTATAAACCTCGCAATTTAGTTGATTCTTTTTTTAAGTTTTCAATCTTTTTTAAGTTTTCATGATAGGTTCCTTTTTCTTTTAAAAAGAAGTCAATATGCTTCTTGAATATAAGATTTTGCATTAATATTAAACGCTCGTTTTGAAGATCTTTCAACATTGAAGTTTTTTTTATTCTATAGTAAAATCCCAAATAATTTAATTTATATGTAGCTTCTCCTCTTTTTAAAAGCGAAATCCAAAAATCCCAATCTTCTAATCCATATATTAAATTTTCATCATATCCATTAGCTTTTATAAAATCTTTTTTTCTGAAAAAGGCACTACAAAATATGATGTTACTATAAGCTAATCTATTAAGAGAATAGACACTCAACTCCCATTCTGCATTAACTTCTCCAAAATATCTGGCTTCACAATAAATAACAGTATAATCTTTATCAAATTGAGCAGATGCTAATTCTAAATACTGAGAACCTATTTTATCATCACAATCTAATGGTAAAATCCACTCGCCTTTTGCTACTTCTATACCTGCGTTACGAGCAGATGACAAACCTCCGTTTTCCTTTTTTAAATAAATAAAACGACTATCTTTTTTTGTCCATTTCAAAGCAAATTTTTCTGTATCATCAGGAGACCCGTCATTGACAATGATACATTCCCAATTGTGATAGGTTTGATCTAAAACAGATTGCAGACATTCGTCCATATATTGTGCTTGATTGTAGCATGGAACAATAACCGATATTAATGGTGTATTCATTACAAATATTTATAGACTTTAAATAATCTTAATTTATTCAACAGCTTAAGTAATCTTGATTTTATAAAATAGATTTATTACATCTCTATCAAATACCATTAGAAGAGGAGAACGAAAAATAGACCGAATAACAGCTTGATGAATTGGTTAGTTTTTTAAAAAACTGTACTAAATATTTATATACCTAAAAAACAAGAATAATTAATCTACATTATTTTAGAAACAAATTTATATAAAAAAGTAGGAATATTATATTTAAGAGCTAATTTTAAACGCTTAATATTATTTGGATAATTTTTATACAATTCGATTAAATCTTTATCTAATTTTATATTATTGATATATTTTGAAAAGATTTTCATATTTATTTCATCCTTCATATTTCCTTCTTCATCAAACATTAGTCTAAGCATTAAATCTTCTTGATTAATTTTTTCTGCTTTTAATTTAGAAATATTATTCTCGTGTTGTCTATAATAAGCTAACTTTTCAGGAATATAAGCTATTAGATATTTTTGATTTATTTTTAACCATCGATAATAATCTTCTACAATAAATTTGGAATCATAAGAACCTGTTTCTTTGACAACATCTAATCTCATTAAAACAGTTAGTGCTGCAATACGATTTCCTCTTACCAATTCTTTTCTAAATAATTCTGGAGACACATTTCCGAATTTATTATAATCTGTTATATCAGCAATTATTTTCGAGTTTTCATTAATTGCAAATGTATCAGAGAATACCATCCCAAACTCCTCACCTAACTCTTCTAATTTTCTTACACATTTCTCAATAGATTTTGGATGTAAAAAATCATCGGCAGCAATAATCTTTATATATTTCGCTGTCGCCAAATCTATACATTCATTAAGAACTGTCGCTAAACCTGTATTTTTAGTATGAAAATTTTTCTTTACAGAATAATTATTTTCTTGTATCCAAGATTCAAAAACTTCAATAGAATCATCTGTAGATGCATCATCTGCAACAATCAACTCTATTTCAGAATAAGTTTGAGATTTTATACTATCTAAATTTTCTCGTATGTATTTTCCTTGATTATAAGATACAACGATGATAGTAACTAATGGATTTATTGTCTCCATTAAAATTCATTTACAACTTTAATAATTTCATTTACCTCATTATCTGTCAAAATAGATGAAATTGGTAAACTTAATACTTCTTTGTGCATCTTTTCTGTGATTGGAAATGACAAATTCTTCAATTCATGATATGCTTGCTGCTGATGAGGCGGGATAGGATAATGAATAATGGTTTGAATTCCTTTCCCTGTTAAGTAAGTTTGTAAATCATCTCTGTTCTTACAACGTATGACGAAAACATGCCATACATGTTCTTTCTCATAAGATGGATTTTCAGGTAAAATGATTTTCGGATTCTTAATTTCAGAAATAAAACGTTTTGCAATTTTTCGGCGCGCTTCATTTTCTTCGTCAATATATTTTAATTTCACATCCAAAACAGCTGCCTGTAATTCATCCAAACGAGAATTTAACCCTTTATAAATGTTGACATACTTTTGGTTCGACCCATAATTCGCAATCGCACGAATAACTTTTGCTAAGTTATCATCGTTTGTCGTCACAGCACCAGCATCGCCCAATGCACCCAAATTTTTCCCAGGATAAAAACTAAATCCTGCAGCATCGCCTAAATTTCCCGATTTTTTTTCGTTCCATTCGGCACCAATTGCTTGGGCATTATCTTCGACAATTTTAAGATGATGTTGACTTGCAATATTTTTTAAATCTTCATTAAATACGACCCGTCCTTGCAAGTGTACAATCAAAATAGCTTTTGTTTTAGTTGTAATTACCGCTTCTATTTTACCAATATCGAGATTGAATGTTTTGTCATCAGGTTCTACCAAAACAGGAATTAAGCCATTATCTGACAAGGCTAAGATAGACGCAATATATGTATTTGCAGGAACAATGACTTCGTCGCCTGCTTTCATGAAACCAAGTTCGATATAGGCACGAAAAATCAGACGCAAAGCATCCAAACCATTTGCTACACCTATAGTATGTTTTGCTCCTATATAGTGAGCTAAATTATTTTCAAAGTTTTTTACTTCTTCGCCCATTAAATACCAACCCGAACGAAAAACATTGATTAATTTTTCTTCTATTTCTTGTTGATACAATAGGTTTATTTTTTGTAGGTCGAGGAATTTAATCATTTGCTTAGATTTTTTTATAAAATTTTGCAGGATTCCCAATCCATAATTCATTCGCAGGAACATCTTTTGTCACTACACTACCAGCTCCTATCATTGCATTTTCACCAATAATAATACCAGGAAGTATAGTAGAGTTAGCACCCAATGATGCTCCTTTTTTTATTGTTGTTTTTAAAAATTCATCTGGATAAATTTTAGAACGAGGTTTTAAATCATTTGTAAAAGTAACATTAGGACCAATGAACACATTATCTTCGATAGTAATACCATCCCAAACTTGTACACCAGGTTTTATTGTTACATCATTTCCAATGTTCACATCATTTTCAATAAATACTTGACAATTAATATTGCAGTTATTCCCAATAATCGCATCTTTGAGAACTACACAAAATTGCCAAATTGTTGTACCATCTCCTATTGAAGAAGACTGCACATCTGCTAAAGAATGAATTTTAACCATGATAAAAATTCTTAAACTCTTCAAAATCTCTAAAGTAGTCATCTTCTGTATAGTGCTCAGAAGCTAAACATAAAAGTACCGCGTTGTGCGTAAAATGAATATCACGCCATATCAAATTAGGTAAGTATAAACCTTTGCTTGGATGATCTAATACAAAGGTTTCTTTAACTCCTTTTTGATCTTCTGTATTAAAAGTAATGGTTCCTGAAACTGCAAAAATTACTTGCTCTAAATCTTTATGAGCGTGTCCTCCACGGACGACATCTTGTGGTGTATAATATGTCCAATAAACTCTTTTTATTTCAAAAGGTATATTTTGTTGAGCCTCAGCAATCGTGATATAGCCTAATTGTGAAGAACCTATTTTATCTAGTGTGATAATTTGAGGTTGATTATACATTTTTTAAATCTTCTTTTATTTTTGTAGTTGAAATATTTTCTGTTCTTGACAAATAGACAACTTGACATAACTCTTTTAACTCGTCAAATTTTCCTTCCCAATCATTTCCCATTACAAATATATTAATATCATATTTTATTATATCATCTGGTTTTTGTTCCCAATTATTCTCTGGAATTACTAAATCTACGTATTTTATAGCTTCTAATATGTATTTTCTTTCTTCATAGGTATAATAACTAGACTTATTTTTTAATTCATTAAACTCATCCGATGATATTCCTACAATAAGATAATCTCCCATTTCTTTTGCTCTTCTAAGAATATTTATGTGTCCTCTATGGATTAAATCAAAGGTTCCATAAGTCAATATTTTTTTCATTTTAAAGAGTTTTTTATAAAATTATAGATATTTTCACTTGCTGTATTGTTGCTAGGAGGAACTAAGTATTTTTCATAAAAACTCAGCCTTTCTTTCTTCATTACGTCATCTCCTTTCAATAGAACATTTTTTATAAAATCTTCAATATCTTGAGTGTTTTTAGCAATATAATGTTGTTTATACGCCATTTTACCGAAACTATTCAACCTTTCAGTTATGGTGTCATCTTTATCAGTTCTTAAAACTGGTTTTTTGACATAGAGATACTCAATCAAAAAAGAACCTGAATCATGAATCATTGCATTTGAAGTTTTAAATAAATCTATATAATCCCCTTCATTCAAGCTACCATAAGAATGGTTTCCCCACAAATTGTAATAATTATCAGTTTTTTCTTTTCCCCAATCTTTGTGATTATAAAGCTTGATTTTCAACAATGGATGGGGTTTGAATATAATTTCGATTTGATTATCAAATTTATTTAATAACTCAAGCATAAATTCATTATAAACTAAAAAAGATGAAAAACTAATAAAAGATTTGTCATCATCAATAGTATGATGTGGTGCCCAAATTATTTTTTTTGTATTTTCATGCTTCCAAATCCCTTTATAGTTAGTACTGTTCTCGGTATTAAGAAATTTATCCGTTCCTGGAAATCCTGTTACCTCTACATTTTTCCCCTTGTTTCGGGCTGTTTCTATCGAGTATTTTTTATGAATTTCTGTTTCTGCAAATAATTTCCAAATTAGATTATGAAAATCTTGATTATGAAACATTTCTAACATATGTGAATTTCCAAAATTATATGGAACGTAACATGTCAAATTACCTCTAAAATTACGAATGTAATACTGGGGCTTTGTAAGTTCATGTGGATTAGTGAAAAATATAAAATCAGGTTTTAATTCATTTTTTACATTAATCCAATTTCCATCAGATTTAAGAGATTTTATAACATTATAATTTTTCTTTTTAAAAGATAGATAAGCTTTTTCCATATCATCCAACATATTTTCTTCTCCATATGGAGTGTACGGACAAACTAAAATTAATGGATTAAATCTTTCATCTTCATTAAAAAGTTTATATAATTCTTCGTACTTCCATACAGATTCATGTATAAGGAAAAAACAAATATTGATGGTTTCTTTTTTCTTTACTCTATTTAAGGCTTTTTTGTGTAGAAACTTAACCTTGAATAGTTGATACTTGAAATACTTTTCTTCTCCTATATTTTTTTTTATAAGATTAACGGTTTTTCTGATAGCTTTTGTTAGCATAATGATTATTATAAATAAGTTACACTATACTCAAGATTAGGCAATACTACACCTGGTAATCTATCGGGATTTACACCTTGTTCAGTCATTTTCGGCATTACCTCAAACTGAAACATGTTATCATCAAAAGAAGCAACTGATGATCCTCTTTCTCCGAACCAAACTTTCACCTTATACATTCCTTGATTAAGAAATGAGTAAGGGACTTTAGCTTCAAAATTATATATTCCTTCTTTAGAATCACCGCTCGCTATTGGGTAGGCAATTGTAAAAATAATAGAATCGAATTGATCTAAAATTTGGGCATTGAATCCTAAATATCTACCTTCTCTATAATTTTTAATTTTAAAGCCAAGTTTAAGGCTTGATTCTGTATCAATAATATTTGGTGTGAGTTGATTGTCACTTTTTGCTGTAAATTCTAATATTTTGATTTTATCATTTCCTGGAGCTGTTTTCTCATCTTTCCATATTCTATTTCCAATAATATCTCCAAGCCCTGTATTCATATATCTATCAATAACATCTCCTATTCGTCCAACAAAATCAACAGTACCATTTTTCAAGTAAACTCCAGACTCACAAAGCTTTTCGACACTTGCCATATTATGACTCACAAAAAGCACCGTTCGTCCTTCACCTTTACTTACATCACCCATTTTTCCCAAACATTTCTTCTGAAACTCGGCATCGCCCACTGCTAAAACCTCATCAACGATTAAGATTTCCGATTCTAGATGTGCTGCAACTGCAAATGCTAAACGAACATACATACCAGAAGAATAACGTTTGACAGGTGTGTCGATATAACGTTCTACTCCTGCGAAATCTACGATTTCATCAAACTTACGTGTGATTTCTTTACGTGTCATTCCAAGAATAGCACCGTTCAAATATATATTTTCGCGACCTGTCATTTCGGGATGAAAACCAGTGCCAACTTCTAACAACGAAGCAATACGTCCTTTGTATTTGATAGAACCTGTTGTTGGTTTTGTTACACGAGAAAGCAATTTCAATAAGGTTGATTTTCCTGCTCCATTACGCCCAATAATCCCAACAGCCTGCCCTTGTTCTACTTGGAAATTAATATCTTTAAGTGCCCAGACATAATCTGATACGCCTTTTTGAGTTCTATCATTGGTTTCTCCAATTTTAAGAAATGGGTCTTCTTGTCCTCTTACATTTGCCCACCAACGTTTGATGTCGTGTTGCAATGAACCTGTTCCTACTTCACCAAGACGATACTGTTTCGAAACATTTTCGACATCTAAAACTATATTTTTTGACATAATAAATTCTTAAAAAATTAAACAGTATCCATGAACGATTTTTCAACTTTATTGAAAATGAATGTGCCAATCAATAATACAATAAATATGAAAATAGTGGAGTAGAGCAACATACCAATGTTAAAATCACCCACACCAAGGTAAGCATATTTGAAACACTCAAAAATTCCAGTTAATGGGTTGTAGTCCGCAATCCATCTGTAATTTTCGGGTATTGAAGATACGGGATAGACAACAGGTGTTATATACATATACAAAGAGACGCCAAAACCTAATAACATCGATAAATCTTTATATTTTGTTGTCATAGACGAAAAGATCATACCTGTTCCCATAGCAAATGCTGCCATTAAAATAATTAAAAAAGGTGTTGCTAATATCCATAAATTAGGATGCACATTTTTGTCTACTATAAAATAATACAAAAGAAAGCCAACAAATAAAAGGAATTGTACCGCAAATTGCATCAAGTTGGATGTTACAATAGCCAAAGGCATAACCAATCTTGGAAAATAGACCTTTCCAAAAATAGAGGCGTTACCTCGGAATACATTGGACGTGTTATTAAGACAAGACGAAAAATAATTCCAAAGGATAACTCCAGATAGATAAAAAGGGATTTTCGGAGCACCATCTGTAGATAAATTAGCAATGTTACCAAAAACAATCACATACATGATGGTTGTGAAGATAGGGTTTATAAAAAACCACAAAGGGCCTAAAATAGTTTGTTTAAAAGAGGTTACAAAATCTCTCTTGACCAACATATAGACCAAGTCTCGATAATTCCAAACTTCTTTTAAGTTTAAAGAAAATAGAGAATGTTTGGCTTCAATTACTTGAGACCATTTTTTATTATCATCAATTGTGTTGTTCATGTGTTTTATTTGACTAAGTTTTTCAAATAGCTACCATAGCCACTTTTACCATATTTTTCTGCGGATTTTAAAAGTTGTTCTTCGTTAATGAATCCTTTGCGGTAAGCAATTTCTTCGATACAAGATATTTTGAAACCTTGTCTTTTTTCAAGAACACGTACAAATTCTGATGCTTCGTGTAAAGAGTCAAAAGTTCCTGTATCAAGCCACGCTGTTCCGCGACTCATCACGCCAACTTCTAGCTCCCCTTTTTCCAGGTATATTTTATTAATATCGGTAATTTCTAATTCGCCTCTTGAGGATGGTTTTAGATTTTTTGCATATTCTACAACAGAGTTGTCATAAAAATATAAACCAGGCACCGCAAAATTAGATTTAGGTGTTGTGGGTTTTTCTTCAATGGAAAGCGCATTGTTATTTTTGTCAAATTCTACAACGCCATAACGTTCAGGGTCAGATACTTGATAAGCAAATACACAACCGCCTTTAAGCTTTGTTTTGCTTTCCAAAAGTTGAGGTAGGCCTGTACCATAAAATATGTTATCTCCCAAAACCAATGCAACAGAATCGTCTCCAATAAAGTCTTCTCCAAGGATAAATGCTTGTGCTAATCCGTTTGGAGATGGCTGTATTTTGTACTCAAAACGACAACCTATTTGAGAGCCGTCTCCAAGAAGTCTTTGGAAAGCTTCCTGATCATGAGGCGTAGTGATAATTAAAATCTCACGAATTCCAGCTAATAACAGTGTGGAAATCGGGAAATAAATCATGGGTTTATCATATACAGGCATTAGTTGCTTGCTGACCGCGATTGTTAATGGGTATAATCTTGTGCCTGATCCTCCAGCGAGAATTATTCCTTTCATATATTGATGTGATTATAGTGAAATAAGCTTTAAGGTATCTCAAAGCTTATTATTCGGTAATTAGTTATATTGTTTTTCGTAATATTTTTGATAGTCTCCAGAGGTCACATGCTCGAGCCATTCTTTATTTGATAAAAACCAGTCGATTGTTTTGGAAAGCCCTTCTTCAAATGTTACAGATGGTTTCCAGCCTAGATCTTTATTAAGTTTTGTCGCGTCTATTGCATAGCGTTTGTCATGTCCAGGTCTGTCTTTCACAAACGTAATGAGCTTTTCTGAAAAACCAACAGATTTGCCTGTTTTTTCGTCAACTTGCTTGATGAGTTCTTTTACAAGGTCGATGTTTTGCCACTCGTTCCAACCGCCAATGTTGTAGGTTTCACCAGTTTTGGCTTCATGAAAAATCTGGAAAATTGCTTTTGCATGATCGATAACATATAGCCAATCTCTTGTGTATTTTCCGTCGCCATATATTGGTAAAGGTTTTTCGTTCAGTATGTTAGAGATGCAAAGTGGAATCAGTTTTTCTGGAAAATGATTTGGCCCATAATTATTCGAACAATTAGAAACGATAAATGGCATGCCATACGTGTTCCCATAGGCTCTTACCAAATGATCGGAAGCCGCTTTGCTTGCAGAGTAGGGTGATTTTGGATCATAAGAAGTTTCCTCGGTGAAGAAACCTGTTTCTCCTAGCGCACCATAGACTTCGTCTGTAGAAACATGATAAAACAGATTGGTTCTTGGTTCATCAGGGAAATTACCATGTTGATGGTCAGGATTTAGTGCCCAAAATTCTTTAGCCAAATTTAACAGGTTAGCTGTACCATTCACGTTGGTGTTGATAAAAGCATTAGGATCGGTAATGCTTCTGTCGACATGAGATTCCGCCGCTAGATGTATGACGGCGTCAGGATTATGCTTTTCAAAAACTTTTCTAAGTTCTTCAGGTTTTGTTATATCAGCTTTTTCGAAAATGTAATTAGCTTCATTCTCGATATCTTTTAAATTTTCTAGATTTCCAGCATAAGTTAGGGCATCTAGATTGATAATGTTGGTGTTGGGAAGGTTCTTAACAAATTCTCTTACAACATGAGATCCGATAAAACCTGCGCCACCTGTTATGATAATGTTTTTCATATTAGTTTTTTACGGTTTTTCTACCGATTGATTTATAAAAAAATCCGTGTTGTTCTGGAACTTCTAGAGGGAACATATTACGACCGTCAAAGATGATTTTGTTTTTCATTTTGGATGCCATAAGTTCAAAATTTGGATTTTTAAACTCGGGCCATTCCGTTGCGATTAACAGACAGTCAGCATCTTCTAATGCGGAATACATGTCTGTCGCGTATTCGATTTTATCACCGATAACTTTGCGAACATTAGACTCCGCAATTTTATCATAAGCTATGATTTTTGCGCCTTTATCAAGAAGGATTTTGATGTTGTCCAAAGATGAAGCTTCTCGGATATCGTCTGTATTTGCTTTAAATGCCAAGCCCCAAAATGCAATTTTTTTACCACTAAGGTCATTAAAATATTTCTCGATATCTCTTGTTAAAATAACTTTTTGAGCATTATTAACAGCTTCTGTAGATTCTAAAATTTTGAAGTTAAAATTTTCATCTTTTCCAGATTTTATTAAAGCTTTTACATCTTTCGGAAAGCATGAGCCTCCATAACCAATGCCCGGGAACAAAAATCTGTGACCAATACGATCATCGCTTCCCATGCCTAGTCTTACTTTGTCAACGTCGGCACCTACCAATTCGCAATAATTTGCGATTTCATTCATGAAAGTGATTTTTACAGCTAAGAAAGAGTTGGCAGCGTATTTTGTGAGTTCCGACGATTTTTCGTCCATGAAAATTATTGGAACACCGGTATTGGTAAATGGCTGATAAATTTGTGCCATAATGTTTTTTGCTCTCTCAGAACTGCAACCTACAACAACTCTAGCAGGATTCATAGAGTCTTCAACCGCAAAACCTTCTCTCAAAAATTCCGGATTGGATACAACGTCAAACGGAATATCTGTTTTCGATTTGATAACAGCACCCACTTTATCCGCCGTGCCTACTGGGACAGTTGACTTGTTAACCACGACTTTGTATTCGGTCATCATTTCGCCAATGTTATTAGCGACTTTTAGAACGTATGACAAATCTGCAGATCCATCTTCTCCTGGCGGTGTTGGAAGTGCTAAGTAGATAACTTCACTTTTGTCTAAAGCTTCTTTAAGATTGGTCGTGAAAAATAAACGATTGGCTTGTATATTTCGAAGAAACATTTCCTCAAGGTTTGGCTCGTATATTGGGACGATACCTTGTTTCATCCCTTCAACTTTTTTTTCATCTATGTCTACACAATATACAGAATTTCCCAATTCTGCTAAGGTTGTACCAGTTACTAATCCTACATAACCAGTTCCTACAATGGTAATATTCAATGTTTGAGTTTTTAAATTTTGTACAAAGATAATTTTTTTTAAGATATTTAACAGGGCTTTAGTCTTTTCCCTGATTTTAGTACAGTTTAATTTTATTTGTTAAATGTTAAGAAGCTTGTTGATGTAAAGCCTTAAAATTCAATATAATTTGGATTTTTTTAAAAAAAGACTTACATTTGCAGAAGATTTACGGAACAGAATGAAAAGGCCTTCGAGAGAGAGCCTTTTTTCGTAGATGTAATTCATTAGGGAATATGAGTTTTAGAGAGAAAGTAGAAGCTTTGGTGGCTTCTTATTTAGAGGAGAGAGAGGATTTGTTTTTGGTTGATCTTAAGATTTCGGCAGATGACCAAATAACAATTATTATCGATGGAGATCAAGGGGTTAATTTACAAGATTGCTTGGATGTTAGTCGCGCTGTCGAGTTTAATCTTGATCGCGAAGAGCATGATTTTGGGCTTCAGGTAATGTCTCCAGGCTTGTCGGAGCCATTGACTTTGGTGAGACAATTCAGAAAAAATCTAGGAAGAGAATTGGATGTTCTTCTGACTACAGATGAAAAAATCCAAGGAGAGTTGATAATGGTTGATGATGAGTCAATCACTTTGATGTTGAGATATCGCCGTCCAAAACTTATTGGAAAAGGTAAAGAAGATGTCGAAGAAGAAAAAGTAATAAGCCTTGCTGATATCAAAAAGGCTTTGGTGGTAATTAAATTTTAATAAAGAAAAATATTAATCAATGGATAATTTAGCTTTAATTGAAGCATTTGGCGATTTTAAAGAAGTAAAAAATATTAGCAAAATTGATTTGATGGCAATCATAGAAGATTCTCTTAAAACACTTTTGAGAAAAAGATATGATTCTGACGATCATTTTGATGTTATTGTTAACCCTGATAAAGGCGATTTTCAAATTTTCTTGAATAAGAGAATTGTTGAAGATGAGATGTCAGAAGATGATGACTTAGAAATCGAAATTTCTGAAGTTAGAAAAATTGACTCAACTTTTGAAGTTGGTGAAGAATATACACAAGAAATTCCTGTGGCTAAATTAGGCCGTAGAAACATCTTGACGCTTAAGCAGATTTTAGCAACTAAAATTCAGGAGCATTTTAATGCGGCTTTGTACGAGCAATTCCGCGACAGGATTGGACAATTGGTAGTTGGAGAAGTTCACCATATTCGTCACAAACATGTTATCATGTTGGATGATGAAGGTAACGAGTTTATCCTGCCAAAAGAAAACCAAATCCCATCTGACTTCTTCAAAAAAGGTGACAATGTTCGTGCAATTGTTGAAAGTGTTGACTTTAGAGGGGCAAAACCACAGATTATCATTTCAAGAACTTCACCGAAGTTTTTAGAGCAATTATTAGAATTAGAAATTCCTGAAATCCAAGACGGAACCATCATACTTAAGAAAGTAGTGAGAATTCCAGGTGAAAAAGCGAAAATCGCGGTTGACGCATACGATGACAGAATTGATCCAGTAGGAGCTTGTGTAGGGGTAAAAGGTTCAAGAATACATGGTGTGGTTAGAGAATTGCGCAATGAGAATATCGACGTAATTCAATGGTCAAAAAATCCGGAAATTCTTGTTAAAAGAGCTTTAGGAAATATCATTATTAATAAAGTAGAAATCAACGAGGAAGCCAACTATGCATTGGTGTATACGCCCGTTGAGGAGATTTCTAAAGTCATTGGTAAACAAGGACAGAATATTAAACTAGCCTCTTGGTTGACAGATTTTGAAATTGATGTTTACAGAGAAAAACAAGAAGACGACGATGTAGAGTTGACAGAGTTTACTGACGAGATTGAAGATTGGGTGATTGCAGAATTCAAAAAAGTAGGATTAGAAACCGCTAGAAGTGTTTTAGATAAAGATACAGAAGCCTTGCTTAATCTTGTTGATTTGGAAGAAGAAACCATCCAAGAAGTTAAAGAAATTTTGAGAGCAGAACTAGAAGATTAATTCTCAAAATTAGTCTTTGAAATATCCTATTAAAAAGTAAAGTTAAAATAGTAGTACCTTTGCTACGACAACTAAAATAAAGAAGTAAATTTAAATATGCCAAAAATTAGATTAAATAAAGCGGTTAAAGAACTTAACATTTCAATACCACGTGCTGTAGAATATCTACAAGGTAAGGGTATTGAGGTTGACAGTAATCCCAACGCTCTATTAGAAGAACAGGCATTTTCTGCATTAGAAGCTGAGTTTCGCAAAGATGGCGAACAAAGAAAAGCTTCTCATGAGGTGGTGATTTCTAAAGTTCCAGACGAAAAACTGGAAATCCAAGAAGCAAAACCTGAGGTTATAAGAGCCAAAGCTAGCGTACCCGAAACTAAAATTTTGGGTAAAATAGATCTTGATGCACAAAAACCAGTAGAAGAGGTGGCTAAGCCAGTTGTGGAAGATGCTGTGCCTGCGAAGCAAGAGGACAAAAAAGAAGAGAAACCAGAACTTAAAATTGTCGATAAAATTGATTTGTCGCAGTTTGAAACAAGGCCAAAAGCTTCCAAAAAAGAAGTTTCTAAAAAACCAAAAGCTGAAGAAGCACCATCAAAAACTGAAGAAGTGAAGCCAAAAGTTGAAAAGCCAATTGAAGCTAAACCTGCAACACAACCAAAAGTTGAAGCACCTGCAAAATCTGAAAAAACAGAAGAACCGGCAATAACATCTTCAGAACCTGATAAAATCGAAACGGTTTATCAAAAACTAGATGGTCCCAAAATCTTGAAAGAGAAAATTGACCTATCACAATTCGCAACAAAACCAAAATCTTCTAATGCTGGCGGACCAAACGCTGCTAAGAAGAAAAGAAAAAGAATTGAAAAACCAGGTCAGCCAGGAGCCAACAACCAACAAGGCGGAAATAATAATAACGCAGGAGGACAAGGCGGTAACAACCAACAAGGAGGCAACAGATTTGGTAACAATAATAACCGAGGTGGTCAAGGTGGCAACAACCAAGGTGGAAACCGTGGTGGCAACAATAACCGTGGTGGCCAAGGTGGAAATCGTGGAGGCAACAATAGAGGCGGACAAAGAGTGATGCCTGTTGAGTTGACAGATGAACAAGTTAAAAATCAAATTAAAGAGACTTTAGAAAAACTTACCAACAAAGGCGGTAAAAATAAAGGAGCTAAACATAGAAAAGATAAACGTAATTGGAGAAGAGAGCAAGATGAACTTCAACAAGAACGTGAAGCACAAGATACAACGCTTAAAGTAACAGAGTTTATTACGGTTAACGAGTTAGCCAGTCTTATGGATGTTAGTCCAACAGAGGTTATCTCTGCCTGTTTCTCATTAGGGGTTATGGTAACGATGAACCAGCGTTTGGAAGCGGATACCTTAACATTGGTTGCCGATGAATTCGGTTATAAAATTGAATTCTCTGATGCTGATCTTGAGGAATCAATCGAAGATGAAGTTGCAGATTCCGAAGAGGATTTGTCAACAAGAGCGCCAATTGTAACCGTAATGGGACACGTTGACCATGGTAAAACATCTTTGCTTGACTACGTTCGTAAAGCAAATGTTATAGCAGGTGAATCGGGAGGGATCACTCAGCATATCGGTGCGTATAATGTTAAACTAGAGAATGGTCAGAAGATTACCTTCTTAGATACACCAGGCCACGAAGCCTTTACAGCGATGAGAGCGCGTGGTGCTCAGGTTACTGATATTGTAATTATCGTAATTGCAGCAGATGACGATGTCATGCCACAGACCAAAGAGGCTATTGCCCATGCACAAGCAGCTGGCGTACCTATGATTATTGCAATTAACAAAGTAGATAAACCAAACGCTAATCCAGATAATATCCGTCAACAACTTTCAGGGATGAATATTCTTGTAGAAGAATGGGGAGGAAATGTACAATCGCAAGAGATTTCTGCTAAGTTTGGTAATAATGTAGATTTGTTGCTTGAGAAAGTATTACTTCAAGCGGAAATGTTAGAGCTAAAAGCTAATCCTGATCGTTCAGCAAACGGTGTTGTAATCGAAGCTGCATTAGATAAAGGCCGTGGTTATGTGTCAACAATGTTGGTTCAGAACGGGACTTTAAAAGTTGGAGATTATATCGTTGCGGGTAAAAACCATGGTAAGATTAAAGCCATGTTGGATGAGCGTGGAAAACCCATGCCAAGTGCGGGGCCTTCTATTCCGGTAACTATTTTAGGTTTAGATGGAGCGCCAACGGCGGGTGATAAATTCCGAGTTTACGAAGACGAAAAAGAAGCTAAAAATATTGCAAACAAACGTGAGCAACTTCAAAGAGAGCAAACACTTCGTACTAAGAAACATCTTACATTGGATGAGATTGGGCGTCGTATTGCACTAGGGGATTTCAAAGAGCTTAATATTATTCTTAAAGGTGACGTGGATGGTTCTGTTGAAGCATTGTCAGATCAATTACAGAGATTGTCTACAGCTGAGATACAGGTTAATATATTACATAAAGGCGTTGGTCAGATTACAGAAAGTGATGTCTTATTAGCCGCCGCATCGGATGCGATTGTTATCGGATTTAATGTAAGAGCAAGTGTTAATGCAAAAGATATTGCAGATAAAGAAGAGGTAGAAATTAGAACATATTCTATTATCTATGCTGCTATCGATGAAGTGAAAGAAGCGATGGAAGGCATGCTTTCTCCAGAGATTAAAGAACAAGTAATTGGTAACGTAGAGATTCGCGAAGTGTTCAAGATTTCTAAAGTTGGTACTATTGCGGGTTGTATGGTTCTTACAGGAAAAGTAACCCGTAACTCAAAAGTTAGACTTCTTAGAGATGGTATCGTGAAATTCGATGGCGAGCTAGAAAGCTTAAAACGTTTCAAAGACGATGTTAAAGAAGTTACCAAGGGCTATGAGTGTGGTCTTAATTTAAAAGGTTACAACGACATTGAGGTTGGCGACATTTTAGAAGTGTACGAAGAAATCTCCGTGAAGAAGAAACTGAAATAAAAAATACTATTCAATGAATAATAGGCTGCTAAGATCATTAGCGGCCTATTTTATTTTTATTAATAATCGTTTTAATTTAAGAATTAACTTGTAAAATAAGACGTGATATAATGTTGTTTTCTTTTTGATTTTAATAAATGTTTAAGAAAGTTTTAAAATTAATTTGGTGTATTAGGAAAAAATTAACATATTTGTAGCTTATAATATCAAATTAGTGTTAATATGAACGTGAAACTACGAGTTTTAAGCGCTGGGGCTATTTTCTTTATGGGGGCCTCAATGTTTTCACAACAAAAAAAATCCGATACGATAACTAATGCTATTGAGGAGGTAGTTATTTTAGGTACGTATGGTATCAAAGAGACCCAAGAACAAAAAGTAGGTTCTTATTCATTAGTTTCTGCTAAAGCCTTAGAAAAGCCTGTTGCGATATCTGTTGATTTAGCCATTGCAGGGCAAGTTTCGGGAGCTGTTATTAGTTCTAATAGCGGACAGCCAGGGTCAAATGCAAAAGTGCTTATCCGGGGTATCAGTAGTCTTAGTGGGGATAATCAACCACTTTATATTATTGATGGTGTTCCGGTTACAGTTGGAGATCAGGCAGGGGTGGCTACATCATCTAATGGTTTGTCATTAGTAGATCCCTCAGATATAGAATCAGTAGAGGTTTTGAAAGATGGTGCAACAACATCACTTTATGGATCTAGAGGGGCTTCTGGAGTTATCATTATCAAGACTAAGTCTGGTAAAGGTGGTAAAGGAAAGCTAACCCTTAATATGGAGTATGGTGTTGGAGGTGTTGCTTATGAGAAGTATGATTTTATGAATGCTTCGCAACAGATGCAGTCATTGATAACAGGCTTCATGAATAATGGAGAAACTTTAGAAAAAGCTACAACAAGTGCAAACGGAATTCTTAGAAATTGGGATGGTACTGTAGATACGGATTGGGAAAAAGCAACAAGACGTTCTTCAACAGGTTTGTATAAGTATGGTCTTAATTATTCTTTTGGAAATGAAAAGATTAAAGGCTATGCATCTATTGGATCTACAGAGCAAGAAGGTATAATTCGTGATGCTTTGTATAGAAGAATTAATGCAACTGTAAAGCTAAATGCTAAGCTGTCGGACAAGATTAACGTGGCTTTTTCAAATATAGTATCTAGAGGAACGCAGTGGGGACCATTGGACTATGGTTATTTTGCAAACCCAGTATTGAGCGCGAGATTTGCATCGCCAACCAGTCCTATTTATAATAAAGATGGTTCTTATAACCTAGACATTATTACTTCTGCAGGTGAAGATTTTAACCCTGTTGCTATTCAGAATATCAACAAGAGAAAATCAGCAGTTTCGAAGATACTTTCATCTTTTGCTTTGGATTATAGTATCATGAGTAACTTAAGATTCTCGACTAATTTAGGTGTAGATTACAATTATTATGATGAGTCAGAATATCGTAATCCAGATTTCGGAGATGGGAACAATCCAGCACAAGAAATCATCGGTTTAGCTTTACAAAGTGACTTTAGCTACACTACATTGAACTGGTCAAACTTCTTACACTACGATTGGACAATTAATGATGATCACAAAATTAATTTATCTGCAGGTACAGAATATACACAGATGTGGACAAAACGTTCACAAGCAGCATCTACTGGTTTTGAAAGCGGTCATTATGAGCAAAATAATTTGCAATGGGGTACTGTGCCTGTTATAGCTTGGTCTTATAACGATCAAAGTCATTTGATTGGTCTTATTGGTAGAGCTTCTTATGGTTACAGAGATTTGTTCAATGTAATGGGGTCATTCAGAAGAGATAAATACTCGCACTTTGGGGCTGATAGAAAAGAAGGTAACTTCTGGGCCACTGGAGCGAATGTTAATCTTCATAAATTTGGAAACATCGGAAATTATTTTAATGAGCTAAAAGTAAGAGCAAGTTATGGTGAAGTAGGTAATATTGGAGCAATTGAATACCTTGCTCGTCCAACTTTAGGTGTTGCCAATTATATGCTAGAAAATGGTATGGCAATTAATAATCCTGGAAATGAAAATTTAGGATGGGAGAAATCTAGAAAATACAATATTGGTTTAGATCTTGGTTTGGTTCAGAATAGATTGAAAATGTCTTTTGATGTTTATAAAAATATTGTGACCGATCAGTTAACAAGACAAGTGCCAAATGCACCCTCTACAGGTTTTGGTAACTTAGTAGGAAATGCGCTAGAACATGAGTCTAAAGGTATTGAATCAACAATCTCTTATGACGTGTTCAAAAAAGGAGATTTCAACTGGACAATTAATGCTAACTATGGCTATAACAAATCAGTCGTAACTAAGATTTTAGGACCTTATGTAGGTGTAGATGGATTTAAGAGATATGTGGTAGGCCATAATCCAACGGAATGGTTTTTAGCACATTATGCTGGTGTTGATAAAACAAATGGTGATGCGTTATGGTATACTAACGGTACGCACACACAATTAAGTAATGGTTCTGGGACAAGCGCAAGTATTGTAAGTGATTTTACAGGGAAAAATGCACTACCTGCACATACAGCTGGTTTAACCAATACATTTAGTTATAAAAACCTAACATTAAGCTTATTGTTCACTTATCAAGGAGATTTCCATGTATATGATCTTTGGGGTAGATACTTTGATAATGATGGACAAGGTATAAAAGATAATCAAGTTGTTGATGTGTTAAATGGTTGGACTACTTCAAATACAAATTCTGATAGACCTCAGTATAGACCAGGTAACACCGTGAATAAATATCATTCTACAAGATACTTATATAGAGGAGATAATATCAAGTTAAAGAGTGCAGAACTTGGCTATAAATTGACGAAAGATCAAATGAAGATAGAAGGTGTTAATAATGTATATCTTTATGTGAGAGGTGTTAACCTATTAACATTCGCATTTGACAAAAACTTACCTTTCGATCCAGAATCTAATAGTAATCACATGGGAACCATTGGTGGTATGGGATTATACGATCAAACAATGCCATTGATGAGACAATTTATGGTGGGTGCAACGATTGATTTTTAATTAAAATTCTAACAACGATTACAATGAAAAATAAAATTATATTAACATTATTTTTAGGTTCATTATTATTTTCTTGTTCAGACAGTATGTTTGAAGAAAATTATTCTGAAGCAGGATTAATAATAGTGGATGAAAATGCAGTGACAACAAATGCTGACCTAGAAAGATCAGTTAAAGGTCTGTATTCTAAAATGTCTAGCTCTAGTGGATTTGGAGGAGATCATTTCACATTTCAAGAACTCACAGGAGACATTGGATTTGTTTCTTTATCTAATTCGGGATATTTTGTAGGGACTAACGGTGGTACACATATTCAGGTTGATGGTGGCGCCGGCGGAGGACTATGGGCTACTTTCTATAATACAATTGCTAATGCCAATTTTGTATTAGGCTTTGAAGGGAAAATCGCAGAAGATGAAAATGCAGTTCATAAAAATGGAGAATTATTTGCTCATGCAAAAATGATTAGAGCTTATAATTATTTAGCATTATTGAGCTATTTTTCACCAAATTATGGGGAAGGCGATCAGACTTTAGGTGTGCCTTATCCTACGACCTATAATAAGGATGCGAAACTCCCTAGAGAATCTGTATCAACAGTTGTTAATAATGTTATTACTGAGCTAGAATCTGTTTTAGCTTATTGTGAAGAAAATTCTATACAACAAGGTATTTATGATTTTAATAGATCACTTAGTCCTATTGCTGCAGAATTATTACTAGCACGTGCTTATCTGTTCAAAAAAGACTATCCAAAAGCTGAGTACTATGCTCAGAAAGTTATCGACGATACCAATATTCCTTTCTTATTGAGAAAAGATGTTGCACAATTCTTTATTAATGGAGAAGAAGCAGCTTATGAAACAATTTTTCAATTGGAATTTAACTCCGTTACACCACAAGGTTTAACAGATTATTGGGGAACCAATGCGAGATACAAGCAAAACTTTATGGCGCGAAAATTCTGGGAGGCTTCAGGACTTAAAGTTCCTACTAATAGCGCAAAACGTGATGCAAGAGCATTCAGTTGGTATATGACCAATAATATTGTAACAGGATATCCAGATAATCCATCTCCAATAGATGTTAGAAAATATATGTCTGGAGCTAGAGATTTAGTTCAGTTAAGAAAGTCTGAAGCAGTTTTCATAAAGGCGGAAGCACAGTTTCATTCTAATCCAAGCTTAGCTTCTCAAACGGTTACTAATTGGGTTAAAGAATACCGCTTCCCAGACTATGTGCCAGCGGTTACATCAGGCCCAGGTGTTTTGGATGAAATCTTAACACAAAAAGCTATGGAGTTTTTCCTAGAAGGTCTACGTTTTTCTGATTTGAAAAGAAATAACAGAGCGATTGTTAAATATCAAACAAACTCTACGGGACAACCATTAACAGAAATTCCTGTAGGAGATAGAAGATTTGTTTGGCCAATTCCATATAGTGAAATGCAAAATAATCCTAACATTACACAAGCTCCTGGATACTAAATTATATTAATTCGGAATAATATTATATTATTCCGAATTAAAAAAAAATATTTATATTTGAATATCATTTAAAATTTATTATTATGAAAAAATTACTACTTTCTTTATCTGCTTTAGCAATCGGAGGTTTATTACAAGCACAAGCACCAGGTTGGGATGGGATGCAAACAGGTGCGCCATCTTTGCATTACCCATATGCAATGTCTGTAATTGATGCTAACACAGTTTGGTTTGCAGATCATGCAATAAGCAGTGCTCCAGACCAAGGAAAATATACAACAAAAACTACGGATGGTGGTGCAACATGGACGAATATCGCAATAACAGGTATTCCTAGTGCGGCTACTTTAGGTGACTTTAGTGCAGCTTCAGCTACAACTGCTTGGGCTGTTTCCTCTGGCTCTGGATCACAAAATGGTGTTTGGAAAACAACAAATGGTGGTACATCTTGGACTAAGCAGACTTCTGCTGCTTACGGAGGCCAATCATTTGCTAACATCGTTTATTTCTGGGATGAGAACGAAGGTATCTCCGCTGGTGACCCTGTAGGAGCTAATTTTGAAATGTACAAAACTACTAATGGTGGTACAAACTGGACAAAAATAACGAATGCACCTGCGCATGCTGGTGATTTCGGTTATACGCATATTAGATTTGTTACAGGTAATAATATTTGGATGGGTACAGATACAGGACGTGTATTATATTCTCCAGATAAAGGTGCTACTTGGCAAACATTCCAGTCACCAGCATTAGACTTTGGTGGTGTTACTACAGCTGGAAGTTTCGCAAACATGGCTTTTAAAGATGCATCAAATGGTCTTCTTCAAACGAATGATAGTGGGGTAGTTGGTCTTTGGAAAACTTCTGATAGTGGAGCGAATTGGACTGAGGTGTTCCCACAAGGAAACTTCAATGGAGAAAATATCGCTTATGTGCCAGGTACAGCTAATACTTATGTAAGTACAAGTGGAGACGGAGCTTCTTACTCTCTTGATGGTGGAGAAAACTGGGTAGATATGGAGTTCCCTGCAGGGGAGGCGCCGTATGCTGGTGCAGTTCAATTTATAAGTCCTACGGTTGGTTATGCTGGAGGGGCGAGCGAGGCTGCTGTTGGAGGTCTGCCTATTAGCGCAATGTATAAATTCAGAGGACAATTCTTAGCAGTATCAGATGTTAATGCTTCTAAAGCTAAATTAACAATTGCTAATAACCCTGTAGGTGATAAAGTTGAATTAAAGTCAACTAAAGAAATTGTTACTGCAACAGTTATTGATATGGCTGGAAAAGCTATAAAAAGAGAAAATGCAGCGTCATTCAATGTTTCTAATCTATCAAAAGGAACTTACATTATCCAAGTTCAATATAAAGACGGAAGTTTTGAAAACACTAAGATGATTAAGAAATAATTTAATTATTTATAACACACGAGCCACCAAATTAGTAATTTGGTGGCTTTTTTATTAAATATTTATGTGTTAAATTTTTGGATATGTTAAATATTATTAACATATTTGCGCCGAGTAAATATTAAATAGTGTTAATATGAATGTAAAATTAAAAGTGTTAACTGCTGGAGTTTTGTTTTTTACAGGACAAGCAGTTTTTGCACAACAAAAAACAAAAGATACGGCTTCTACAAAAGAGATTGAAGAGGTAGTTATTGTTGGTTTTGGCCAGAAGAAAACAGTACAAGAACTTACAGGTGCTGTTGCGACAATGAAAAGTGATGCTATCAAGGATGTGCCCGTTGCTTCAGTGGATAAAATGCTACAAGGTAGAGTATCTGGTGTACAAACAGGTAACGCGTCTGGACAACCAGGTGGTTTTGCGAGTGTTCGTGTAAGAGGTATTGCATCTGTAAATGGTGGTGTTAACCCTATTTATGTTATCGATGGTGTACGTGTGCAGTCTGGAGATTTAACTTCTGGAGCTGTTACCGCTAATATCTTGGCAAACTTAAACAATGATGACATTGAAAGTGTAACAGTTCTTAAAGATGCTGCGTCAACCGCTGTATATGGTGCTGATGCAGGTGCAGGGGTTATTGTTATCACTACAAAATCAGGTAAAAAAGGTAAACCAAAGATTTCATTGAATTTTGAAACGGGTACCAACTCTAGAGCTATCAAAGGAATGGAAGGGCTTAACGCTTCTGAATTTAGATATATTCTAGAAAATGCCTTTGGTAATGCATACGGAATGACTCCAGAAGAAACTCGTGCTGAGATGATTGCTGGTGAATTTGGTGCTGTTCCACAAAATATCTTTACAACGAATGTAGATACTAACTGGAGAGATGTTACGACTAGATCCGCGTATCAAAACTCTATCAACGCGTCTATCAGCGGAGGTAATGATAAAATCACTTACTACAACTCTGCTAACTATTTCTTACAAGAAAGTGAACTTAAAGGTTCTGATTTCAAAAGATTAGGTTTTTCATCGAAAGTTGATTTCAAAGCTTCTGATAAATTCAAAATGGGAACTAACTTCCAAGTTTCTTATAGTAGAATTAATACATTACCTAATGGTGGTGGATTCGCTAACCCAATCTTGTTCGAATTATTTGCAAGACCAACAGATCCAGGATATAACGCAGACGGTTCTTATTATTTAGGTGGTAGCAACGGTAGATTAAGCAACAACTTATTCAACTCTGGTTACAACCAAGAAAATAACTATTTTAGAGCTAACACAGCTAAAGTCTATGGTAACGTTTATGGTGAATACGAAATCATCAAAAACTTAAGTTATAAAGTTGTTTTAGGTGCTGAATTTAACAACATCGAGAACGAAACTTATTATAACCCAATCCACGGTGACGGATTTGCTGTTAATGGTCGTAAGACTGAATCTACAGGACGTTACTTTAACTGGAACCTTCAGAACATCTTGAACTATAGCTTCAAATTAGGTGACAAAAATAGATTCAACGTTTCGGCGATCCAAGAGTCTTATCAACGTAACTATAGATTCGTTGCTGCACAAGGTGTTAATGTAGGATCTCCAAATCTTGAGTCTTTAAGTAACTTTATTAAACCAGTTTACGCAGTAGGAGATAAATCAATTTCTTCAAGAACAGGTTATGCAGGTATCTTAAACTATGATTATGATAAATTAATCTTAGTTGATGCGTCGGTAAGAAGAGATGCATTGTCTAACTTTACAGAAGATCAAAAATGGGGTACTTTCTACTCGGTTGGTTTAGGTATCGATTTAGCAAGAATCCAAGCTGTTAAAGAGTGGGATCAAGTATCAATGTTCAAATTACGTGGATCTTATGGTAAAGTAGGTAACACGATTTCTAGTACACCATACTCTCTATATCGTTTTACGTCTAACTACAACGATATGCCTGCGGGAACTATGCGTTTTGTGTATAACCCAGACTTGAAATGGGAAACTGTTAAGCCTTTATCTTTAGGTCTTGACATGGGATTCTTTAAGAATAAATTAACTGTAACTGCAGAATACTACAACAAGAAGACTAATGACTTAGTATTCAGTGTTCCATTATCAGCTGCACAAGGTTTACCTTTAGGAGATTTAACATATCCGTTTATGGATGTTAACGTTGGATCATTGGTTAACAAAGGTTTCGAATTTACAGTTAATGCTAACATCATCAACAAAGAAGATTTCACTCTTAGCTTAGGTGGTAACTTAAGTACGCTTAATAACGAAGTAACTTCTCTTTACGGAGGGCAAGATATTATTTCTGGAGCAACTATCCTTAGAGAAGGTGAAGGTATCGGTACCTTCTACATGAGAAAGTGGGCTGGTGTTGACAAATCTAATGGTGATGCATTGTGGTACAAAAACGGTGTAGACGGAGAGACAACTAACAAATATGCAGATGCAGGTTTAGCAGTTCAAGGTCGTTCTTACTCTAATGTTTTTGGAGGGGTTAACCTTAATGTGTTCTACAAAAACTTCACATTATCTGCCTTAGGAACATTTGCATTTGGTGGTAAAGTACTTAACGATTGGGGAAGTTATACTCAGTCTGATGGTCAGTACACTTATTCTTACGCTGGTTCAAAAGATGCTTTGGATTTCTGGACGCCTACAAATGTTAATGCTGCTAACCCTAAACCGATATACGGTAATTCAACTTTGTCTAACAGAACATCTACAAGATATTTAGCTAAGACAGATTACCTAAGATTAAGTAACATTAGAATTGGTTACAAATTTGATTCTAAAATGTTACAAGGTACAGGTCTAGGAGGATTTGAGGTGTATTTACAAGGTAACAACATCTTGACTCACACGTTCGATGATAATCTAAGATTTGACCCAGAAAACAACTTGAACGCAGGTAACAACCTTAACCTACCAGTTCAAAAAACTTATTCAATCGGGTTTAACCTTCAATTTTAATCTTTCAAACAATGAAAAAACATATTTTTAAATACGGTGTCTTAGCGGCACTAACAATAGGTACGCTAACATCATGTAGTGATGATTTTGTTGAAACAGAATTTTTTCAAGACGTTCAACAAGGTCCTCTTAATACAATCGAAGAATTAGATGCTTTTGTAAAAGGACAATATGTATCTATGAGATCAGCTAGTTATTACGGATGTGATTTCTTAATGATCGGAGAAGCACGTAGTAACAATATGTATTCTGATTTCCAAAATGGAGCAGGATATTACCAAACGGTAGCAAGTTATTCAATGACTTCTTCTGACCAATATGCAAGAGATCCTTATTTGGCAATCTATCAGGCAATTGCAAAAGCAAACATCGTTATTAATAACGTGCCAAGCAAAACATTAACTTGGAAATCTTCTCAAGATCCAGCTGTTATTACTGCAAAAAGCAATTATCTTAAAGGACAATCTTATGCAACTAGAGCTTTAGCTTTATTTGATGCATTAAGAATGTTCGGACAAGAATATTCTGGAGGAACTCTAGGGGTTGTTGTTCCTACTGTTTATGATCCAAAAGCTCTAATGGCTAGATCTACAGTTGAGGAAACAAGAGCTCAAATCGAAGCTGATTTTGATAAAGCACTTAGCTTAATGTCAGGTACCGCTTCTCCAGCTTATTCTAACAAAACAGAGCTTAACCCACTTTCTGTTAAAGCGCTTATGACAAGATATTATCTTTACAAAAAAGATTATGCTAAAGTAAGAACGCTTGCTGCAGAAATCGTTGCTGCTAACAAATACTCTGTAGTTGCGGCTGCTGATTTTGCAAGTAGCTTCACAAAAGCTAACTCTGCATCTAACTCAATGTTCGAAATCGCAGTTGGTACAAGTGGCGATTTAGGGACTACGTCAGCTGCTTACAAGTTGAATGTTGCACCTAACGGTTATGGTAACATGAAGGTATTACCAGCGCTTAAAGCTACTTTTGCTGCTGATGATATCAGAAAAAATGGTATTTCTGCTGCTAACGTACTTAACGGAAAGTATACTGGTACAACAGATAATATCCACCTAGTTCGTTATGAAGAAGTATTATTAAACGGTGCTGAAGCGGAACTTAACGGAGGTTCTGAAGAAGTTGCTAAAAAATACTTTAACTTAATCCAAGCCAAAAGAGGTATTGCTACAGGTGCTTTGCCAGAGGTAACAAGTTTAAATCTTGAAGCTGTATATGCAGAAAGACAAAAAGAGCTAGTTGGTGAAGGTTTCGGATATTGGGACTTACTAAGAAGAGGACAACCAATCACTCAAAGAAGTGCTGCGGGTGTTGCTGGTACAGTTAGAAATATCGGTGATAACCTATTGGCTTTCCCTATTCCTAGAATCGAGCTTAACGTTCCAGGAACTAAGGTTGTACCTAACCCAGGTTATGCAAACTAATTTTTAGTTTTTATAAATAGTAAACCGCTCATTATTGAGCGGTTTTTTTTATTTTTAAACCAAATTAATTTATATGAAAAATAGTATTGTTATCTTAGCCTTTATACTTTTTGGCTTTGCTAGTGCACAATCAAATAATACAGAGTCTGCAATGGATCACGTTGTTATCACACCGAATGGTTTCTTTACTCGTGGTGTGAAAATTATTAAAGATGATAACACAGAAGGCTCAGCATATATTGATGGAAACAAATTCCGTATAGTAGAAATTTCAGGTTTTTCGAAGCCTAAACAAGGCCTACGTTATAATGCATATTCAGACGAAATGGAGTTCGAAGATGCTGGTGGATTGTATAATATAGAAAAACAAAATTTACTAAAAATTAATTTTCCTGAACTTAAAAAATCCTATGTCTGTCTTAGCTACAATGTTGATGGAAACAAAAAGTATGGCTATCTGGTAGAACTAAAAGAAGGAAAAAATATAAAACTTTATAAAAGAGAAAAAATTGAATTCGTAGCAGGTACGAAAAGTACCAATGCATTTGTTAAAGATGCTAAAGATTATTACGAAAAAGAAAAAGATCTTTACTTAATTCAAACCAAATATCAATTTTATAAAATTCCTAAATCGATTAACGAATTTTCTAATTATTTTGGTGAGAAAAGTACTTTGATAAATGACTTTGCAAAATCTAACAAGATTAATCTAAACAAAGAAGCTGATTTGATAAAATTAGTCGATTTTATTAATCAAAACTAATTCATAAAAATCCGTTACTTTTGTATTTCAAAACTTTCGAATGAGATACATTCTTTTAGCATTCCTTTTTGGTGTTCAGTTTTTGTCTGCGCAGATTATAACCAGCAAAGACGGCACAAAAAAAAGCGAAGATACTTTGGTTGTGGTTTCGGGCACAAAAGACTCGCTGGAAATTTTTAAACCAACAATTAATGATTACTTGTATCAAACACAGTTTTCACAAAAGAAACTTTTTGATACAAGCTTTTCTATTTCGCGATCCTATGCGTTTACCGAATTCAATAACCGCGATAACTTCGGGAAAATTCAGTTTGCAAACATAGGTTCGGGTTTTCAACCACTAATTTTTGAAACCAATAAAGAGCAAAATCTTTCGGTGCTTCCTACCAACAAATCTTTTTTTATTTTAGGAGCCGATGTTATCAAATATTATAATGTCAAAACGCCAACAGCAACGTTTGTCTATCACAATGCGATGCGAAATGGCGCAGCATTGAGTTCAACTTACACGCAAAATGTAGGCAAGAATTTCAATTTTGCGATAGAATATATGGGATTGCGTTCACAAGGCTTGTACAGAAATAGTTTGGCAGCGTCAAACAATAGCATATTTTCTGCGCATTACAAATCCAAAAATGAAAAATATGAAGCCTTCGCGCATTACATTCATCAAAATATAAACAATGAAGAATATGGTGGGATTGCAGATATAGACGTTTTTCTTAGCGGTGATTCTCGTTTTAAAAACCGCCAAAATTTGGAAACCAATCTCACTGATGTGACTTCCAGATTGTATTACAGACGCTATTATTTCAGTCACGAGTTTGCCCCTTTGGATCCTGCAAAATATCCTTTTAAACTTAGACATACGATCTCGCATCAAGGCAACAAATATTATTTCAGTCAAGCTTCAGTACATCCTTTCCTTGGAGATGATGTAATTAATGGTTTTGCCTTGTCGTCCAAGAAATATTCAGATAACTTGAGTAATACCTTCAGTTTAGTTTGGGATAAAGAAAACTTCAAATTGGATGCAGGTGTTCGTCATCAAAACATCACTTTTGGGAATCTTTATCCTTCCGACTCATTGGCCATTCCAGGTACTTTGAAAGAAAACAGGTTCGGTGCTTTAGGAAATTTGGAAATCAAACTTTGGAATCGTTTTCAATTAAAATCTTTTCTTGAATTTTCTAACGGTAATACATTCGGGACTTTTCTTAAAACGACAAATTTAGTTCAGTTCGAGCCCATTAAAAATTATTTCGTAGATGCCCATTTTAACTTCCAAAGTGCAGTGCCAAGTTTTAATAATTTGTTGAACACCTCGATTTATGGACATTACAATTACTATCTTAATGATCCAAAAAATGAAACAACGACAGAGCTGGGTGCAAAACTTCGTTTAAAATGGTTTGACTCAAATATTTATGTCAATTTGGTACGTGTTGACAATTACGCTTATTTTGATAAAACTGGAAAATCTTTACAAGCTCCGGATGCACTCAATATCACACAAGTTGGTGGAGAAGCGACTTTACGTTACGGAAAATTTAACCTCAATGGTCGATTACATTTCCAAAATGCAATTTCGGGGAAAGATTATTTTCCGATGCCGAGCTTTATAGGCCGCGCCAATTTGTATTATCAAACCAAAGCTTTTAAAGATGCTGCCGAAATACAAGCGGGCGTTAAAGTTTATTATTTCACAAAATTTGCATCACGCGATTATTCGCCAGTTCTTAACGAATTTATGCTTCCCAATGACAGAGCTTATTCCATCGGAGGCCAGCCGATTGCGGATGCTTATTTTAATCTGAAAGTGAAACGTATGTTCTTCTATATCGAAGCGCAACATTTTAATACGACATTTTTACAAAACAAATCTTATACAGCGCCATATTTTCCGATTTATGATTTTCGGTTGAATTTGGGAATCGTTTGGTACTTATTTAGCTAAATTCAAGAGGATGAATTTGGATTTTAATCATATCAAAAGTATTCCGCAACTTATCAAAGATTTTCTAAGTGATAATCTAGATTTTGCGGCTTCAAAACCTTTTAGTTTTGAAACAATTTCTCAACAAATTGGAGAAAAAGAAAAATCTTACTCGCCCAAAGTTCGTGAAGTTTTGCATCAAAGTTTGACCAAACAATTGCATAACCAAAATTTGTCATTTTTACAACAACAAAATTTGGATTTGTTAAAGCAAGACAATACGTTTACGATAACAACAGGTCATCAACTGAATCTTTTTACAGGGCCTGTTTTTTTCATTTATAAAATTTTACAAACGATAAAAACGACCGAGGAGCTAAAGAAACAATTTCCAACTAAAAATTTCGTTCCTATTTTTTGGATGGCTACAGAAGATCATGATTTTGATGAAATAGACCATTTCAAAACCGAGCATCATTTTTATCAAACCAAAGCCAAACAAGGCGGTCCAGTTGGACGAATAAAAGTTGAAGATCAATATTTTATTTCCGAATTTGAAAAAGAGTTTAAAGATTTTGTGTTCGGTACGGAGTTAATTTTGATGATGAAGGAAGCCTACAAAGTGGGGAATACTTTCGCCGAAGCAACCAGAATTATCGGACAAAATCTATTTGCAGATTATGGCTTGTTGATGTTGGATGGCGACGACAAAGCTTTGAAAGCCTTAATGATCCCTACTTTTAAAAAGGAATTATTAGAGGAGCAACTTTTTAAAACAACTTTGGAAAGAAGAAATCTTTTAGAAAAAAAATACCATAAAGTTCAAGTAAATCCTCGTGCGATTAATCTTTTTTATCTTTCGGAAACCCGAAATAGAATTGATCGGCAAAATGATAAATTCGTTGTTCTCGACACAGACATCAATTTTACAGAACAAGAAATTTTAAAAGATTTAGAAAAGAATCCTGAAAAATTTAGTCCCAATGCGGTGCTGCGTCCTGTTTATCAAGAACGTATCTTGCCTAATCTAGCTTATGTTGGAGGAAATGCCGAAGTTATGTATTGGCTAGAACTTTCAGATTATTTTGCATCGGTTGATGTGCCGTTTCCAGTGTTGATTCCGCGTAATTCTTTATTGTTTTTAAAAGAAAAAACCTTTAATAAAATTGAAAAACTCAGTTTAAATATTTCGGAGTTTTTTGATGATTTTTCGAGCATTATAAAAAAACATTTGTTGGAAAATCAAGCTTTACACGAGCTTTTAATATTGCAAGAAGAAGAACTAAAAAAGCGTTTCTCTGTTTTGAAAGAAGAAGCTTGGCAGACCGATGTGACATTTAAAAATTTGGTGGAAGCCGAAGAAACACGACAACTAAAATCTTTTAAAAGAATGCAGCAAAGATTGCTTCGCGCAGAGAAAATCAAGCATTCTGAAAAACTAAAACGCTACGAAGATATTTTTCTAGAAGTCCATCCTGGAGGGATTTGGCAGGAACGACAATACAACTTTTCGGTTTTTTATGCGGACGACGGACCAGATTGGCTAAAATCTTGTTACGAACTGATGAATGTGGAAAAATCAGAATTGATCGTTTCGCATTTAATTTGAAAGCCTTATTTTTGTAAATATTATTTTATAAGATGATTAAGAAAATCTTTGTTTTATCTGCATTAACAACAGTTTTAATTGCAAGTGCACAAGCAACTCACAAAGTCGAACCGAAAGAAACGGCCTATGGTATTGCAAAAAAATACGGACTTAGCTTGGCAGAGCTTTATCAACTGAATCCTCAGATTAAAGAAGGAGCAATTGGTATTGGTGACATGTTAAAGGTTTCTAAATCAGGAAGTCAAAATACATCTGCGGCTACAAAACCCGCAACTACTACCACAGCTTCAAATAAAACAGGAGCAATTATTCTTCAGCCAAAACAAACAATTTATGGTATTACAAAACAATATCATATTTCTGAAGCTGATCTTCGCAAACTAAATCCGAATTTGGATAATCACATGAAGATTGGTGACGAAGTTGTTTTGCCTTTAGATAATATTAAGAAATATGCAGACGGAGCAGCTACAAGCCAAACGTCAACTGTTACAACGACAACAACTTCTTCATCCGCAGGAGAAGCAGATGAGTTGTACACGATTAAAGAAAAAGATAATTATTATAAAATTTCGAGACAGTTCAACATTACGCAAAAACAATTGTTTGCTTTGAATCCAGGTCTTGAAGAAAAAGGCCTTAAAGCGGGAGATCAAATCCGTATAAAAGGAGATCTTTCTAATTCTACAATTGTAGTTGCAGAAACAAAACCTGTAACCAAAGTAGAAACAACGACCGCCAGCAATAATACTGTAGCTACAACCACAGAAACAACAACGTCAACTACGAGTACGGATGACTATATTACATACACTGTGAAAAGTGGTGATACGGTTTTCGGAATTACAAATAAATTCAATGTCGATCTTAATGAATTGTTGGCACTCAACCCAGATTTAGTCAATGGACTTCGTGCGGGAATGCTTTTGAAAATTAAAAAGCTAGACCCAATGTATTCAAAAAAAAATGGCGATAACCTGAATGTGGTTTTAATGTTACCATTTGGTTTTGATGCAAATGATAGCAAATATAGATCGATGGCTTTGGATTTTTTGACAGGAGCAAAACTAGCCGTAGAACGTAATGTGGCTAAGGGAATGAATCTCGATATCAAAGTTATTGATGCCGGAAACGAAAATACTTTTAAAAATAGCATTTCGCAAATTAATCAAGACAATACAGATTTAATCATCGGTCCTTTTTTCAAAACGAGCGTTATTGAGGTTTTAGAATTTGTAAAAAATAAAAAAATCCCTGTTGTTGCACCTTTTGCAAATTCTGAGGATTTATACAATTACAGCAATTTAATCATTGTAGAAACCAACCACGATGCGTATGTCGAGAGAATGATAAAAGAGGTTGGGCAGGTCTACTCTAATCAAAAAATATATATCGTGGCTGACGATACAAAAGCGAATGCAAACGCTATCAAAACAGGATTGGAAAAAAATCTTAAAAAACCAGAAATTATTATAGTAAATTCGGCTAATGATATTCAGTTGGATCAAAATATGATGACAGGTCAATCTGCGCCAATTATTTCGATTCTTGCTAATGACGAAGATAATGTTGGCGTTGCTTACGCTAACCGATTAATTGCTTTATCCAAAGACGTTGACGGAAACAAAGCATTCAGCATGTTTTATAATTCAGCATTTGAGAAAAAAACCGACGACTTATCAAAGTCAAGTTTGGTCTATTTGATGGATAAAAAAATCAATACCGAAGGGGCTTTCGAAACCGAAGTTTTGAGTGATTACAAGAAGAAATATTGTAAAACGCCAGGCCGTTATGCTGTTGTAGGATTTGACGTGGTTAACGATATGTTGTCTAGAGAGAACAAAAAAGGAGAAATTTTTAAACAAATTAATAAGTCGCAAACACAATTAGCGACAAAGTTTGAATTCACGAGAATCAAACCAAATGGTGCTTATGTCAACACAGGTTACAGAGTGGTGAGATTGGTGCCTTAATTTTTAAGTATAGGAAAGAGTTAATATATGAAAGCACTTGTATTCCCTGGTCAGGGGTCTCAATATGTTGGGATGGGTAAAGAGTTATATGATGCCCGCAGAGACATCAAAGACTTGATGGATTCTGCAAATGAGATTCTAGGCTTCGATATTCTTAACATCATGTTCGCGGGAACGGATGACGATCTTAAGAAAACTAAAGTTACACAACCAGCGATTTTTATCCATTCTGTGGCAGCGGTTAAAGCGATAGACACATTAGGGGCGCAGATGGTAGCGGGACATTCTTTGGGTGAGTTTTCAGCTTTGGTGGCTAATGGCGTTTTGTCTTTTGAAGACGGTCTAAAATTAGTTGCGGAAAGAGCAGCCGCTATGCAAGAAGCATGCGATGCTAATCCGAGTTCTATGGCGGCAATCTTAGGCTTGGAAGATCAAGTTGTTGAAGATATTTGTCAATCTATTGATGGAATTGTGGTTCCTGCAAATTACAATTGTCCAGGACAATTGGTCATTTCAGGAGAAACAGAAGCGGTTGAAAAAGCTTGTGCCGTTTTGAAAGAAGCAGGCGCAAAAAGAGCTTTACTTTTGCCTGTTAATGGCGCATTTCATTCTCCATTGATGCAACCTGCACAGGAAAGATTGGCGGCAGCAATTGAGAATACAAAGTTTAGAAATGCGACGATTCCGGTTTATCAAAATATTACAATGACAGCAGTTTCTGATCCTGTTGAAATTCAAAAAAATCTTATTGCACAATTGACAGGCCCTGTAAAATGGACTCAAAGTGTGCAAAATATGATTAAAGATGGCGCGGAAATGTTTATCGAAGTTGGACCTGGGAAAACCTTACAAGGTTTAATCAAGAAAATAAATCCTGAAATTTTCGTATCTTCAGCCTTATAATTTAAAAAACTATGAGTCAAATTTTTTCTCGCGGGAAATTATTGCTCACTTCAGAATACGTCGTTCTTGACGGTGCAAAAGCTCTTGCTGTACCAACCAATTGGGGGCAAGAGTTTTTTTTTAAGGAGCAACTAGAAAACAAGCATCAGTTATCTTGGATGGGCAAACATCAAGGCGATGTCTGGTTAACTGCCCAGATTGATTTTAAAGCATGGAAGGTTTTGGAATCTAATAATCCACAAGCGGCCGAGTTTGTTTTAAATACTTTGAGGAATTGTCAAGTTTTGGGTTCTAAGAAATTTGATACTAATGAAGGTGTTGATGTGGTTTCTAACCTTCAGTTTCCAGCTAATTATGGTTTGGGAAGTAGTTCTACTTTGATGACGAGTCTTGCAAAATGGACAGACGTTGACGCGTTTAGGCTAAATGCTTTATCATTGGGCGGAAGTGGTTATGACATTGCCGTAGCGGAAGCAAATCATGCGATCGTTTTTCAAATCCAGGATTCTGAACCAACTTATGAGCGAGTAGATTTTAAACCCGATTTTTTGAAAGACTTGGTTTTTGTTCATCTTAATCAAAAACAAGACAGTCGAGAAGGCATCAGACTTTACCGTTCTAAAGAAAAATCAATGACTTTAATTTCAGAATTTACCCAATTAACGGAAAAGGTTTTAGAAACAAAAAGTTTGACAGAATTCTCAAATTTGATGCAAGAGCATGAAAATTTGTTATCCATTTTTTTAGATAAAAAATGTGTTAAAAAAGAATTTTTTGAAGATTGTCCTGTTTTTGTGAAGTCTTTGGGTGCTTGGGGAGGCGATTTTGTGCTGACTTCAAAATTTGAAGATTATGAAAAATACTTTTCTAAAAAGGGTTTTGAAACAATAATTCCATGGAATGAAATGGTATATTCATAATGTTTAATTAATTTTTTTGAAAACTGACGATTGTCATTTTATTTAATTTAAAAATATTACTTTAAGGGTTTAAATTTGCAAAAGGTCAAATAATATAGTAATTAGTAAATTATGGAACACATTAAACGCTACCTAGAGCGTAATGGTATCACAACGGACGCAGAGATACTTTACAATCCTTCTTACGAAACACTTTTCCAAGAAGAAATGAATCCTAATAACGAAGGATTTGCTAAAGGAATTTTAACCACAACAGGAGCAGTATCTGTTAACACAGGTGTTTTTACAGGTCGATCACCAAAAGATCGTTACATTGTAAAAGATGCCGCTTCTGAGAACACAATTTGGTGGGATGGTAACATCAACAGACCAACAACAACTGCTATTTTTGATGAATTACTAGGTTTGGTACAGAGAGATATGTCTGGAAGTAAGTTGTATGTTGTAGATACATACTGCGGAACTAATCCAGATACACGTCTTAAAGTAAGATTTATAACAAAAGTGGCTTGGCAGGCGCATTTTGTAACCAATATGTTTATTCGTCCTTCACATTACGAATTAGAGCATTATGGCGAGCCAGATTTCTTAGTAATCAATTCTGCAGAAACAGTTAATCCAAATTGGAAAGAGCAAGGTCTTAATTCGGAGGTTTTTGTCATGTTTGATTTGACGAAGAAAATTCAAATCATCGGAGGTACTTGGTATGGTGGCGAAATGAAAAAGGGTATGTTCTCTATGATGAACTATTATCTTCCGCTAAAAGGTATGGCTTCTATGCACTGTTCTGCTAACGTTGGCGAAGAGGGTGATGTTGCGGTGTTCTTTGGACTTTCAGGAACTGGTAAAACGACACTTTCTGCTGATCCAAAACGCTACCTAATTGGGGATGATGAGCATGGTTGGGATGAAAATGGCGTATTCAACTATGAAGGTGGTTGTTATGCAAAAGTTATCGACCTTTCTGCTGAAAAAGAACCAGACATTTTTGCAGCTATCAAGAGAGATGCATTATTAGAAAACGTAGTGGTAAAAGACAACGGTGAAGTTGATTTTGCGGATGGCTCTATCACAGAAAACACACGAGTTTCTTACCCAATTTATCATATTAACAAAATTGTTTTACCTTCTAAAGCTGGACACGCTAAAAAGATTATTTATCTTTCTGCAGATGCATTCGGTGTGTTGCCTCCAGTTTCTATCTTAACTGATGACCAGGCGCAATACCATTTCCTTTGTGGATATACGTCAAAATTGGCCGGTACAGAAAGAGGCATTACAGAACCAACACCATCATTCTCTCCAGCATTTGGTGAGGCTTTCTTGTCGCTTCACCCAACAATGTATTCTCATACATTAATTGGAAAAATGAAAGAACATGGTGCCAAAGCTTATTTAGTTAATACAGGATGGAATGGTACAGGTAAGAGAATTTCTTTAAAAGATACAAGAGCAATTATCGATGCTATTATTGATGGTTCTATCGATAAAGCAACTACCGATACAGTTCCTGTAATGAATCTTGAATTCCCAACGGCACTTCCTAATGTGTCAGAAGGTATTCTGGACCCAAGAGATACTTATGCCGATAAAGCAGAATGGGAAGCTAAAGCTAAAGATTTGGCATCTCGTTATATCAAGTATTTTGAACAATATGCTAATAATGACGAGGCTAAAGCATTAATCGCTAGCGGACCTCAGATCTAATTTTAATTCTTATCTTAAAATAAAATCCCTCACGTTTAGCTCGTGAGGGATTTTTTATGGAATATATTTAATAAGTTTTAAAAAAGTTTTTTTGAGATTCAAAAGCGATGTCTTCGAGATTGATAACTTCTTTTTTAATCCAAATAAAATCAGAAACTTCTTTTTTCTCTAGTTCCGGAACGAACTTTTCATCAACTTCATATTCATAAAATAAATCCAAAGTATTGTAGTCGATATCTTTGTAATGATAGACATTGGGAGAGCTTGTTAGATATTTTAATTTTTTAGTATCGATGTCAAGGTTTAGCTCTTCTTTCAATTCGCGGCGACAAGTTTCTTCTGCGGATTCTTTGGGATCGACAAATCCTCCGCTGAGATCCAACTTCCCAATACTAGGATTTTGATTTCGTTTGGTTAAAAAAATCTCATCACCACAACGGATGACAACCGCCACGGCTCCAGCGCAATTGTGGTATAATGTATAATCGCATTGTCCGCAACTCCATTTTTTTTCGCCATCCCAAAGTAAGGATTGGTTGCCACATTTTGGACAATATTTTAATTGATTCATATTATAAAGTTTGATTTCTTGGGTGATAATTAAGAATGACATCTCTTAATTCTTCAGTTTCCAGTCTGGTGTATATTTGGGTTGTTGTAATGCTACTATGTCCTAACATTTCCTGGATATAGCGCAAATCTGCACCGTTTTGTAACAAGTGCGTCGCAAAAGAATGGCGAAATGTATGTGGCGAGATGTTTTTGTTAACGCCTGCACGATTGGTCAATTCTTTAATAATTAAAAATACAATAACGCGTGACATGCTAGAACCACGAGAATTAAGGAAAATGACATCTTCAAATTTTTTGTTTATTTTACCTTTGGCGCGGACATCTTTGATGTAGTCCCTTAGGATTGTGGCGGTGTATTCGGCTAATGGAACAAGTCTGATTTTGTTTCCCTTTCCTTGAACTTTGAGATAATGTTCTTTGAGGTTAAGATTAGAAATCTTTAAATCTATAAGTTCCGAAACGCGAAGTCCACAGGCATACAAAACTTCCAGAATGCATCTGTTGCGTTGTCCAAGATCGTTGCTGGTGTCAATAGAGTTTATAATTTTTTCAATATCTTCAAAACTTAGCGTGTCAGGAAGATACAAGCCAAGTTTTGGACCTGTCAACAATGTCGCGGGATTGTCATTTCGTATTTCGTCTTCTACAAGATATTTAAAAAAAGCTTTTATGGAAGAAATCCATCTTGCTTGCGATCTTTCGCTAATTTTCTTTTTGGAAAGTTGGTATATAAATTCTTGTAAATGATCAAAGCTAATATCTAAAGGCGAGATGCCTTCGAGTTCTGTTTGGGCGTATTCTTGTAGTTTTTTAATATCCCGTACATAAGCTTCGAGCGTATTGTCGGAGAAGTTCTTTTCAAATTTTAGATAATTTGAAAAGTCGTTTATTTTTTCAGACCAATTCATTATTTGTGTTTTTTATTTGTGTTTTTATTTTAACTCATATAATTTTTCTTCACTTATTTTTAAAATTTCTATTCCTGCGCTTGTTAAAAAATCCAGTCCAGAATTGTCGGAATAATCATTGATATAGACGACTTTACTAATGCCAGATTGTAAAATCAACTTGCTGCATTCTTTGCATGGCGACATTGTAAGGTACAGTGTTGCGCCTTTTGCAGATTGTGTGCTGGAGGACATTTTCAGAATGGCATTGGCTTCTGCGTGCAATACATACCAATGTGTTTTTCCCATGTCGTCCTCACAATTATTTTCAAAACCAGACGGCGTCCCATTGTAGCCGTCTGATATAATCATTCTGTCTTTAACGATTAGGGCGCCCACTTGTTTTCGTCTGCAATACGAAAGATTGGCCCATTCTAGCGCCATTTTTAGATAGGCAATGTCAAACTTATTAAAGTTCATGTTGTTTTAGAAATTTGGTTTTCTCTTTTCTAAAAATGCATTTACGCCTTCTTTTTTGTCCTCGAGGCCAAACAATTCTCCAAAGTTTTTAATTTCTTTTTCAAAACCAGCTTGTGAATCATTAGAAAAGTTGACAGCCTCGATAGCCTTTTCTATGGCTAAAGGTGAGTTTTTTGAAATTGTTTCTGCTAACTCGGTTGTTTTAGTAAGAAGTTCTTCAATTGGGAAAACCTCATTAACTAAGCCGATTTCTTTGGCACGTTGTGCTGTAATCATCTTCGCAGAGAAAATCATCTCATTGGCAAGACCTTTTCCTACCAATTTTGGAAGTCTTTGTGTGCCACCATAACCAGGAATCAATCCTAAGGTAACTTCTGGAAGTCCAAGTTTTGCATTTTCTGATGCGTATCTTATGTGACAAGCCATTGCCAGTTCTAACCCGCCACCAAGAGCAAAACCATTAACCGCAGCAATTACTGGTTTGTTTAGATTTTCAATTTTATCAAATATTAGTTTTTGATTATCTCTAGAAAGTGCTTCTGCTTGCGAAACGTCCAAGTCTGTAAATTCTTTAATATCTGCTCCCGCTACAAAAGATTTTTCGCCAGAACCTGTTAAGATAATCACTTTTATAAATTTGTCCTTCTCGACATTCTCTAAAGCTTTGTTGAGTTCTATTAACAATGGCGCATTAAGAGCATTCAGACTTTGGGGTCTGTTAATTGTTATGTAGGCGATTTTTTCTTTCTTTTCTAGAATGATATTTTTAAAAGTCATCTCTTTTTAATTTTTGTACAATAGTTCTATTTGCAAAATACAATATTTTGTATAATCATATTATAAATATATTCCTTTTTTTATTCTGAATGCAAATTATACTAACAATATTTTTAATAAAAGCGCTTTCTTGTTAATCTTATTCTTTTTTGGGATATAAAACGGATAAAATATGATCTTGTTTTCTTTTTATAAATTTAAAAACTACTAATGCATACAAATTATTTTATTTTAAAATTTCAATTAAAGACTTTAAAGAATTCTATCAAATATTAATCATGTTTTCATAAAATATCAATTCAATTGACTAATTTTGTAAAGCTTTAAAAATGAATATTAAATCAAATTAAATTTAGAAAATGAGTTACATTTCTTTTATCGATGCTAGACAAATTCTAGACTCTAGAGGTAATCCAACAGTAGAAGTTGACGTATTCACAGAAAATGGTGCAATGGGACGTGCGGCAGTGCCTTCTGGAGCATCGACTGGTGAGCATGAAGCAGTTGAATTAAGAGACGGTGGGAGCGATTATCTTGGAAAAGGCGTCCTGAAAGCTGTAGAAAATGTAAAAGAAGTTATTGCTCCAGAATTAATTGGTTTGCCAGTTTTTGAGCAAAATTTGTTAGACCAAATTATGATTGACCTTGATGGGTCCAACAACAAGGGGAATCTTGGTGCTAATGCTATTCTTGGTGTTTCTTTGGCCGCTGCAAAGGCTGCCGCTAACGAGTTGAGAATGCCACTTTATAAGTATGTGGGTGGTGTTAATGCCAATACGCTTCCTGTACCGATGATGAATGTTATCAACGGAGGATCTCACTCAGATGCGCCAATTGCATTTCAAGAGTTTATGGTAATGCCTGTGAAGGCAGACTCTTTCTCTCACGCTTTGAGAAAAGGAACTGAAATTTTCCACAATTTAAAATCTATTTTACATTCTAGAGGCTTATCAACAGCTGTTGGGGACGAAGGAGGATTTGCGCCAACATTTAAAGGGACAGAGGATGCTCTAGACACTTTATTACAGGCGATTGAAAAGGCAGGTTACAAGCCAGGTGATGATGTGATGATTGCTTTGGATTGTGCGGCGTCAGAATTTTATAAAGATGGTATTTACGATTATAGAAAATTCCAAACACCAGATTCTGCACAGTTCAATAGAAGCGAGCAAGTTAACTATTTGGCAGAATTAGCAGCTAAATATCCAATTATCTCAATCGAAGATGGTATGCATGAAGATGACTGGGAAGGTTGGAAAATGCTAACAGACAAAATCGGTGACAGCGTACAATTGGTTGGTGATGACTTGTTTGTAACAAATGTTGAAAGATTGTCTAGAGGTATTAAAGAAGAAGTTGCCAATTCTATTTTGGTAAAAGTTAACCAAATTGGTTCTCTTTCCGAAACGATGGCTGCAGTTCAAATGGCTCAAAATAATAAGTACACATCTGTAATGTCTCACAGATCGGGTGAAACAGAAGATGCAACCATTGCTGACCTTGCTGTTGCGATGAACTGTGGACAAATCAAAACTGGGTCTGCATCTCGTTCTGATAGAATGGCAAAATACAACCAATTGATAAGAATTGAAGAAGCATTGGGTGAAACAGCCGTTTTCCCAGGTTTGGATGCTTTTAAAATTAAAAGATAAGTAAGTTTTAACAAAATTTTAAAAAGAGCGAACTTTCGCTGTTTGCTCTTTTTTATGTATATTTATACCAAAATTATTTTATAATGTCAGATAATAAAGTTATATTGAATTACGATGGTAATTCCTATGAATATCCTATCGTTGACAGCACTATTGGAGATAGAGGGATAGACATTTCTAAATTAAGAGACCAAACGGGTCTTATCACTTTGGATTTAGGTTACAAAAATACTGGTGCAACAATCAGTGATATTACTTACCTAGATGGTGATAAAGGAGAATTGTTCTACAGAGGTTATCCTATCGAGCAAATTGCTGAAAAATCAAACTTTACAGAAGTAATGTATTTGTTACTTCATGGTGAATTACCAACACAAGATCAGTTTACTTCTTTTGATAAAAACATCAAAAATTATAATTTCGTAGCAGACGAAATGAAAAAAATTCTTGACGTTTTCCCTCGTTCTGCTCATCCTATGGGCGTTTTGTCTACTTTGACTTCTTCTTTGACAGCTTTTAACCCTAAAGCGGTTAATGTTAATTCAAAAGAAGAAATGGATCACGCAGCAGAATTAATGTTAGCAAAATTCTCTCATCTTTGTGCATGGACTTACAGAAAAACGCAAGGTTTACCAATCAATCACGGTGATAATAGCTTAAGCTATGTTGAGAACTTCTACAGAATGGCATTCAGATTACCAAACGAAGAATTTGTAATGGATCCAGTTGTAGTAGATGCTTTAGATAAATTGTTAATCCTTCACGCTGACCATGAGCAAAACTGTTCTACTTCTACAGTAAGAATGGTGGGTTCTGCACACACAGGGCTTTTCGCATCTATCTCTGCTGGAGTTTCTGCACTTTGGGGACCACTTCACGGTGGTGCTAACCAAGCAGTTATTGAAATGCTAGAAATGATAGAACAAGACGGTGGTGACGTTAATAAGTGGGTGGAAAAAGCGAAGAGCAAAGAAGACAGCTTCAGACTAATGGGCTTCGGACACAGAGTTTATAAAAACTTCGATCCGCGTGCTAAGATTATCAAAAAAGCAGCAGACGATATCCTTAACAAATTAGGAATCCACGATAAAGCTTTAGATATCGCAATGCAACTAGAAAAAGTAGCATTGGAAGATGATTATTTCGTATCTAAAAAATTGTATCCAAACGTTGACTTCTACTCAGGAATTATCTACAGAGCATTAGGCATTCCAACAGAAATGTTTACAGTAATGTTTGCATTAGGAAGACTTCCAGGATGGATTTCTCAATGGAAAGAAATGAGATTGAAAGGTGATCCAATTGGTCGTCCAAGGCAAGTGTACCAAGGTGCCGGTCTTAGAGACTATGTTGACATGACAAACAGATAATCAAATTTATCTTAAATATAAAACTCCCTATTTTGGGAGTTTTTTTATGTTTTAATTTTATCTTTAAACTTCTTTTCGGGAAGATAACATATTGAGCGAAACGCCGCTTAGTATTAAGACAATTCCGATTAATAAATTGCGTGTGAAATCTTCATTAAAGAAATAAACACTCACGGCAACGGCAACAACTGGTTCCAAAGCGCCCATAATTGCAGTGGGCGTAGAACCGATTTTCTGGATGGCTAAAACCAAAGTTACACTAGATATTAATGTGGTTACCAATGCAAAACTGACGAAATTTAAAACAAGAGAAAAACTAGGAATGCTTAGATTTTCTTTTGAAATCAAAGATTTTATTAAAAAATAAATAGACGTGAATAACATCGAGTAGAAAGACAATTTTATCCCAGAAACATTGATTTTTGCTTTGTTCACGATGATGATATAAAGGCCATAAAACAACGCACTCAGCAATACAATTCCGAGCCCCAGATAATTTATTTCAAATTTATCACCTTTCAAACACAAAATTATAACGCCAGAAAAAGCCAATAATAATGAAACAATGCCCATTTTGGAAAGTTTTTCATGGTAAAATAAAAACATAATCAACGCGACTATAACGGGATAAACGAAAAGAACTGTCGAGGCAATTCCAGCAGATAAATAATCATATCCCAGAAACAAAAATTCTGATGATAGGGCATAAAATAATCCCAAAATCATTAGAATCCTACATTCCCATTTGTTGATTTTAAAATTTACCTTTTTATATAGTAGATACAGGCTCACCATAATTGCTGAAAATAAAAATCTATAAAACAACGTAACGTCCATCGAGAAGTTAATCTGTTTCATAGGAAGTATAAAAATCGGAATCAAACCATACGAAATGGCTGAAATAATGGCTAAAATATATCCTTGAGATTTCATTGCTTTTCAAAAAATTCTTGCAAAGTTACGTCTATGCAATCAGAATTTGTTTGTTTTTGCACCAAATGATATTTTTTTTGCACGAAGTGTTTTTTCCATCTATTCCAAAAACTTTGGATAAATACTTTGAAATTGTTTATTATTTCAAAAGTTTTATATTTTAAATTATCTTCACGCAGATGATATTCCTCATGCCCGCGCCATAGGAGATACTTTGCAATCTGTATATTTGCCTTAGACGAGAATTTTATGAAGCTAAATATTAAAAACGAAACAGGACAACTGAAATCTGTAGTTTTGGGACAACCCAACTCTTTAGGAAATCCACCAAAACTAGAGGAAAGTTACGACGCAAAGTCTTATTTTTCTATTCAAAATAATATTTATCCTACAGAAACCGACATCGTAGCCGAGATGAATGCCTTCGAGCAAGTTCTTCTAAAACATAAGGTTAAAGTCTATCGTCCAGAAGTTATCGAAGATTACAATCAGGTTTTTGCACGCGATGTCGCTTTTGTTATCGATGATAAAATGATTATTTCTAATATTATCGAAGACAGAGCGGACGAGCAGGAGGCTTATCGCAAAATTTTTGAGCAAGTCCCTTGGAGAAATATTATCAACCTTCCAGAAACTGCGCATATTGAAGGTGGCGACGTTATCGTTTGGGACGATTTTGTTTTTGTAGGAACTTGTTACTCACAGGATTATAGGAATTTTAAAACCGCTAGAACCAATGGTTATGCCATAGAAATTTTAAAAGAATATTTCCCTAAAAAACGTATTCTCGATTTTGAACTAAAGAAAAATGATACCGAACCTTACAAAGGAATTCTGCATTTGGATTGTACGTTTAACCCTGTTGGAAAAGACAAATGTATAATTTATAAAAATGGATTTGTTGACGAAAGCGACTATCATTTGATTCTTGATATTTTCGGTAAAGAAAATTGTTTTGAAGTTAATGATGAAGAAATGTTCGAGATGTATCCTAATATTTTTTCCATCTCGCCAGAAGTGGTGGTTTCCGACAAAGCCTTTACAAGATTGAACAATCATCTTCGCGATGTTTGGGGAATAAGAGTGGAAGAAATCCCCTATCGTGAAATTTCTAAAATGGGCGGATTGCTAAGATGTTCTACTATGCCTTTGGTGAGAGAATAAAAAAATAGTCTTGCATATTTAAAATTTAGTTAATACTTTTGCTCTTGTAGTTCAAAATATAGAATTACGCTTATCCAGAAAGATGGAGGGATTTGACCCGTTGAAGTCTTGGCAACCTGCTTAGGTAAGGTGCCACATTCAACCTCAGGAATGAGGAAAGATAAGTCAGAGATTATTTGAAATATATTATTAAAAATATTCAAAACTCTTTCGGCTTGTCGGAAGAGTTTTTATTTTTCCGGCAAATGCCCAACATCTTGGATAAGTTTTTAATGTTTAATAATTTTAAATTTATAAAAGATGAACCATTACAAATTCGAGACCTTACAAGTACATGCCGGACAAAGCGTAGATAAAGACACTAACAGTCGTGCAGTGCCATTGTACCAAACTACTTCTTACACTTTTAATGACGCACAACATGCTGCCGATCTTTTTGGATTGAAAGCCTTTGGAAACATCTACACCCGATTGATGAATCCTACAACGGATGTTTTCGAAAAACGTATCGCAGCTTTATATGGAGGCGTCGGCGCTTTGGCGGTTTCTTCTGGACATGCCGCACAATTCATAGCCATTACAAATATTTTGCAACATGGTGATAACTTCGTGACTTCGCCTTATTTGTATGGTGGAAGTCATAATCAGTTCAAAGTGAGTTTTGCAAAATTAGGAATTGAAGCACGCTTTGCAAAAGACGATAATCCAGAAGATTTTGAAGCTTTAATTGATGACAATACCAAAGCTTTGTATGTGGAAACGATAGGCAATCCCACTTTGAATGTTGCTGATTTTGAAGCGATTGCAAAAGTTGCAGAAAAGCATCAGATTCCGTTAATTATCGATAATACCTTTGGTGCAGGAGGTTATTTATTTAATCCATTCGAGCACGGCGCAAGCATCATTGTAGAATCTGCCACAAAATGGATTGGCGGTCATGGTACAAGTGTGGGCGGCATCATCGTAGATTCTGGAAAATTTGATTGGACAAATGGGAAATTTCCTTTATTGTCTCAGCCGTCGCCCGGTTATCATGATTTGGTGTTTACTGATGTTTTTGGGAAAAATTCGGATTTTGGAAATATCGCTTTTATCATCAAAGCTAGGGTAGAAGGTCTGCGCGATTTTGGTCCAACGATTTCCCCTTTTAATTCGCATCAATTGTTGTTGGGGCTAGAAACTTTATCGCTTCGTTTGGAAAGAACGGTTGAAAATGCTCAAAAATTAGCAGAATTCCTAGAACAACATCCGAAAGTTGAGAAAGTGATTTATCCTGGTTTAGAAAGTTTTGCCGATAAAGAAAATGCCGAAAAATATTTGAAACGCGGTTTCGGAGGCGTTCTTAATTTTGAAATTAAAGGCGGAAAAGAAGCGGCTGTAGAATTTATTAATTCTTTAAAGCTAGCGAGTCATCTGGCAAATGTTGGCGATGCTAAAACTTTGGTAATCAATCCTTCATCGACGACGCATGAACAATTGAGCGATGCTGAACAAAAAGCTGCAGGAATTACGCCTGGACAAATCCGTGTGAGTGTAGGAATTGAACATATTGATGATATTATTGCCGATTTTGAACAAGCTTTTTAAAGATTCTAAATTCATAATGATAAAATGACAAGTTCGGTGGTTTTTCTGCCGAACTTTGCTATTTTTGTGACCTAAACATATTTCACATTATGCAAACAACCAATACTGTTTTGATGATTGAGCCGATTGCCTTCGGTTACAATGCCCAAACTGCTGAGAATAATTATTTTCAAGTCGAACAAAAAGGATCTGAAGTTCAGGATAAAGCTTTGGAAGAATTTCATGTTTTTGTTGATAAACTTAGAAGTAAAGGTGTTAATGTTATAACAATTAAAGATACGCTGGAGCCGCATACGCCAGATTCTATTTTTCCAAACAATTGGGTGAGTTTTGCAGCAGATGGTACGGTGGTGCTCTATCCGATGTTTGCGCCCAACAGACGTGTGGAACGCCGCGAGGATATTTTAAACGAAATTTCATCTAAAGGATTCAATATCACTAAAATTGACGATAGAAGCAACGCTGAAAAAGATGAAAAATTCTTGGAAGGTACAGGAAGTATGATTTTCGATCATGATCATAAAATTGCTTATGGCTCGGTGTCATTGAGGTTGGACGAAAAACTATTCCGTGATTTCTGTGCAGAGTATGGCTATACGCCAATTGTTTTTCATTCTTACCAAACGGTGGATGGAATCAGGCTTCCGATTTATCATACCAATGTGATGATGTGTGTCGCGGATAGATTTGTGGTGATTTGCCTTGATTCTATTGATAATGAACTGGAAAGAGAAAAAGTGATTGAAGTCATAAAATCTAGTGAGAAAGAAATTGTGGAAATTTCTGAAGAACAGCTTCAACAGTTTGCTGGAAATATGCTTCAGGTTCAAAATAATAATGGTGACAAATTCCTTGTGATGAGCCAGTCGGCGTATCAATCTCTAACTGAAAATCAGATTGCGCAAATCGAACAATATTCGGAGATTATTTATTCGGATTTAGAAACTATAGAAACCAATGGTGGCGGAAGTGCACGTTGTATGTTGGCTGAGGTTTTTCTTCCTGAAAATTAATAATACTAAATTGGGATACCCAATCTCCTAGCCCCGATGGAAGCGGCATCCTTTGGCGTTGGCGTGAGGTGGCGGAGCGTAGCGGAGCCAACCGAGCGACAAGGGTAAAGATATAGCGGACAGCGGGAAAAAGCTCCAAAGAAATAAATGAAAAAGCTTCAATCCTAGGATTGAAGCTTTTCATTGAAAAATATAATTTAGTTAAATGTTTATCTCGTTCTCGATTTGATGTCGTCTGCCGCACTGTCGATATCTCTGACTTTTTTAACTTTTTGATTACCAAAGTTGTAAGTTAAACTTACGGTAACACCTCGACGGAATTGGTCATTAAGGACTTTGTTATAGTTGCCATTGGCCTGGATATCTTCTATTTTGACAATGTTGGTTCTCAACACATCGCTAACATTAAGCGCGAAAGTCCAGTTGTTCCAAAGTTTTTTGATGCTTAGATCCAGGCTGGATAATGATTTTAGCATACCTAGTTCTATCTGTTGTTTGTCAACATAAAAGAAATTGACACCTGCGAACCAAGTTTTTGCCTTGTCCAGACGAATATTGTTGCTTGTTTTTATGACAAAACTCGTTGAATTGGTTTTGTTGATATATTGTGAGAAAACGTCTCCCGTAGTTGGGTCGATGCTGAGGCTTCCGTTGTTGCGGTTGTGTTGTACGCCCAAAGTTAAATTGGCAGTCCAATACTGTTTGAAGAAGGATTTTTGCATGCCAAGCATTGCAGACATTGTTTGTTTATCCCCAAAATTCGTTCTTATGTAGCGCAATTGTTGTACTTTGTCAATAATTGGTTCGCCGTTTTGGTTTTCTACAGGATTTCCATTGTCATCAAGTCTTGGCACATCCAATGTTCTTTGTAAAGGAACTTGCGTAATGACATCTTTGAAGTAAGAATGGCTCAGCACCATGAAATATGCATTCTGGAACATATACGTCAACTCATTATTGTAGGAAGATGCAGCTTTTACAAATGGATTGTTTTGGGTGTAATTATTTTCGGTTAAAATATTTCTTACAGGATTCAGTTCCCAAAAGCTAGGTCTTCTCATTCGGCTGGAAAATGCATACGACAGATTGTTTTTTTCATTGATGGCGTAATTCAGACTTAAATAAGGAAGCAGTTTTTTATAATTTTGTTCCACGCGTGCCATGTCTGGACGGTCGATGGGCGCATGGTCAGACGTTCCTACGCTGTTGGTTATTTCGTAGCGTGTACCGATTTTACCTGAGAATTTATCAGAAAATTTCTTCTCTAAAGTTAAATACAGTCCATAGATGTTTTCGTCGTATATGAAATAATTAGGTTCATATTTGGTATCTTTTGATGGAATGTAAAATTGCGTTTCATACTTTGTGTCGTTATCGGTTTTGGTTTTGTTGTAGTTACCACCGACAGAGATTGTAAAGTCATTTTTGAACTTTTTAATATAATCCACCATTCCTGAAAAATTGTTGATTTTTTGTGGAATGCTTTGGAAGATCGTTTGTGATTTTTCAATATAGTGGGCATTGGCATCAGAGAGCCACGTGTCATTTGTAGAGTTTTGAATACGTTTGTAGGTAAGATAGGCGGCATTAAGATTAAGCTTACTTCCCAGAGAATCTGTTTTTAATTCGTAGTTCAAATTAAAGTTGTTGTTGTAAGACCTTGCATTTTCGATGTTGTCAGAAATATTATAGCGGTAATCTTCTATAGCTTTATCATTTAAAAATTTAATGGTATTAAAAAGATTAATGCTAGCGCCATAACTCCTATTGGCCCAAGTATTCCATGTGAGTGCCAAATTACTTTTCTCCGTCAATTGATAATCGATATTTAGATAACCTCCGATATTTTTATTCGGGTCATCTATTCTACCAACCGAAGTGTTTGAATTTTCGGACGTGCCATTCGCGAGTTCATAATATTGCGCTTCGATATCTTCTCCACCTGTGATATTGGCACTTATCCCCAATTTGTCTTTGCGATAGTTAAGGCTAAGACTCGCCGAAGATTCGTTGTATTTTGATTGCGTGTTTGACATTCTCATATTTCCGTTGAGTCCGTCAGAGGTTTTTTTCTTTAAGATGATATTGATAATGCCATCGTTAGCCTCCACCTGATACTCGCTTCCAGGCATGGTTATCACTTCGATTTTTTGAATGTTTTCAGACGGTGTATTTTTAAGAAATTGCGCCAAAGAATCTGCGTCCATATTACTTTTTCGACCATTGATGTAGATCACGGTGTTGCCTTTTCCGGCAATCGTTAAACTTTTGTCATCTGTAGAAGATATTAAAGGCGTTTGTTTCAAAAGATCAAATGTCGTACTTCCTTTGGCTACTGGCGATGCCGCAACATCATAAACAAAACGATCGCTTTCTTTTTTGAAAACTTGTTTTGTAATAGTAACTGCTTGTATTTCATTGGTTTTTTCAGTTTTTATACTGTCGCTAGGTTTTAGCTGAGCCATGGCAAGTCCACTGAAAAATATTGCTGCGATGAGAAGTTTTGGTTTCATGATATTTTGAGTTATGTAAAAATTAATATTTGTTGATACAAAGATATATATTAAAATAAGTAGTATGCAATACAAAGTACTAGAAATGTTTAGTTTTAAAATTTAATATATTGATTATCAGTGTTAAAAAATTAAAATTAAAATTTGCTTCTTGTATAATTAGACAACAGACTTTATAGATTTGTTACATAAAAGCATAAAAAAACATCGATTTTTTTTCGATGTTTCTTAAAGTCTTGATTTTAAATTAGTAAAATCTAAATTATTCGCGTTCTTTCTTGGCTAATTTTTTTTCGACCCATACCGTTGCAAAAGGGAAAAAAGCGGAGATCAGCGCAATGACAAAATCTTCGTCATCCCAATTGTATATTTTTCTCATAGATGGCATAAACAAAAGATATAATGTGAAAAATAATCCATGGATGTTACCAATGATAATGATGTAGATGGTCGGCAAAAGTCCATCTCGGTCTTCTCGTATCCAGATCATCGCGGTGAAGAGGAAAAACCATGAAATAGCTTCTGCGGTACAAACCTGTTTAAACCATTTGATAACTTTTTCTTCAGGATATTTTGCAAAAAATTGTTCTAAAAAATTCATTTCAGTTTATTTATAAAAATTGCTGCCGTCCAAATAATCAAAAACCTCTGGAGGAAGCATTGGACGCGTGTTTTTACCTTCCTTTATCATATTGCGAATTTCCGTTGCAGACAACTCAATGATTGGCGCATTGATCAGAATAATATTTTCGCTTTCAGAAGTATAATTATTATCTTTCTTTTCACCATCAAATAATCTTGGATAAACAATAATCTGATGGTTTTTAATTAAAACATCCGCATTTTTCCACTTATGAAGTCCTGCCAAATTATCTTCACCCATAATCAAACTGAATTGATAGTTTGGATATTTCTCCTGAAGATAAGCAAGTGTGTCAATTGTATAACTCGGTTTTGGAAGCCCGAATTCTACATCGGAAGCGCGTATTTTGGGATAATTTTTTATGGCGAGGTTAACCATGTCCAGACGATTGTGATCGGACAAAAGTGATTTTTTATCTTTAAAAGGATTTTGGGGACTCACCACAAACCACAATTCAGACATGTCAGATTTTTCCAAAATGTAATTGGCTAAAATTAAATGCCCAATATGTATTGGATTAAAAGATCCGAAAAACAATCCGATTTTTTTCATGAATTCAATTTTAATGAAACGAAACGTCACGGATATTTAAGAAATATGATACATTACCTTTCCAATGATTTTCTTCCACTGTGAAGGCCATATCAAAAGATTTATTTCTAAAATCATTAGCAAATTCTCCAAGTTTGAAGCCGATGCATTCAATATTTCTGTTGGTACTTGGTTGATGAATGAAGAACTTCAAATGATTGCCATCTTTTCCCATTAATCTAACATAACCAGCCACTTTCACATCTTTTAACACCAAAACTGGCTTCATGTTTTTAGGCCCAAAAGGCGCTAATTTTCTATGGAAATTGTAGAATTCTCGGTTTAGATCATCAATATTAATAACGCTATCGACATAGATCGACGGCTCTTTTTGATGCTCCTGAATGTGATCCCGAACATAACCTTCGAACATGATTTTAAAAACTTCAAAATTTTCCTTTTCCATGGATAAGCCTGCAGCAGCCTGATGTCCGCCAAATTTCAGAAATAATTCGGAGCAATAATCCAAAGCTTCATGAATGTCAAAATCCGATACAGAACGCGCTGAAGCGACCATCTCACCATTGTTCCCATCGGTGAAAACCAAAGTCGGTTTGAAATGACTTTCTATAAGTCGAGATGCGACAATTCCGATAACGCCTTTGTTCCAAGAAGGATCATAGACAATTGTAGAAAGTGTGTCTTGTGAAGATTCCAAAACCTGATTCATCGCCGATTGTGTGATGTTATGATCCATCTCGCGGCGCTCATCATTTAGGTTGATGATGTTATCAACAATTTGCTGTGCTTGTTTCAGATTATCAGAAATCATAAGTTCTACAGCCGCTTTTGCATGAGAAATTCTTCCTGCAGCATTTATTTTTGGCGCGATATCAAAAACAATATTTGAAATTTCGAAATGTGCCAGTTTTTCTTCCGGTATTAATAATCGCAAACCGAATTTTCTCGTTTTACGAAGGAATTTTAATCCTTGTTTTGCTAATACACGATTCTCTCCAGTTAGTGCCACAATATCTGATGCAATACTAATTGCCAAAAGATCGGTTAGTTCAAACAATTCACTTTCCGGAATTTTATAGATGGTATTAAGACCTTGGCAAAGTTTGAAACCAACACCACAGCCGCTTAACTCTTTATAAGGATAGCGACAATCTTTACGTTTAGGATCCAAAACCGCAACAGCTTTTGGTATTTGGTCGCCGGGTAAGTGGTGATCGCAAATGATAAAATCAACACCTAGTTTGTTGGCATATTCAATTTTATCTACTGATTTTATACCACAATCCAAGGCGATTATTAAGCTGAAGCCATTTTCTTTGGCAAAGTCAATACCTTCATTAGAAATGCCGTAGCCTTCAACATTACGATCTGGAATATAGAAATCAAGATATTTTTTGTCCACGATTTTGCTCAGATAAAGATACATGAGCGCGACAGAAGTTGTTCCGTCCACATCGTAATCGCCATAGACCATCATTTTTTCACCATTTTCTATTGCTGTAGCAATACGCTCGACAGCTTTTTGCATGTCGGCCATCAGGAATGGATTATGGATGTCACCACCATTAGGTTTGAAAAACTCACGCGCACTTTGGTAGTTGTCAATGTCGCGCAAGACGAGAAGTTTGGATTCCAAAGTTCCAAATCCAATCGAGGAAATGAGACCGTCTACAATGTCTTCGTCGGGTTCTGGTTTAAAAATCCATTTTTGACTCATAGTTACAAATTTAGTCAAAAATTTGCTGTTTAAGAAATAGTTTTTTTCTTGGCAATTCCCTCACCGAACTTTGGCCGCGGCTCGGGTCGGGCTGTTCGCTTTATCTTGAGCTGTGGCGCTCGGTCGGCTCCGCTGCGCTCCGCCGCCTCGCGCCACACCCAAGGATGTCGCTGCCATCCCTATTGCAGAGATGGCAGACCAAAATATAGATGTCAAAAAAAATAATTTTCAAGGATTTGAAAAATGATAGTTTCTAAAAAACCGCGGAAGCAATTTTTTTTGTCACATCGCTTTTTCCCATGGTGTAGTAATGTAGAACTGGCGCACCTTTTTCTAGTAGTTCTTTACTTTGTTGGATGCACCATTCGATACCGATTTCTTTAGCAGCTTTGTTGTCTTTACTTTTGGCAATTTCGATGACCAATTCGTTTGGAATATCCACTTTGAAACGATGCGGAATCATACTTAGCTGGCTTTTGGTAACCAAAGGTTTCAACCCAGGAATTATCGGAACATTAATGCCTTCTTCTCTGCATTTGTCAACAAATTCAAAATATTTTTGATTGTCAAAAAACATTTGTGTCACGATGTAATCTGCGCCAGCTTCAACTTTTTTCTTTAAATAGTGCAAATCTTGCGAAAGGCTTGCAGCCTCCATGTGTTTTTCGGGATAGCCAGCGACGCCAATACAAAAATTAGTTGGACAGGAGTTTTCCAAAGACTCATCAAGATAATTTCCAGAATTAAGACCTTGAATTTGAAGCACCAAATCGCTCGCATTGGCGTGACCGTTTTTTTCAGGTTTAAAATAAATTTCGGATTTTACAGCATCGCCACGAAGTGCTACCACATTTTCGATACCCAGAAAATCCAAATCGATCAGAAAGTTTTCGGTATCTTCACGATTGAAGCCGCCACACAAAATATGAGGAATGGCATCAACTTTATATTTGTTTTGAATTGCGGCGCAAATGCCGACCGTTCCTGGACGTTTTCTGACAACGCGTTTTTCCAATAGCCCGTCGTGTCTTTCGATATATTCGTATTCTTCGCGATGATAAGTCACATCTATAAAAGCGGGATTATAATCTAGCAATGGATTAATCGCATCAAAAATCGATTGAATGTTTTGGCCTTTTAAGGGCGGTAATATTTCAAAAGAAAATAATGTTTTTCCGTTTGCGTTTTTTATGTGTTCTGTAATTTTCATACTTTAGATTCTAGAGCCAAGAACCAAGATTCAAGATTCAAGATTCAAGACTTGATGTATATTTTTCTATTTTTAACTTTTAAACGACAACTATCAAGCATCAACCAAAATCGGAGCAAGCCATTTTTTAGCGTAATCCAATTCGATATTTTTACGATTTGCGAAATCTTCCAACTGGTCTTCTTTTATTTTTCCTACCCCAAAATATTTGGCGTACGGACTTCCAAAATAATAGCCAGAAACCGCTGCTGTAGGGAACATCGCTAAACTTTCGGTAAGGATAACTCCAATATTTTCTTCAACTTTTAAAAGTTCCCAAATCGTTTCTTTTTCTAAGTGATCCGGACAGGCAGGATAGCCAGGCGCTGGACGGATGCCTACATATTTTTCGGCAATTAATTCTTCATTTTCTAAATTTTCATGTTCAGCATATCCCCAAAATTCGGTTCTCACTTTGAAATGAAGACATTCGGCAAAAGCTTCGGCAAGACGGTCAGAAAGTGCTTTGGCTAAAATGGCATTGTAATCGTCATGATCCTGTTTAAAGGCATTCACCAGTTCATCAGTTCCAAAGCCTGTGCTTACTGCGAAACAACCGATGTAATCTTGCTTTCCGGTTTCTTTTGGGGCAATAAAATCGGCAAGCGCAAGATACTCTTTACCAGCTGGTCTTTTCAGTTGCTGACGAAGCGTGCGGAAGGTAGAAATTACGTTTCCGTTTTCATCATACACTTCAATATCATCGCTCACCGAGTTTGCAGGGAAAATCCCAAAAATTGCTTTTGCCGTTAATTGTTTTTCAGCGATGATTTGCTTCAGCATTTTTTGAGCATCTTGATAAACTTCTCTCGCTTGTTCGCCCACAATTTCATCCTCTAAAATTTCTGGAAATTTACCATGAAGTTCCCAGCTTCTGAAAAACGGTGACCAGTCCAAGAATGGAAGAAGTTCTGCCAAATCAAAGTCTTCAATTATTTGGATTCCTAATTTTTTAGGTTGAAAAATAGTTTCATTTTTCCAATCGATTTTAAATTTATTTTTTCGTGCTTCTTCAATTGGGAGATAAACTTTTTCAATTTGTCTGCCCAGGAATTTTTCACGGAACTCGTCGTATTCGGCTTTTAATTCTTTCTGGTAATTTTCAGAATTTCTATCCAAAAGTTGTGAAACCACACCTACAGCTCTGGAAGCATCATTGATGTGAACCACAGTGTTCTCGTATTTCGGAGCAATTTTTACAGCAGTATGCGCTTTAGAAGTCGTTGCACCACCGATTAACAAGGGGAATTTTAAGTTTTTTCTTTGCAGTTCATCGGCAACATGCACCATTTCGTCCAAACTTGGGGTAATCAATCCGCTAAGACCAATGGCATCCGCATTTTCATCAATCGCAGTTTGAATGATTTTTTCCGCTGGAACCATCACACCCAAATCCACAATTTCGTAATTGTTACAACCCAAAACCACACTCACAATATTTTTTCCAATATCGTGAACATCGCCTTTCACGGTTGCCATCACCACTTTTCCATTGGCTTTTCGAGTGCTGTCTTTTTCTGCTTCGATAAAGGGTTGAAGATGAGCCACTGCTTTTTTCATCACCCGAGCCGATTTCACCACTTGGGGAAGAAACATTTTTCCGCTGCCGAACAAGTCGCCTACAACGCCCATTCCGGTCATCAGATTAATTTCGATAACATCCAAAGGTCGTTCTGCAGACCATCGGGCTTCCTCCACATCTTCGATGATGAACCGATCTGTTCCTTTCACCAATGCATGGGTAATTCTGTCCTGCAATGGCTGGTTTCGCCATTCCAGATTTTCTACCGTTTCTTTTTTTGTGGATTTATGTTTTTCGGAATAGTCTAAAAGTCGCTCTGTGGCGTCATCTCTACGATCCAACATTACATCTTCCACCAGTTCTAACAAATCTTTTGGAATTTCGTCATAAACTTCCAACATCGCGGGATTCACGATTCCCATGTTCATTCCGTTTTTAATGGCGTGATACAGGAAAACCGAGTGCATCGCCTCACGAACGCTATCATTCCCTCGAAACGAAAACGAAACGTTGGAAACACCGCCACTTACGGAAACATAAGGTAGATTTTCGCGAACCCATTTTGTAGCCTCAATAAAATCTAAAGCATTTCGACGATGTTCGTCCATTCCTGTTGCCACAGGGAAAATGTTAAGGTCGAAAATAATATCTTCCGCAGGAAAACCAACTTTGTTTACTAAAATATCGTACGAACGTTTTGCAATTTCAATTCTTCTGTCGTAATTATCGGCTTGTCCGGCCTCATCAAAAGCCATAATAATCGCCGCTGCGCCGTATCTTTTAATCGCTGTTGCGTGTTTGATGAATTCTTCTTCACCTTCTTTTAGGGAAATGGAATTCACCACCGCTTTTCCTTGAACAACTTGCAATCCCGCTTCCAAGATTTCCCATTTTGAAGAATCAATCATAATCGGAATCCTTGCAATATCGGGTTCAGAAGCAATGAGGTTAAGGAATCTTACCATCGAGGCTTTTCCGTCCAATAATCCATCATCGAAATTAACGTCCAAAATTTGAGCACCGCCTTCCACTTGATGACGAGCGATATCCAAAGCTTCGGAAAATTTTTCTTCTTTAATTAAACGCAAAAATTTCTTAGATCCCGCAACATTGGTACGTTCTCCAACATTGATAAAATTGGATTTTGGAGTGATGATGAGGGGTTCGAGACCGCTTAGTTTTAAATATTTCATAGTATTGATGAATGTAACAATGTATCAATTTACCAGTCTAGTAATGTTTTGTTAAACTGTTACATTAATTTTTCTTGGTTGATAATTTTTCGCCAAATCTGCAATCGCTTTGATGTGAGGTGGCGTTGTTCCACAGCAACCGCCAATAATATTGATTAAGCCTTTTTCTAAATATTCTTTTACTTGTTGCGCCATTTGTTCGGGCGTTTCGTCGTACTGACCGAAAGCATTCGGTAAACCAGCATTGGGATAGGCCGAAATCAAAAATTCTGATTTCGAACAAATGGTTTCCAAGTAAGGCGTTAGTTGTTTCGCTCCCAACGCACAATTGAAACCAACGCTCAACAAATCTAAATGCGAAACAGAGATTAAAAATGCCTCTGCTGTTTGTCCGCTCAGTGTTCTTCCAGAAGCATCCGTAATCGTTCCTGAAACCATAATTGGAATTCGGATTTCTCGTTCTTCAGCAATTTCATCGATGGCGAAAAGTGCTGCTTTTGCATTCAACGTATCGAAAATGGTTTCCACCAAAAGAATATCTGAACCGCCGTCTAACAAAGCTTTCGCCTGTTGTTTGTACGCAATTCTCAATTCATCAAAAGTGATGGCGCGATAGCCAGGATCATTGACATCTGGACTTAAACTCGCTGTTTTGTTGGTTGGTCCAATAGAACCCGCCACAAACCTCGGTTTTTCAGGATTTTGAGCGGTGAACTCATCGCAGACTTGGCGAGCTATTTTTGCGGATTCAAAATTCAGTTCGAAAACCAAATTTTCCATGTGATAATCGTCCATCGCGATTGTAGTTCCGGAGAATGTGTTGGTTTCGATGATGTCTGCGCCAGCTTCTAAATATTTTTTGTGAACCTCAGCAATGGCTTGTGGTTGCGTTAATGAAAGTAAATCGTTGTTCCCTTTCAAAGGGTATTCCCAATCTTTGAAACGCTCACCCCGATAATCTTCTTCCTCGAATTTGTAGCGTTGAAGCATGGTTCCCATAGCACCGTCGAGAATCAGTATTCTTTCAGATAATGCTTTATATAATTTATGGTTGTTGGTTGTTAGTTGTCGGTTGTCGGCAACTGAATAGCCATTATTTTTTGTGCTCATTTTTGAAAAGTTTTGTAATAGTTGATAAAACCATTTAATAATTTTTTACAGGAAAAGATATTCATTCCAACTGATTTGAATTCGTCATCAGAAATATAGTTTTGGTCAAATGCTAAATACAGCTGCGTTTCAAGTTCATATACTGAACCTCTCGCAATATGTAAAAATTGAATAGTATCGTTAGCTGTTCTTCTTCCACAACCTTCAGCAATGTTAGATGGAATTGAAATTGCAGCTCTTCGCACTTGGTTAACTATACCAAACAATTCATCTTTTGGGAAATTCTTTTACAAAATGTAAACTGAATTCACAAGTTTTCTTGCCTCTTGCCAAACTTCTAATTCTGTATATTCCTTTTTCATTTTTGTTTTTTCTAATAACCAATAACTTTTAACCCATAACTAAATTAATCCAAAGCTTGTTTTAAATCCGCAATAATGTCCTCTACATTTTCTAATCCAACCGAACAACGCACCAATCCTGAAGTAATTCCCACCTCGTTTCTTTCGTCATCAGAAAGTTTGGAATGTGTTGTGGATGCGGGATGCGTAACAATGGTTCTGGTGTCGCCCAAGTTGGCTGAAAGGGAACACATTTTTATTTTGTTCAAGAAATTTCGACCGCCTTCAATACCTCCTTTTACTTCGAAAGCCACGATATTTCCACCTAATTTCATTTGTTTTTTGACAACTTCATAACTTGGATTCGATTTTAAGAACGGATATTTCACCAACTCAACATGAGGATGATTTTCTAAAAATTCAGCGACCTTCAATGCGTTTTCGCAATGTTTCTCAACTCGAATGGCTAAAGTTTCCAAACTTTTACTCAAAACCCAAGCATTAAAAGGCGACATTGCGGGTCCCGTGTTTCTCGCAAACAAATAAATTTCACGAATTAAATCCGCTTTCCCAACCGCTACACCGCCTAAAACTCGACCTTGACCATCCATTAATTTTGTTGCAGAATGCACCACAACGTCTGCTCCGTACTTAATGGGCTGCTGCAAATAGGGCGTTGCAAAACAATTATCTACAATAAATAAAAGATTGTGTTTTTTAGCAATTTGGCCCAAAAATTCTAAATCTAAAATCTCAATCGCAGGATTGGTGGGTGTTTCAACATAAAGAATTTTGGTGTTGGGTTGAATGTATTTTTCAACATTCTTTTCGTCTTCGGCTTTGAAATAGGAGGTTTCGATATTCCATTTTGGGAAATATTTTTTGAATAAAGTATGTGTTGAACCAAAAACCGACTGGCAACTTACAATATGATCGCCAGAATTCAACAAAGCTGCAAACGTGGAATAAATTGCCGCCATGCCTGTTGCAAAAGCATAACCAGATTCTGCGTCTTCCATTTTTATAATTTTATCAATAAACTCAGTTACGTTGGGATTAGAAAATCGGCTGTACAAATTTTTGTTTTTTTCTTCTGCAAAGCTTACGCGCATATCTTCGGCATCTTCGAAAACGAAGCTTGATGTAAGATATAACGGCGTAGAATGCTCATCGAACTGCGTACGTTCGGTTTGGGTGCGAACGGCAAGGGTTTCGAAGTGGTTATCAGTTGTTGGTTGTTGATTGTCGGTACTCATTGTTTTATTAGTCTACCATTTTATGAACTATTGTTACATTTTTACATTGCTATATTATCTAAATTATTTTGTTTCACTCAATCTTAAAATATCTCCGAAAACGCCACGTGCTGTAACTTTCGCTCCAGCACCAGCTCCCATAATTACAATCGGATTTTCGCCGTAACTTTCGGTATAGATTTCAAAAATAGAATCAGAACCTTTTAGTTGTCCCAATGCGGAATTGGCAGGAACGGAAATTAATTTCACGTCCAGTTCGCCTTTGTCTTTTTGCAAATCTCCATGCAAATCTCCAACATAACGAAGAACATGATTCGGTTCTTGCTCATCTTTCGTTTTTTGGAAAACCTCATCTAATTCTTCAATTCTCGATAAAAATTCATCTTTAGAAATTGGAAGAAGCGGTTCTGTAACGAGGTTTTTGATGTTGATATCTTCAAATTCGTTTACCAAATCTAATTCTCTCGCCAAAATCAACAGTTTTCTTGCAACATCATTTCCAGAAAGGTCTTCACGAGGATCTGGCTCTGTAAAACCTTTGTCCATTGCTTCTTTCACAATGCTTGAAAATTTCTCATCCCGAACTGAAAACTGATTAAAAACATAACTCAAAGTTCCCGAAAAAACACCTTTGATTCTTGTGATATTTTCTCCTGAAAGATGTAAAAGCTTAATGGTGTCAATTAAAGGTAAACCTGCTCCAACATTGGTTTCGTATAAGTATTTTTTGTTATTCTTAGCAAGAATGTTTCTGAAATCTCGATAGTCGGAAATCGAAGATGTGTTGAAAATTTTGTTAGAAGAAACGATATCAAAACCATTGTCCACAAATTCTGTATAATTTTTAACAAAATCTTTGCTAGCCGTATTGTCCACCAAAACAAGGTTTTCTAGATTGTGATCTTTGGCGTAATGGATAATGTCTTGAATATTAGTTTCTGTATTTGAATAATTGATTTTTTGTCGCCAATCGCTTCTGAATCCAGATTTATTTAATACCATTTTCTTTGAATTGCAAATTGCAATGATTTTTAAGTCAATTCTTTTTCTTGTTAAAATGTCATAGGCCGAATCTAAAATCTGTTCAATTAAAGTAGAACCAACATTTCCATGCCCAATTAAAGCCAGATGAACCACTTTTGGCTTTCCAAAGATCTCGGTTTCGATGATGTTTTGGGTAATTTCCGTTTGGTTATCTGTCACCACAATGTTGACGCGACCAGTTGATGATGCTTGATTTAGTAATAAAGGGAAGATTTTATTACGTTGAAGCTCGGATAGTATTTTGGCATTCTGTTCCGATACAAAACCGAGTACGCAAAGGTTATCAATGCTGTAGATATTGCTAACGATGCCCGTGTTTTTTTCATGTTTAAATTCTTTGGAAAGCAATGTTACAGCCGCTTCTGCGTCTTTCTCATCGACCAAAACCGACACGCCATTTTCTATAGCCTGTTGAGAAATCACGCCAACGCTGATGCCGCCATTGTTTAAAGTGTTAAAAATTCTTGAATCGATACCAATTTGACCCAGGAAGTCCTTGCCTTCAAAATTAACTAAGGCTTTTTTTCTGTATATATTGATGGAGGGTTGATCTGTCATGATGTTTAGTAAATAGGTTTTAGAAGTTCTTGTAATTGTTTGTATTCCATTAAAAAAGCGTCGTGGCCATGGCTGGATACGATCTCGTCGTAGAAAATATCCTTTTTGTCTTTTTTAATTTTTTCAAAACATTTTTTAATTTCAGATGCTGGAAAAAATAGATCTGTATTAATAGCGATGAGGTTGATATTGGCTTTGATTTTTCTTAAATATTTTTCATCCGTATCTATAGTCATCAACAGTTGGTTCATGAGCTTGTAGGCTTTCAAACTAAATCTTTCGTTTAGTTTTTTGCCGTGATAGATAAGCCAATCTTCTGATTCGCGCATGGATTTTTCTGGAAGTATTTTGTTATTAAATCTTTCATTAAGAGATTCTGGCGTTCTGTAACATAACATGGCGTGTACGCGGGCTTTTTCTAAAGGCTTCTCTGTGGAATCTAAAAGGTACTTTTGTACCAAGCATTGTGAATAAAGCCAATCGTGGGTTTTGTAATCGGAGGCGATTGGGATGAAGTTTTCGGCAAGATTTGGTTGTAATGCTAACATTTCCCAAGCAATAGAACCTCCTAGAGAACCTCCAATAATACTATGGAGTCGCTGGATTTTTAAATGTTTTAATCCAAGTAAAAATAGATTTGCAATATCTTTACTTGTAAAGCTTTCATAATCCTCGATAAAAAAATCGTTGTAACCATTGCCAGGAATATTAAAGCTAAGAATACTGTATTTTTTAGTTGAAATAATCTGTTGGGTTCCGATGATATTTTTCCACCAACCTTTGCTTCCAGAAACGGTTGAGTTTCCAGTTAGGGCATGATTTACTAATACAATTGGCGCAGTGCCGAGAGTTTTGCCAAAGACTTCGTAGCTAAGAGGAATTTCAAAGTGTTTTCCTGAAAGTGTTTTGTAATTGATAGGGATTGTTAATAATTCTTTTTTCAATGTTGATGATGTTTTTAATTACATTGAAAATGCCGTTGAGAATGGCTGAAAAAAGAACTTCAGTTGTTATCTGTCCAAAATATTTTGGTAGAACGTAGCACCTTCTTCGCTTTCGCAAAGGGTTGCCAAGGTTTCGTAGGGTCTAGTCCCTCAACCTTTCTGGATAACATTTTCAATATGTGAATGAACGCTTGTGCAAATGTAGCAACTAAATTTTAATTTCTAATAAAAAAATCTAAAAATAACAATATTTTAGAAAATTTTATGGGTAAAGTGTTTTTGTTTGAAGTGTTTGTTGAAAATATTCTGATTTCTGATTTTGTTGAGTAGGGGTTTTTAATTTTTTTTAAACATATTTATTATGATAAAATTTAATGTTTTGAGAACGCCACATTTTGTAATTTTGTTAGTGAGACTTTATCATTTTAAATAAAATATTTTGATAAAAATAATAGCAAATGGTAGAATTTGAAAGAATAAATAATCCGAATTGGAAAAAATGGGGACCTTATGTTAGTCACCGCCAATGGGGAAATGTTCGCGAGGATTATAGTAATAATGGTGATGCGTGGGGATTTACAAACCACAATAATGCCGAAAGTTGGACGTACCGGTGGGCGGAAGAAGGCATTGCCGGAATTTCTGATGACAGGCAGTTGATATGTTTTGCCTTGTCTTTTTGGAACAAAAAAGATGCAATTATCAAAGAGCGTTTCTTTGGGTTGAGTAATTACCAAGGCAACCACGGTGAAGATATTAAAGAGATTTTTTATAATCTCGATAATACACCATCGCACAGCTATATGAAAATGCTTTACAAATATCCTATAAATGCTTTTCCATACGAGGATTTAATTAATACCAATGCACACTGAACCAATAAGGAAAGAGAATACGAAATTATCGATACAGGTATTTTTGATAATGATGAATATTTTGACATTTTTATAGAATATGCTAAAGTTGGAGAAGATGATTTTTTGGTGAGAATTGATGTTCATAATCGTAGTGATAATGATGCGCCTTTGGTTGTTTTGCCAACACTTTGGTATCGTAATAATTGGCGATGGGGTTATAACGATTACAAAGCTCAATTAAAATTTTCTAAACAAGGCGAAATTGATATTCATCATGATAGTATCCCGCTGAAGAAGCTTTATTCCAGGAATAAAAATGTAGAAGCGCTGTTTTGTGAAAACGAAACCAATAGGCCGAAACTCTTCGAGGAAACCCGCGACGGTGGTTTTTATAAAGATGGGATTAATGATTATATCCTCCGTGGCGGAACTTCTGTAAATCCTGAGAAATTAGGAACCAAAGCGGCTTTTCGTTGCGAAGAACTTATACCAGCAAAAGCCAACAAAATTTTTGAATTTCGTTTGTCGCCACATATTCTAGAAGATGCCTTTTGGGATTTCGAAGAGCATTTCAATCGCCGTATTCAGGAGGCCAATGATTTTTATGCCCATATTCAACAAGATATAAAAAGTGAAGATGAAAAAAATGTCCAGCGACAAGCTTTCGCGGGACTACTTTGGAACAAACAATTTTACCATTATAACGTCGGGAAATGGCTGAAAGGCGATCCAGATAATCCTGTTGAGCGTTTAGGCTATATTAGAAATCATGATTGGCCTCATCTGCACAACAAAGGTGTTATCTCGATGCCCGACAAATGGGAGTATCCTTGGTATGCGACGTGGGATTTGGCATTTCATTGCGTAAGTTTTAGTTTGATAGATTCTCTTTTTGCAAAAAATCAACTTTTGTTGCTGACCAAAGAATGGTATATGCATCCTAATGGACAACAACCAGCCTACGAGTGGAATTTCAGTGATGTCAATCCGCCTGTACATGCATGGGCAACGTTTCGTGTTTTTAAGATTGATGAAAAACATAATGGAAAACCTGATTTATTCTTCTTAGAAAGTGTATTTCAGAAACTGTTATTAAATTTCACTTGGTGGGTTAATCGTAAAGATTTGAATGGAAATAATATTTTCGGTGGTGGATTTCTTGGCTTGGATAACATCGGCGCATTTGATAGAAATATGAAACTCACCGAAGGTGAATATCTTGAGCAGGCGGATGGCACGAGTTGGATGGCGATGTATGCGCTTAATATGATGCGTATTGCGATGGAACTGGCGACATACAATCCAGTTTATGAAGATATGGCGATTAAGTTTTTCGAACATTATTTGTACATCGCGGAAGCTATGGAAAATATAGGAAACGAAACCAATGGACTTTGGAATAAAGACGATGGCTTCTTTTATGATCTTTTACAATTGCCAGATGGATCCAGCGTTAATTTAAAACTTCGAAGTATTGTTGGTTTAATTCCGATGTTTGCTGTTGAGGTTATTGAGCATAGTTTGCTAGAAAAGCTTCCTAATTTTAGGAAAAGGATGGATTGGGTGCTACACAACAAAAAAGATTTAACGCAATTGGTGTCCAAATGGTATGTTGAGGGCGAAGGTAACAAACATTTGATGAGTATCATGCGGAAAACGCGTCTTACAAAAGTCTTGGACAGAATGTTGGACGAAAAAGAATTTCTGAGTGATTATGGAATTCGCGCCCTGTCAAAAGTTTATGAAGAACATCCTTTCAAATTCAGTATTGCAGGGCATCATTACGAAGTAGGTTATCTTCCCGCGGAAAGCGACAGTCGGATGTTTGGCGGAAATTCGAATTGGCGAGGTCCAATATGGTTTCCGATAAATTTTTTAATTGTCGAAAGTCTGCAACGCTTTCATTTTTTTTATGGTGATAATCTGAAGGTAGAATTTCCGAAAGCTTCTGGAAATGTCGTTAATCTTAACGAGGTTTCTAAAGGGCTTTCACAACGATTGTGCAATATTTTTCTGAAAGACAAGCATGGAAATCGCGCGTTCAACGGTGGCGATTTAAAATTCAATCAAGACCCGAATTTCAAAGATTACATCATGTTTTACGAATATTTCCATGGTGACAATGGTCGGGGTGTTGGCGCGTCGCATCAATGTGGCTGGACGGCTACGGTTGCCAAATTATTGAAACCGAGATTTTGATCTTTTCTAATGATTAAAGGAGTATGGATTTTTAATGTTTAAAATTGGATCTAAAACATCGGAAATCTTGATTGTTATTAGTATTTTTGAGAAGGATTAAACACTATTTTTTTACAATATTTATTAAATTAAATTTTAAAATTCTAAGAATGAAAAGTTTTGCAGCCACAGACATTTCGACTTACGAAATGCAGGATATTATGAAATATGCGATTGCGCCGCGTCCTATTGCGTTAGCTTCCACCATCGACTCGGAAGGAAATTGCAATTTGTCGCCGTTCAGTTTCTTTAACATGTTCAGTGCAAAACCGCCGATACTGATTTTTTCGCCATTGCGACAAGGAAAAGGCGATCCTAATAAAGACTCTTTACGGAATATTTTGGAAGTTCCCGAAGTTGTGATCGGGTTGGTTAATTTTGATATTGTTCAACAAATTTCGTTAGCGTCGGCGCCTTTCGGTCGCGAGGTTAATGAGTTTGAAAAAGTGGATTTAACAACTTTGGACGCTGACCTTGTAAAACCAAAACTTATCGCAGAATGTCCAGTTAATTTTGAATGTAAAGTTCTTGAAGTGAAACCGCTTGGTGAAAATGCTGGCGCTGGCAATCTTATTATTTGTGAAGTTTTAAAAGTGCATGTTAAAGATGAATGCTTTGGAGAGGATGGAAAAATTGATCAGGCTAAACTAGATTTGGTGGCGCGGCTGGGTGGCGATTGGTATTCGCGAAATAATGATCAAAATTTATTTAAAGTGCCACGACCAAATAATCAAAATATTGGTATTAATAATCTTCCTTTTGAATTGAGAAGTAGTAAAGTTTTTACCGGAAACGATCTAGGAATGTTGGCAAATATCGATGCGCTTCCTGAAGCTCTGTTTTCTTCCGATGTTGACCATCATAAAAAAGCGCAAAACTTCCTGCTTCAGAACAAAATTGAAGAAGCATGGGAAGTTTTAATTTTAAAATCTTGATAATTATTCCGGGGGTTGATAGCCTCTTTTTTGAGAGATTTCAAGGCCAGCTTGTTTTAGCATTTTTGCGGCGCTTCCGTTGATGCGGTCGTCGAGTCCACCGATTTTTCCCATAATGGTTAAACCGGCAATCATGGTGTTGGAAAAGTCAAAAATTGGAACCGAAATTGCCGTGAGATCCGATAAGATTTCTGCGCGACCTTGGCTGATGCCGTCTTGTTTAACGGTCTCAAGCATTTCTTTCACTTTGTTAAGATTGTTTTCCAGGTCAAGTTCTCCTTTGTTGCTCTTGATTTCTTCGATAATCATCGGCATCATTGAGCTATGGGGAAGATGTGCCGCAAAGTTTTTACCAACTGCTGAGGTGAGAATAGGTAATACACTTCCGATTCTTAAATCAAATAAAGTTTCGCTATATGTGCCGTCCAATCTATAGATAATGGTTGGGCCGCGGTTACCCCAAACGCCTAAAAATATGGTGTGTCCCAAGTCGTTTGCGAGTTGACGCATATGGGGTTTGCAAAGTTCTGCAAGATCGGATTGGTCGAGATAGGCAAGTCCGAGTTTCAAACAAGAAGTGCCCAAGCTGTAAAAGCCAGTATCGGGATTTTGTTGTACAATTTCTTCTTCCTGAAAACTGACAAGATAAGAGTGGATTTTGCTCGGGGAAAGTCCAATTTGCTCTGAAATTTCTTTTAACGGTAACGGATATTGAGATTGCATTAATGCTTTTAATATAGAAAAGCCAACATTAATTGATTGTATGCCTCTTTTCTTTTTGCCTTCCTCCATGTGATTCTAAACTTTTTACAAAATTAATAATTTTAATGCCAGTTTTATTATAATTAAATAATAAGGCTCTACATTTTCCGTAAAGCCTTTTGTTTTTAGTATTTTCCTGAAAGTAAAGCGCCTGCATTAGGAACTTTTGCTTCGAGTCCTAGTTCTTTTAACATTCTATAGGTTGTAGAGATTGCGGCGGTAATAACTGGTAAGCCAGATTCGTCTTCTACAAATTGTACCGATGGCAAAGATGGCATCTGGACACAAGCTGAAAGTACGATTGCCTCTACACCGTCGAGATTTAGTTTTTTATAAATTTCTTTTAAATTCTCCGGATCCAAAGCTGCAACTTCCAGATTGTCGGAAACCTCTAGTGCGATCCAATCTTTTACAGTGAAACCTTGGTCTTCTATATATTCAACAACCATTTGTGTCAAAGGCTTCATGTAAGGTGCAACCACAGCGATGTTTTTTACGCCCAATGTTGTAAGGCCTTCTATCAATGCGCCAGCGCTAGTTACGATAGGTGTTGGATAATCGTTTTCTACTGTTTTTTTATAAAGACGCTCTTGAGAAACGCAATGATAGCCTTTTCCCATAGACATGATAGCTACCAAGCAGGCGTAACCCATAACATCTACGTGAGCATCAGAAAGTTCTAAAGCGCATAAGTCTGAATTAGCGTCCATTTTTGCAAGTTCTTCTTTGGTAACATGTTTCATTCGCATTCTTGCAGAGTGAAATGTAAAACGTTCAGGGAAAATGCTTTCGCGAAGTCTAAACATTGCAGGGATTTCTGTTTCCATCGTTACGTTCGAGCTTGGCACGATTTGTCCAATACGGTAATTTAATTTCTTTGCCATGGTTTAAGCTTTAACAATGTAATTTTTTAAAGTTCCTAATTTGTCAATTGTGATTTCTACAACGTCGCCTGGCCACATGAATTCTTGAGGCTCGCGACCTGCGCCAACACCTGCGGGAGTTCCTGTTGCGATGATATCGCCGGGTTCAAGGCTTATAGACTCGCTGATGTCTTCGATGATGTCGTTAACATTGAACAACATGAATTTTGTATTCCCGTTTTGTTTTTCAACGCCATTTACTTTCGTTGTAATTTGTAAATCGTGAGGATTGCTTAGTTCGTCAGCTGTGATTACATAAGGGCCCATTGGGGCATAGGTGTCTTGACCTTTCGAAACAATCCATTGTCCAGAACGGCGACAATCTCTTGCACTGATGTCGTTGATAATAGTATATCCAAATACGTAATCTAGAGCTTTTTCTTTTGAAACTTGTGTTGCTTTTTTGCCCATGATAACGGCCAATTCGCCTTCCCAGTCCATTTGTTTGGTAACATTTTCATTGTGCTTGATAGCATCACCTGGACCGATAACTGTTGTCGGTGGTTTTGAGAAGATAACACATTTCTGTGGTAGATCTTTTGAGGTGTCGAGTGTTCTTGCGGATTCTGCTACGTGCTCTGTGTAATTAAGTCCAATTCCGAAAATATTCTTGCGTGGTTTCGGTATTGGGGCGGTAATAATTGCGTTGGATAAAGGGATGCTTGTTGCCACCAAGCTTCTAGCCTCGATATTTTTTAAAGTTTCTGCTACAGCTTTTACTGCTGCTGGTCCAAGATCAATAAATTCCAGCATTGTTGACGGTAGGTCGAGATCGTTTTCGATGCCCCAAGATTCCATGTCAATAATGAGATCTTCGTGTACAATTCCTAATCTGATTTCTGATTCGATATCGCTTCTAAAACTTACTAATTTCATAATTTTATATTTTATTTTAATTGCTGGTGTCCTTCTGGGTGTGCTTTTTCTTGATAAAAACCTAATTTTTCCACGGTTGGTAAATCATTGAAAGAGAATAAATACAACTCTTCTGTTTCGGATGTGTTAGCGAATTCGTGATACAGCCAAGAAGGAATGCAGAAAGTGTCTTTTTCTTTAAACTCATATTTAATGCCGTCTATGATAACATAACCTTGGCCTTGTGCAACTTGAAATACAAAAGAACCGGTATGTTTGTGGGCTTTGGTTTTTTGTCCAGGTTTTAGCATTTGCATAGTAGCGCCCATTGTTAGCATAGGGTGTCCACCTGTTAGAGGATTGGCGTATCGCATGATGTAGGCGTCATAAGCTGTGCCTTCGCTAACTTGAGCTAAATTTTGTAAAGCTTTTTGTGTATTTTCCCAAGAATATTTGAATAATGGTGAGTAAGGTTTGTCCCATTCTCGGTCTATTGGGATAACGCCAGCACCTGAGTAGCTCATTGGTGAATAATTTTCTGCGACAACCAAATCTTGTCCGCCAGCTTCTTCTTCCAATACAGCATAATCATTTGCTTCGAAAGCGTTAATCATCGGAATGTCCAAGCCGTCTAGCCAAATGCAGGTTTGTCCATCTTTTTCTACGCCATGCTCATGCCATGCGCTATTTGGTGTAATCACAAAATCGCGAACGCCTAGTTCTATTTTGTTGCCGTCAACAATAGTGTAGCCTTTTGCGCCTTCCATGATGAAACGAAGCGCAGATGCTGCGTGGCGGTGCGCGGGTGTGAACTCGCCAGGTTGCGTTATTTGGATGCCGGCATAGAGTAGTCCGACAGCGGCTTTTTCCTTGATTCTATTCTTATTTTGAAGATAAACAACGCGTCTGCCTGCTTCGCCAGGAGTTACCAAACGTGCCGCTTCCAAGACAAATGGACGTAACTTTTCGTAGCTCCAAAACATAGGGGCGGAAATGGTATGTGGTTCCCATGGTTCGATATCGTTGGCAACAGTCCATAACGCGCCTGTGTCCATATCTTGTAGTTCTTTATAGTATATTTCTAGTTCTTCGGAGCTTTTTACTTTAGCTCTACCATAGATGTCATCGCTGTAGTTAGTTTCCATAAGTTTGATTTTTATTGTGATCTAATTCTTCAATTGTTTCATAAAACTGAGCAGGAGTTTGGGGTGTGGTATTCACTTTAAAGTCAAAGATATCAAATCTGTTATAGTGACCCAAAATGTCGTGCATCTGTTTTGGTTGGATGCAAGCGGATAAGTCTATTTCAGCGTAAGCAATGCCTTCTTTGTCAATTAATGGTTCGCCAATAACTTGCCCGTTAGGGTCGATGAAGCCTGAAAATGCAGAGTTTTCTCTTTGGAATAATGATCGACATTCTGGATTTTCTTCTTCAAAAAGTTTAATAATATCCTCATTAATTGTACTGCAAGAGATAATGGTGTAAAGTTTACCCTCGAACGAATGAGCGGCTGCACGAATTTTTATAGCTTCAGCCATATTGTAGTCAACTGGTGCTACAGGAAGGCTGATGTAGTTGGCGATATGGATCAGTTCTCCTTGAGAAATTAAAGCAAAACGGGCTAAGGTGTTCGTGTTTTCTCCGCACGCCAGAGTTCCTAATGGGCCAACGGAAGTGTCATAAACTTTAAGAGAAGAACCGTCGCCACCAGTCCAAGTTAGCTTTTCTGCCCAAGTCGGAACCAGCTTTCTGTGCCTTCCCAAAAGTTGACCTTCGTTTGAGATAATCAAATTGGTATTATATATAGTACCAGTCTTTCTGTTTTCTTTTTCGTTAATTCCGATAACGACATTGATGTTGTTGAGTCTTGCGGCATCAAATAATTTTTGTAGCCTCGGATCGTCAATGGCGATAGAGTTTTCATATAATTTTTTAAACCATTTGCTGCCCTTTACCGGATTCATAATCCAATTCCAATATGGGTAAGCGCAAATGAAAACTTCTGGAAATGCTACTAGTTCGGCGCCATTGCTTGCTGCTTCTGCTATCAAATTGCAGGCTTTATCAATGGTCGCTTCGATGTCAAAATATACTGCGCTGGTTTGTACGGTTGCAGCCTTGAATTTTCCTAACATGATTTGGTGTGATTTTTTACTTTGATTCAAAAATATAAAATTGATTTCAATAATGGTGAATAAAAATATAAAAAAATAAAATAAAATTTTGATTTAAATATTATTTGGTTGAAAATCAAATAGCTAGAATAATTTAGCAAAAAAAATATGCAAATATTGAATTTATTTTACCAATGTTGAATTTTTTTTATACTTTAGCAAAACCCAAACATTACAAAATATTAATATGAAAATTCATTATTATGGTTCAATTAAAAGATAAAGTATTTATAATAACGGGGGGCGTTGCTTCAATCGGTTATGAGATTTCAAAGAAAATGATTGATCTAGGGGCTAGAGTTGTGATTGCTGATATTGCAGATGATATGGGCAAGGCGGCCCAAGAGCGCTTAGGAGAACACGCGTTCTTTGTTCATACAGATATTACTAAAGATGAAGATTGTGAAAATCTGATTCAGCAATGCGTAAATAGATTCGGTAAAATAGATGTTTTAGTAAATAATGCTGCATCTTATGGTGATGATGGCGCTAAGACCACTCGTGAAACATGGCTCCATACACTTAATGTAAATGCTGTTGCGGCAGCAATTTTGGGTGAGATGGCACGTCCTTATTTGAAGGCGTCAAAAGGTTGCATTGTTAATACGGGCTCAATATCTGGAGCTTTTCCTCATATTGAACGCTGGGCCTATCCTGTATCAAAGGCAACATTAATCCATCTTAATAAAACCCAGGCTGTTGAATATGCAGCGGACGGTATTCGTGTTAACATGGTGCGTTTAGGGCATGTTTGGTCTGCGCCTTTCGAAGGTTTAACTCAGAATGATCGTGCGCATGCGGATAAAGTTACGAAAGCTTATAATCTTATTGGTCGTGTGGCTAATGGAGAAGAAATAGCGAATGCGGTAGCTTTTGTAGCGTCTGATGATGCTAGTTATATGACGGGTTCGGAGATTGTTGTGGATGGTGGCTATAGTGCTATGGGGCCAGAGCAACATTATCCGTTGATGTCAAAATTAATGAAAAACCAATAAGCAAATTATAATATATGTCAAGAAAAGTTTCAATTGTAGGTGCGGGGCAATCCGGCCTGCAGCTAGGTTTAGGCTTAGTACAAAAAGGTTACGATGTAACAATTTATAGTAATCGTACGCCTGAGCAAATTAAAAATGGAAAAGTAATGTCGAGCCAGTGTATGTTTGACATGGCTTTGGAAAATGAAAGAGAGTTAGGTATTAATTATTGGGAAGATACTTGTCCGCCAGTTGAAGGCTTGGGTATCACAGTGCCTCATCCAGAAAAACCAGGAGAAAAATTATTCACTTGGGCAGGGAAATTGGATAAGCCTGCATATGCAGTCGATCAACGTATCAAGATGCTTTACTGGATGGAGAAATTTGAAGAAATGGGTGGTAAAATCATCATTAAAGATGTTGATGAAAACGATCTAGAAGATATTACTGCAGAAAGCGATTTGACCATTCTTGCAGCAGGTAAAGGAAGTATTGTGCAAATGTTCGAGAGAGATGCTGAAAAAAGTATGTATGACAAACCGATGCGTGCTTTGGCGTTGACTTATGTGAAAAACATGGAACCTAATAAGCCATTTTCCAAAGTGGCATTTAATTTAATTCCTGGTGTTGGAGAATATTTTGTTTTCCCAAGCGAAACTATTAATGGTCCTTGCGAAATTATGGTTTTAGAAGGTATTGTTGGTGGTCCAATGGATTGTTGGCAAGACATCAAAACACCAGAAGAACACTTGGCTAAAAGTTTAGAAATTCTTAAAACCTATTTACCTTGGGAGTACGAACGTTGTAAAAATGTAGAGTTAACAGATGATAACGGTATTTTGGCAGGACGTTTTGCGCCAACGGTGAGAAAGCCAATAGCGACACTTCCTTCTGGTAGAAAAGTTTTCGGAATTGCGGATGTTGTTGTTGTTAATGATCCAATTACAGGACAAGGTTCTAATAACGCTTCGAAGTGTACCAAAATTTATTATGATTCTATTTTAGAAAGAGGCGATCAAGCTTTTGATGAAGCTTGGATGCAAGGTACTTTTGACCAATATTGGGAAGCTATTAAAGACGTAGCATTTTGGACAAATACATTGCTAGGCCCACCGCCACCACATATTCTTAAATTCTTAGGTGCGGCAGCTTCTCAACCAAAATTAGCACATTTGTTTGCTAATAATTTTAATGATCCTAGACAATTCTTCCCTTGGTGGTTGGATCCAGTAAAGACTGACGAATTAATCGCTGAAAACGCTTAAAATAAAACTTATGGAAATTAAAGAGTTTGACAGCAGAGCCTTTCGTAATGCCTGTGGGACTTTTACTACAGGTGTTACAATTATCACGAGTAAAAAAGAAGATGGTACAGTGCATGGGATGACGGCTAATGGGTTTATCTCTGTTTCTTTGGATCCGCCATTAATTGCCGTTTCCATTGGTAACAATCAAAAGATGCTCGAGACGATTAAAAATTCTGGCGTATATGGCGTAAGTATTCTTAAAGATGATCATTTGGAGCATTGCAACCACTTCGCAGGAAAACACAATCCAGACTTGGTGGTAGATTTTGTTGAGTATGACGACGTTCCTGTTTTGCCAAATGCCTTAGCGCATTTCGTAACCAAAGTTCATTCCTCGCATTTGGCGGGCGATCACACCCTTTATATTGGGGAAGTTTTAGATTTTTATTCAGAAGAAGATGGTAATCCCATTCTTTTTCACCGAGGACAATTTAGAGAATTAAAGTAATTTAATTCCATTTCAAATTTCAAAATATTATAATGAGTTCACATCCTTTTACAGAAAAAAATAAATTTATACTTGGTACATTCTCAACCAATTGCGGCGGTGGAATGACCGTTTCCAAGCTTGATGACCGTTGGAAAGCAACTTGGGAAAACAATGAAAAACTTGCCGTGTTGCTTGACGAGGCGGGTATCGATTTTATGCTTCCTATCGCACGTTGGGTAGGTTATGGTGGTGAGACAGACTTTCATGGTGAGGTTTTAGAAACAGTAACTTGGGCAACTGCTTTGCTGGCAAAAACTAAAAACATCCAGATTTTTGCAACCGTTCATACTGTTGCTAATCATCCTTTGGTGTTAGCGAAACAAATCGCAACCATGGCAAAAATAAGTGGCGATCGCGTCGGTCTTAATATCGTTGCTGGTTGGAATAAGCCAGAATATGATGCCTTAGGTTTAGATTTACCAAACGATCACGAAACGCGTTATGCTTATGCGCAAGAATGGATTGACTTTGTGAAAAAATTATGGACAACAAAAGAAAGGTTTGACTGGAACGGAACGTATTTTAAAACCAAAGGAAGTTACGGAAATCCATTGCTGGAAAAAACACCGCCAATTCTTAATGCGGCAGGTTCGCCACAAGGTCGTTCTTTTGCAATTAATAACGTGAATTATCTTTTCACACCAGCCATTGATCTTGAACGTTCTAAAACTGAAATCGCTGAACTTAAAAAACAAGCAGAAGCAGAAAATAAAAAAATCGGTGTGTTGACTTTCTCTCATGTAATCTGTAGACCAACAGAGGAAGAAGCGCTTGCCGAAAAGAAAAGAATTCTTGATAATATTGATGACGGTGCTGTTGACAATCTGGTTAATTTGCAGTTTGCACACGCGCATAGTTTTCCTCATGATTTGTTAGCGGAGATTAGAGAAAGCATGGCACTTGGACATGGTGGCTTCCAGTTAGTTGGCACACCACAGCAAGTTGCGGATAAGATTTGTGCTTTGCATGATGCCGGTTTTGGAGGAACAACTTTGTCGTTTTTCGATTATGTAAAAGAGTTTCCATATTTTAGAGATAATGTTTTGCCGATCTTGGCAGAGAGAGGTATTAGATAACTTATATAGCATTTAGCTTAAAATTATTTTTCATGAAAATAACGGTAATTGGAGGAGGACCAGGTGGAATGTACTTTTCAATTTTAACAAAGAAAAGAATTCCAAATGCGCAAATTGATATTTATGAACAAAACAAACCTGATGATGCTTTTGGCTTTGGAGTAGTTTTTTCGGACGAAACGCTTAGTGAGTTTTTGTCTTACGACGAACGTTCTTATGAGTTAATCCGAAATAGCTTTGCCTATTGGGATAATCTGGACGTTGCCCGTGATGGAGAAATTGTCAGGATTGAAGGGAATGGCTTTTGTGGATGCTCTCGCAAAACTTTGCTAGAGCTTTTGCAACAGCGCTGCAAAGAAGAAGGTGTTAATCTTCACTTTGAAACCCGCGTTAACGATGTATCACAATTTGATGATAGCGATTTGGTTTTATTTGCTGACGGTATTAGTTCTTCCATGCGTGGAAAATTTGAAAACGAATTTGGTACCGAAACAGAAATGCGTAAAAACCGTTTCATCTGGTGCGGAACAAGCAAGCCTCTAGACGCTTTTACCTATTTTTTTAGAAATACACCTTACGGTGCTTTTTGTGCACATTCTTACCAATATGAAGAAGGAAAAAGCACGTTTATTTTCGAGTGTTCTCAAGAGACTTACGACAAAGCGGGTTTTGTAGAACAGGATGAAGCGGGTTCTTTAGCAAAATTGGAAGAGCTTTTCAAGGAAGAATTAGATGGGCATAAGTTGATTGGTAATCGATCTTGGTGGCGGACTTTTCCTAGAGTTTATAATGCCAATTGGTATTTTAACAACAAAGCACTGATTGGTGATGCCAAAACATCGGCCCATTATTCTATTGGATCAGGAACCAAATTGGCGATGGATTGTGCGATAGGACTTTCGGATGCCGTGGTTGCCAATCAAGACAATATGCAAAATGCATTAGAGGATTATACCAAACGCCGCAGAACGCCAGTAGATATGATTCAGCATGCTGCAGACGTTTCTTTGATGTGGTTTGAAGATATGGACCGCCACATGAAGTTGGATTTTGACACCTTCAGTTTTGCGGTGATGTCTCGAAGTAAAAAAATTACCATCGAGAATCAAGCGCGCCGTGATAAGAAATATGCAGAACGAATTATTCAGAATTTTAATAAAAAAATTGGGTCAGAAGATCTTAATACGCCTCCTGCATTTACGCCTTATCAATTAGGAAAATTAACATTACACAACCGCATCGCTATGAGTGCGATGGGGCAATACAAATCTGTGGACGGTATTCCTGGTGAATGGGATTTCGTGCATTTGACCTCACGTGCTGTTGGTGGTACAGGTTTAATAACTACAGGTTTGGCGGCAATTTCACCAACGGGAAGAATCACGCCAGGTTGTTATGGACTTTATAATGACGAACAGGTTACAGCTTGGAAACGCATTACAGAGTTTATCCATCAACATACAGATTCTAAAATTGCTGTGCAGATTGGGCATTCGGGCAGAAAAGGTTCTTGCCAATCGACTAACTTAGGAAAACATCTTGAGGAAGGCGCGTGGCCATTAATTTCTGCAGATGCAATTGCCTTTCGGCCAGAATTTCCAACGCCAAAAGCAATGGATATTGAGGATCTCAAAACGGTGAAAATGGAATTTGTTGATGCAGCTAAACGCGCTCTGGAAGCTGGTTTTGATGCGGTGGAATTACAAATGCATAATGGGTTTTTATTGGCTTCATTCCTTTCGCCTTTGACCAATAAGAGACAAGACCAATATGGGGGAAATATTGAAAACCGAGCGAAATATCCTTTAGAAATTGTAAAAGCGATAAAGGAAGTTCTTGGCGATGTTCCTTTAATTGTTAAACTAAATGTTACCGACTGGCATCCTGAAGGTATTACAAAAGATGAGGTGGAATATGTCGCAAAACAATTGAAATCTTTGGACGTTGATATGTTAAATGTAAGTACAGGAAATACCGTAATCGATCAAAAACCTTTCATGGGAAGAATGTGGCAAACACCATTTTCCGAATGGATCAGAAATACAGTCGATATACCAACCATGACTTCTGGTCGTATTGAAAGCATTGATCAAATCAACACCTTGTTGCTAAATGCGCGTGCGGATATGGTTGCTTTGGGACGTTCTCTGTTAACAGATCCTTATTTTGTTCTTACAGCTAAAGCTTATGAGCAATACAAAGCAAATGATCCCATGTCAATTGGTGCACCATATCCTTATATGGGAGGCGTTGCAACAGAGTACATGAAAGCTAAAAAAGACCGCGAAGAATTTGAACAAATGAAACGTGAATTAAAACCAGTAAGTCACCAACTTCAAAAATAAAACATACACCAATGAGCAATTTATTAGATATTTTAAAATCGAAGAAAATCGTTGATCTAACACATACACTTAACGAAAGTTTTCCAGCCTTAGCGCTTCCACCAGAAATGGGACAAGTCGCAACTTTCAAAAAAGAACAAATCTGCCGTTATGACGAAAAAGGACCAGGTTGGTACTGGAATAACTTTACGGTCGGCGAGCATTTTGGAACACACTTCGATGCGCCCTCACATTGGATAACTGGAAAAAATCATAGCAACAATACTGTTGACAACATTCCAGTGGAAAATATGATGGCAGGCGCTTGTGTAATAGATGCAAGTGCAGAAGTTTCAGAAAATCCAGATTTTGTATTAACACCAGAATTTATCCAAGAATGGGAAAAGCAACATGGCGAACTCGAGAAAGGTGCTTGGGTGTTATTCCGTACCGATTGGAGCAAAAAAACCTTGGATGAAGCTTTTACAAATACAGATGAAAATGGACTGAATCATACACCAGGCCCAAATAAAGAAGCGGTGGAATATATGATTTCTAAAGATGTGTTGGGCTTCGGTGTTGAAACCGTTAATACAGATGCCGGGATGTCTTTTACTTGGGAGTTTCAATTGCCGTGTCATACGTTGATGCATGGTGCAGGGAAATATGGCTTGCAATGTTTGAAAAACCTAGATCAATTACCTCCAAAAGGAGCAGTGATTGTTGCAGCACCTTTAAAAATTGAGGACGGCTCTGGAAGTCCGCTAAGAGTTTTAGCAATTGTTTAAAAAAATCTTATTATTTCTTAGTTTGAATTAAATTAAAATGTTGGAGTTATGGCTGAACGTTCGTTTAAGCAAGAAGTTGAAAAATTACGATTAAAAGAAGGCGAAATTTTCCATGGAGAAGGGATTTTAGCCGTAACTAAAGCCTTGCTGCAATGTGGTGTTGGCTATGTTGGAGGTTATCAGGGGTCGCCGATTTCGCATCTTATGGATGTATTCGCAGATGCAGATCCACTTTTGAAAGAACTGGGCGTTTATTTTGAAAATAGTGCCTCGGAAGCAGGTGCGGCAGCCATGTTGTCGGCATCTGTAATGTATCCCGTGCGTGGTGCGGTAACATGGAAGTCGACGGTTGGGACCAATGTAGCTTCGGATGCGCTTTCAAACTTGGCGTCGTCTGGCGTTACGGGTGGAACAGTGGTTATTATCGGTGAAGATTATGGCGAAGGTTCGAGTATTATGCAAGAAAGAACACATGCTTTTGCGATGAAATCTCAGATGTGGTTGATCGATCCACGACCAAATTTACCAAGCATTGTCCACTTTACGGAAAAAGCGTTTCAGCTTTCGGAAGCGAGTAACACGCCCGTTTTTTTGGAATTAAGAGTTAGATCTTGCCATTTGTACGGGCAATTTGTGGCCAAAGACAATCAAACACCAAAATATACTTTAGCGGAGGCGCTTAACAATCCAATTCGGGATCTCAATAAAATAGTCCTTCCGCCAGCGTCTTTCCTACAAGAGGAAGATAAAATTAAACGTCGATTACCGGCTGCTATTCAGTTTATTAAAGATAATAAAATGAATGAATTTTTGTCGGGAGATCGTGAGGATATCGGAATAATTGTTCAAGGGGCTTTGTTTAATAACTTGAATCGCGCATTAATTCAATTCGATTTATCAGATCATTTGGGTAATGTCAAGATTCCAGTGTATGTGATGAACGTAACTTATCCTGTGATTGATGATGAGGTTTTAGAATTTTGTAAAGGTAAAAAAGCCGTACTTCTTGTTGAAGAAGGTCAGCCTAATTATATCGAACAAAGTATTGGTTTGACCTTGTTCCATAAGGAAGTGAAAACAAAACTTCACGGTAAAGATTTGTTACCGATGGGTGGCGATTATACCATCGGACGATTGGAAACAGCCTTGTCGGAATTTTTTAATCTTTATCAAAAAGAAATTGAAATCTCAGAACGAGAAGGTTCTATTAACATTTTGGCGGAAGATGCCAAAGCTTTATCAGAAGCAGTACCTGCAAGACCGGCAGGTTTTTGTACTGGGTGTCCAGAACGCCCAATTTTTGCAGCCTTAAAATTGGTGCAACAGAATATGGGTGACTATCACGTTTCGGCAGATATTGGTTGTCATTTGTTTTCTATTTTACCCCCATTTAATATTGGTGCTACCACGATGGGTTACGGTTTAGGTGGCGCTTCGGCTTCGGCATTTAATATGGACTTTGTCCGAAAAGATAATGGACAAAAACGCGTTATTTCCATAATGGGAGATGGCGGATTTTGGCACAACGGTTTGACAACGGGTATTACTAATGCTGTTTTTAATAATAATGATGGTTTAACAATTATTATTGATAATAATTATGCTGCAGCAACGGGAGGGCAGGATGTACCATCGTCTAGATTTAATAATAAAATCCGAACGATTAATAATCCGATTGAAAAAGCAGTTCACGGTGTTGGCGTCAAACATGTCGATTTTATTGATAATACTTATGATGTTGATAAAATGGTAAAAGTGATTACCAAAGCTTTAACGTCAAACGAAAAAGGGCCAAAAGTCATTATTGCACAATCCGAATGTATGCTGAATAAGCAACGACGTGATAACAAAGTGAAAAAGAAAAAACTAGAAGAAAAAAAACGCGTTGTCAACGAGAAGTTCGGCGTAGATTCCAAAGTTTGTACAGGCGATCACGAGTGTATGCGACTTTCAGGTTGTCCATCGTTGACGTTGACCTACAGCGATAATCCGCTGCGCGAAGATCCTATTGCAACAATAGATTCTTCTTGTGTGGCTTGTGGTAATTGTGGTGAGGTGGCAGAAGCAGCAGTATTATGCCCATCATTTTATAAAGCACAAGTGGTTAAGAACCCAACAAGTTGGGAAAAGTTTAAACACAACGTGAAGCAAAGTATTTTTAGTTATTTACAAAATAGAAGAGAGAAAAAAAGACAATTGGCATGAAAACTTTAGAACCTATTAAAATAGCTTTATTAGCAGTTGGAGGCGATGGTGGCGGCGTTCTTACAGGTTGGATTGCACAACTTGCGGAGAACAATGGCTATTTTGTCCAATACACTTATATTGCGGGAGTTGCCCAAAGAACGGGCGCAACTGTTTATTATATCGAATTATTTCCAACCAAAAATCTGCAAGATAACGTAGCAGAAAAAACGCCCGTACTTTCCCAAATGCCAGGTCCACACGATGTGGATATTTTGATGGCGACGGAATTAATGGAAGCGGGTAGATCCATTCAACGCGGCTTTGTTTCCAAAAAGACAACGATGATTTTCTCGACCAATCGTAACTTGGCGATTCGTGAAAAAGAAAGTTCGGGAGATGGCATTGCAGATGGCGCGAAAATTTTTGAAATGACCGAAAAGTATTCTAAAAAATCGCTATTCGGAAATCTTAAACTCATTGCAACCAAAAACGGAAGTATTGTATCTTCTAGTTTGTTTGGAGCTTTGGCAGCAAGTGGAACGTTGCCGTTCTCTAAAGATGAATTTATCAAAGTGATCGAAAATTCTGGCGGAAAAGGCATCAAACAGAGTCTTAACTCTTTCAATGAAGCTTATCAATATATTAAAGATTTTATTTCGCAGCCCAAACCTTATCTGCCGGATATACGTCCTGCGGTGTTCCAGGCTTTACCAACGTCGGTTTCATCTAAAAAATTAAATGAAATTTTAGAAGAAGTGAAATCAAAATTTCCTATGGAAACGCATGACGTCGTTTGGCATGGACTTAATCATGTTATCGATTTTCAGGATTTAAAATATGGAAAGGTCTATTTGGAGAAAGTTTTACAAATATTAAATTTAGATTCTTCGGATAAAAATTATCAGTTAACAAGACAAACCGCGAAGAACTTAGCTGTAGGAATGGCTTATGACGATTTGATTTTTGTGTCTGACGAAAAAACCAAAAAATACAGACAAAAAGAAGTCTATCAACAAGTTGGTGCCAAAGAAAACGAAATCGTTAATACATTAGATTATTTGCATCCAGGCTATGAGGAGGTTATCGGGTTTTTACCGGCGAGCTTGGGCAAAAAGTACATCGATAATGAAAAAATGCGCGACTTTTATAAACGAAAGTTTGACAAAGACAGAAGAATGCACTCGACAGGATTGTTTAATTTTTTGATGCTTTATGTGATGGGAGGCATGCGCGGATGGCGTATGAAAACTTTCCGTCATTATGAAGAGATGGAGAATGTCGATCAATGGTTAGAAAGAATAAAAACGATTACTAAAGTTAATTACAACTTAGCCATTGAAGTTGCCAATTCTTATCGACTGAAAAAGGGTTATGGCGATACTTATAAAAAAGGACATTCCAAATTTGCAATGCTTAATAAATATGCAACAGATTACATGAATGTTCCGAATATCGAAGAAAAAGTTCAGCACATCTTGTCGGTGGCTATTCAGAATCATGACAAAAAAGAAACCGAAAAACTTATCGCAAACCTATAAGGTTTAATAATTTAATAAAAATCATTGTATGTCAAATTACCATACTATTCTTGTTGGAGGAGGAATCAATAACTTGGTTTGCGCTAGTCTTTTAGCAAAGTCTGGAAAATCGGTATTGCTTCTAGAAAGAACCGAATTTCTTGGTGGCTGCATCCGTAGCGAAGAATTGGCAGGATGTATGATTGATACCCTTTCCACGGCATATCCATTGTTTGTGACCTCGCCAGCGTACGCCGCTTTGAAAGAGGATTTGGACAAAGAAGGTGTCGAGTTTGTTTCTACAACCACGCCAACAGGAACGGTATTGTCTGATAAATCTTATGCTTTAATTACGACGGATAAAGCAACAAATGATAAAACCTATAATGGGCTTTTTGATGGTGATGGGAATCGTTATCGCGATCAAATTGCTTTTATTGAACAAAATGCGGATTTGCTTTTTTCTTTTTTAGGAAAAGATTTGATGACTACTTCCATGGCGACTTATCTTGCGAAATACGTTTGGAAGAATAAAATTAAAAATACAACCGAGAAAGTCGGCTCTTTCGTGGCTAATGTCAGAAACGATTTTCCGAGATATTATAAAGGAAAAGAATTGCAAGCTTGCCTTGCACCTTGGATTTTGCATACAGGTCTTGCCCCTGAAAGTCCTTTTTCATCAACGATGGCGAAGATTATAGCTTTTACAGTAGAGTTGGTAAGTTTACCTTTGGTGAAAGGTGGAAGCTACAAAATTGTCGATGCTTTTAAAAATATTATCGAAAAAAATGGCGGCCAAATTTTACTTAACCAAGAAGTTGACGAAATTTTAGTAGATGTTGACGAGAAAGTAAAAGGCGTTCGTACCAAAGATGGAAAAGCTTTTGAATCCAAAAACGTTGTTGCAAGTGTTACACCAAAACAACTTTATGGAAATCTATTGAAATCTTCAGCAAAAGTTTCTAATGAGGTGAAAAATGATGCCGAAAATTATCGCTTCGGGATGGGAAATATGCAGATTCATGTGGTTATGAATGAAGAACCGAAATGGTATGACGAGGCGCTTTCCAAAGTGACTTATTGCCATCTTTCGGATGGTATTAATGATATTTCCAAAGCTTGTATCCAGGCGAAATGCCAAGAATTACCAGAGCAACCAACAATTGCTATTGGTCAGCCAACTGCGACAGATCCTACTCGTGCAAAAGATGGCAAACATGTTTTGTGGATTCAGCTTCCAGAATGTCCTAATTTTCCAGTAAAAGACGCTGCAGGACAACTGTCGCATCTTTGTAATGGCGAATGGACAGAAGAACTCAAAGAAGCTTATGCAGATAGGGTTCTAGAAAGAATTAGTCAGTATATTAGTAATGTTAAATCAGCTTGTGTCGCAAGAAAAGTTATTTCACCGAAAGATTTAAGTGAGCTAAATATTAATCTTGTTGGTGGCGATCCGTATGCCGGATTGTGTGAGATAGAACAGTATTTGGTTTTTAGACCTTTGAAGTCAACAAAAAATCATACAACGCCAATTAAGAATCTTTACCAAAGTGGTGCTTCAACACATCCAGGGCCGGGATTGGGCGGAGGATCTGGCTTTTTAATAGCTCAAGCTTTAAAATAAAATTTGAAAATGAAATTTATTAAAGAACAACGTATCCGTTTCGAACATTGTGATCCCGCAGGAATTGTATTTTATCCTCGATATTTTGAAATGTTAAATGGGCTTATGGAAGATTTCTTTCGTGAGGTTTTAGAATATCCGTTTGAGCAGATGCATCAGGATAGCGGTATTCCGACGGTGGATATCAAAACACAGTTTAAATCGCCAGCACGTTTGGGCGATATTATTTACAAAACGATGTTTATCTCAAAGTTGGGTAAAACCTCGTGTACATACCAATATCATTTTAGTTTAGATAATAAAACAATTTTGGAAGGCGAAGGGACTGTTGTGTTTGTGAGTCTTAAAAACAATGGAATAGAGCCTAAAGATTGGGCTGCGCTGCGTGACAAAATGCAGGCTTATTGTGAATAAAACAGATGGAAATGTATTGTTAAAAGAAGAAAAGTGAAACAAAAAAACCTCGTAGATTTGGAGGGCACTGAAAAACCTCATTAATTTGAGTTAAATAAAAGAGTTTATTGCGGCGCCATAAACTCTTTTATTTTTTTTCGATTTCAAATCTTTGGAATTTTTTTACCGCTAATTTCAATGCGATGATGACCTATAATAAAATGACAGCATTAAGAAGCCATTTCTCTACATTAATTTTAGTATTCTCTTCAAATTAACGGCGAAAATAGCCATTGCTCCCTGCATTTGCATATTTTCGATGCCATATGCAATGGCTCTATTGTAACCATGTACATTTTTCAGCTCGCTGTTTTTGGCTTCTATTTTATAGCGATGTTTCGATTTTTCCTTGTATTCATCGCTTTCTTGAAAAAGCATTTGGTCTTGATGCAAGTCTGATTTAATGGAAACCGAGTAGGTTTTGAATTTTGCTCCTTCTTTGTAACAACCCTCTTTTAGAGGACAAACTTTACATTTTTCGGTATCAAAATAATAGGTGTCAACCTGGTTTTTGCCTACATTTTTTCTGTTCTGTCGGGCTTTTCGTATCGCCAAATGTCCTGCAGGACATACAAATCTGTCCGCATCTTTATTATAATCAAATTGATCCTCATCTTTTCGAAAACCTTGAGTAATAGAGGGATTTAATTTAGCGACTACTTTGATGTTTTGCGCACTGGCTATTTTCAGATTTTCTTTTCCAGAATAGGCAGAATCTCCAATAACCGTATCCACTTCCATTCCGTTTTCTTGACTTATTTCTAGCAATTGTGGCAATTCTGGACCATCACCTTTTTCTCCTGAAGTTACCACAGCTGCCGTAATAATCCGCTCTTCACTCATTGCAATATGTGTTTTGTAACCGAAAAATGAACTGTCAGCAGATTTATGACCTGTTTTAGCATCTGCATCTTTTGAATAAATCATTTGCTCATCAGTATCTTCCACCAATTCTTTCAAAAGATTTAATTTTTCCTTTACTGCAGGGATTTCACTGATAGAGGCTTCATTTTTAATGCGCTTTTCAAGTTCTCGGCAATACTCCAATTCTTTCTTTACATTATTTTCAATATTTTTTGAGGGCATTTTGGTTTTAAATTCTTCATCAAACTGATAAACGGTTTTGCGAAGCAGTTTGGAGCGCTCTCGAAGCACTTCTATCGTAGAAAATGGGTTGCTTCTCGACAAAGTATGCGTAGCATCTACAATAATGGATTTGGATTTGATGATGCCTTTTTCGATAGCAATCGCTACGGTTTTACCAATCAAAAGGTTCAATAAATCGGAGTCTTTCAAGCGTAATTTCCTGAATTTTGTAAGAGAACTGGGATTAATAACATCTTCTTCGGGCGTCATTTCCAAAAAATATTTGAACGACATATCATATCTGGAACGCTCCACCACATCCACATCAGAAACGGTGTAAATGCTTTTCAAAAGCAGATATTTGAACATCCGAACTGGACTTTCTGCATTGCGCCCATTGTTTAAACAATATTTATTCAAAAGCTCTTCATAGATAAAGGAAAAATCAATCAGTTCATTAATTTTACGAAGTAGATTTTCCTTTGGAACGACTAAATCATACAACTCAGTATAGGAACTCAATTGCATTTTTTGTTGCTGTAATAACATCATTTAACTCTTGAAATACTCATTTAAGATACAAAAAAAAAGAGCAAAAACATTATAGTTTTTACTCTTTTTTTACTGAACTTTTTCAGTGCCTTCGATTTGCGAGGTTTTTTTATGTTTTAAGTATGTCAGATTAAGCGTTAGCTTCTACAGATACAAAAGATCTGTTGTTAGCTTTCTTTCTGAATACGACTTTACCGTCAACTAGTGCGAACAAAGTGTGGTCTTTACCGATTCCCACGTTTTCACCTGGGTGGTGTTGTGTACCTCTTTGTCTTACAATGATGTTACCAGCGATAGCTTCTTGACCACCGAAGATTTTAACACCTAATCTTTTAGAGTGAGATTCTCTACCGTTTTTGGAGCTACCAACTCCTTTCTTATGTGCCATCTTATTTTAGCTTTTTAAAATTAAACAATTATTCAGCTGATGTTTCTTCTTTTTTAGAAACTTTTTTAGCTGGTTTAGCTTTTTTCTCACCGTCGAATCCTGTGATAGATACGATTTGGATTTGAGTTAATTGTTGTCTATGACCGTTTTTCTTAGCATAACCTTTTCTTCTTTTCTTTTTGAAAATGATTACTTTGTCAGCTTGAACGTGGTCAAGGATTTCTACTTCTACGGTGATACCGCTTACAGCTGGGGCGCCTACAGTTACTGCTCCGTTAACAGTCATAAGAACTTTGTCGAAAGATACTTTCGCTCCTTTTTCTCCTGCTAGACGGTTTACAAACAACTTCTGGTCTTGCTCAACTTTGTATTGAAGCCCTGCTATTTCTACAATTGCAAACATTGTTTATGATTTTTATATAATTATTCGAGGTGCAAATATAGTGTTTTTTACGAATTATAATATCAAATTATCTTTTTTTATTTAAATTATTTATAATTCTGAGTTTTAATTCATTAGCTATTGGTAAATTTGGACTCGAATAATCAACTTTATGTTAGGATTTTTAAAGAAAACAATTGCCAAAATTTGGGCAAAAAAACATGTTGTCAAAACACATGATTTTAAAACGAATGCTGTCGCAAAACAAGAAGCTTTACTCTTAGATTTAATTAAAACTGCCGATAAAACCTTATTCGGACGTAGTCATCAGTTTGAAACGATACAGTCGATTGGCGATTTTCAAAAGCAAGTTCCGATTTCGGATTACGAAGATCTTCGCCCTTATATTGAAAAAATAAAAAAAGGTCAAGCCAAAATCCTTTGGCCAGGACTTCCAGAATATTTTGCGAAAACTTCTGGAACCACTTCGGGCGCGAAATATATCCCGATTTCTAAAGAAGCAATGCCTTACCAAATTGCTGCAGCACAAAGTGCCATTTTCCATTATATTTCTAAAAAAGATAACGCAGATTTCGTTAACGGGAAAATGATTTTTTTGCAAGGTTCGCCAAAACTAGAAGAAGTGAATGGGATAAAAACAGGGCGACTTTCTGGGATTGTAGCGCATCATATTCCTAATTATTTACAGAAAAACAGATTGCCGAGTTGGGAAACCAATTGTATCGAAGATTGGGAAGCCAAAGTGGATAAAATTGTGGAAGAAACGGAACATGAGAATATGACTTTGATTTCCGGTATTCCGCCCTGGTTGATTATGTATTTTGAAAAGTTGATTGAAAGACATCATAAAAAAATTACCCATATCTTCCCAAACTTGCAGTTAATCATTACAGGTGGTGTTAATTATGAGCCTTATCGTGAAAAAATGAATGACCTTTTGGGAAAACCTGTAGATATTGTACAGACATTTCCTGCTTCGGAAGGGTTTTTCGCTTTTCAAGATGATTTTGAAAAAGAAGGCTTGTTGTTGTTGACCAATCACGGAATTTTTTACGAGTTCGTGCCTTTGGAAGATTTTGGAAAACCAGAGGCTAAACGCTTAACTTTAAAAGATATTGAACTCAATATAGATTATGCATTAATTCTGACCACCAATTCTGGATTGTGGGCCTATTCTATTGGTGATGTTGTGCGTTTTATTGACAAACATCCACACCGCATTTTGGTAAGTGGAAGAACCAAACATTTTACGTCTGCTTTCGGTGAACATGTTATCGCTTACGAAGTTGAAGAAGCCATGAAAGCAACGGTCGAAAAACACCCATGCCAAATCACAGAGTTCCATCTGGCGCCACAAGTCAATCCTGTAGAAGGTTTGCCTTATCACGAATGGTTTATCGAGTTTGATAAAGAACCGGAAAGTTTAGAACAATTTAGATTAGAACTGGATCAACAATTAAGAGCACGGAATACCTATTATGATGATTTGATTGCTGGAAATATTCTTCAAACTTTAAAAATTAAAAATTTAAAGAAAAATGCTTTCCAAGATTATGCAAAATCCGAAGGCAAGTTGGGAGGACAAAATAAAATTCCTAGATTAGCTAATGACCGGAAAATTGCTGAATTTTTAGAAAATTTTACTAAATCTTTTTAGAAAAGATTAATTTTAAATGATATCATTAAAACCTCTTAAAGTTTTAAAAAATCAAGAATATAAGAATCTTCTTATGGGAAGATTTTTTTTGATACTTGCCTTCAGAATGTTGGCGACATTGCTCGGTTGGTGGGTTTATCAATTGACCAAAGATCCTTTGTCGATAGGTTTAATAGGGCTTTCGGAAGTTGTTCCCGCTGTTGGAAGTGCGCTGTATGCCGGCCATGTTATTGACAATAACGAAAAAAAGAAATTGCTTTTAATCTGCAATTATGCTTATGTCGTTTTAATTAGTTTTCTTTTAATTCCTGCTTTTTTGGGACACAAATTTCATTTTACCGGGCACGAAATCACGTATTTTATTTATGGAATTATTTTTTTTACAGGGATTTGTCGTGCTTTTTTAGGACCTTTGGTTCCGTCCATGATTCCTAAAATCGTGAAGATGGAAAATCTTCCGTATGCCGTAACGATGAATCAGGCGACTTTTCTTACAGCATCTGTTTCTGGACATGCTATTGGCGGATTTTTAATTGCTTTAATCACTATCAAATATACGTTGGTGGTCATTGTTTTTAGTATGATTATCGCTTCTATTTTCTTTTGGAATCTTAAAAAACAACATCCTGTTGTAAACCACGATGAAAAGCCCAAAGTTTGGCAAAGTATTAAAGAAGGCCTTTCTTTTATTGTGAGAACTAAGGAAATTCTTGGGGCGCAAATGCTCGATATGTTTGCTGTGTTATTTGGTGGTGCAGTGGCGATGATTCCTGTCTTTGCAAGTGATATTCTAAAAGTCGGTTCCGAAGGTTTTGGATTGTTAAATGCCGCGTCGGATATTGGATCGATGTGCGTTATTATTTTCTTGTCTATTGTTCCTTTAAAACGCAATCAAGGTAAAATTCTGTTAGCAGTTGCGGCAGGATTTGGCTTGTGTATTATTGGATTTGGCTTGTCGGAGCTATATTGGCTGTCATTTGGATTTCTAATGCTGAGTGGCATGCTAGACGGCATAAGTGTTGTAATCCGCGGAACGATTGTTCAATTAAAAACGCCTGACGGATTGCGTGGTCGCGTGATGAGCGTTAACTCTATATTTATTATGTCGAGTAACGAGTTGGGACAATTTGAAAGTGGTGTAATGGCGAAGATTTTTGGAGTCGCAAGATCGGTTGTTATTGGCGGTACATTAACTTTTGCGACTGCAGTATTTATTGGATCGACTTCACCAAAACTTAGAAAAATGCAGTATTAAATCTTAAATTTTTGTAGGGAACTTTTCAAAATATTAAGTTTTAAATTTTTTTAAACATCACAAATTAAAGAAATTGAATTCTATTCAAAAAAAACATTTCCAAAATCTTAGACTTTGGAAATGCTTATTATTTTTAAAAAATTGAATTTTAATTAATCAATTCAAATCTTGCATATTCAGCAATTTTCTTTGGAAGTCTGATGCCTTCAGGTGTTTGGTTGTTTTCCAACAAAGCCGCCATAATTCTTGGAAGCGCCATTGCAGAACCATTTAATGTGTGCACCAATTGTGTTTTGCCCTCAGTTTTGTAACGGCATTTCAAACGGTTAGCTTGGAAGGTTTCAAAATTAGAAACAGAACTTACTTCTAACCATTTTTCTTGTGCAGCACTCCAAACTTCGAAATCATAAGTCATCGCAGAGGCAAAACCTGTATCGCCACCACAAAGTCTTAAAATTCGGTATGGTAATTCTAGATCTTCAAGAATAGATTTGATATGCTCTACCATTTCTTCAAGAACAGCATAAGAATTTTCTGGTTTTTCAATTCTTACGATTTCCACCTTTTCGAATTGATGAAGACGGTTAAGACCTCTTACGTGCGCACCATAACTTCCTGCTTCTCTTCTGTAACATTGTGAGAAAGCTGTGTTTTTGATAGGCAGATCTTTTTCGTCCAAGATAACATCACGATAAATGTTGGTTACCGGAACTTCCGCAGTAGGAATCAGATACAAATCGTCTGCACCAACATAATACATCTGTCCTTCTTTATCTGGTAATTGTCCCGTTCCGTAGCCAGAAGCTTCGTTAACAACATGTGGCGGATTAACTTCCAGATAGCCAGCATCGGTGTTTTTGTCCAAGAAATATTGCACCAAAGCACGTTGCAATCTTGCACCTTTTCCTAGATAAACGGGGAAGCCAGCACCAGCTATTTTTACACCCAATTCAAAATCGATAAGATTGTATTTTTTTGCGAGTTCCCAATGTGGGATTGCGCCTTCGCCAAGTCCTTCTACTGGTGTTGATTGATAGATGTTTTGATTGTCTTCTTCAGAAATACCCGCAACAACTTTATCGTTCGGGATGTTTGGGATTTGATAAAGAATATCTAACAAAGTTTTTTCAGCATCATTTAGTTGCTGTTGCAATTCTTTACTCGACTCTTTGTACTGCGCAGTTTGGGATTTTGCAGCTTCGGCGTCGTCCTTTCTGCTTTCTTTCATCATGATGCCAATTTCTTTCGAAATTTTGTTCATTTCAGCAAGTTGGGAGTCAAGGTCGAATTGAAGTTTTTTTCTGTTGTCGTCTGCGGAAATGGCAGCATCTACCAATTCTAAATTTTTGAAATGACGTTTCTTTAAACCTTCAATAACGCGCTCTTTTTCTTCGCGTAAAAAATTAACTTGTAACATAATTTTGTTGTTAGTATATTGATTTTGTTGATGCTTTCTGTTTTAAAATTATATTTAAAAATCAAAAAACATCAGTTAAGATTGCAAAATTAGTGATTTTTATTTCACGATGTTGACAATATTCGGTTGAGTATCCGATTTTGTAAAGACCAATTGGTTGGAATGCCACATTTTGGAAACTTCAAACTTTTGTGGTGTCCAGTTGTATTCTATTCTTATCGTGTCATCGTCGATAACTGGCGCCTTGTCAACAATTTTTGTTAAACGAATAATCATCGACGAATAATAACTTTTTGAGTTTTCGTTGATAGAATCTTTTATCAGACGTGTTGCGCCCGCCACATATTCTACATAACGCACAGAATCTTTGTCCATGATAATGCTGGAGCTAACCGGCTTTTGGTCAGTCGTTGCTAACAAATCTAGCAGAGCGACATTGGTGTAATGAGCAGCAAGTTTTGGATTTAATAAATCTTGACCCGCATCATTTTTGATATAGATATTGAGGATTTGATCAATGTCTTGTACCACGTCGTCATCAGATCGGCAAGCGAGCAATGTTAAGAGGCTAAATATAAAAAGTGAAAATTGTCTTTTCATAGAACAAAGATAATTTTAAATCTTTAAAAAATTTAAGTTTAAAGACTCTTAAGGTATTTTGTAAAGAAGAAAAAATAAATTAAGCCTTCCCAAACCAAAATCGTAGTTAAGGAAATTCCCATACCGATTAAGCCAAATTCTTTAACCAACTGGAACGAAACAAGTGTCAAAAGAAGCAACGATATCGCAGACACCCACGTGTTAATTTCTATTTTTCCTACTGCTGGCAAAAGGTTTCCGTAAATGTTGCGAGAGAGCATTCCAAAGCAAAAACCAAATAATAGAATCATGAGCAAGTTGCCGTTTTCAATATATGTTTTTCCAAAAAATAACTGAAGAAGATCTGTTTTAAAAAAGTAGAAAAAGCCGAAAATAAAAATACAAATCGGGAAGAATAATTTGTAATAGTTTCTTAAATAGGATGTCAAAAATGCTTTGTCTTTATGGTTTTTTGTAAGTCTTGGATAATCGCTTTGCATAAAACTTATCGCAAGAAACGGAATGTTCGAAGGTAACAAAATAGCGACTTTATAATTGGCGACAGCGGTTTCGTCCTTTAAGAAACTTAATAACAAAATGTCTAATGAAAATAAAGTTTCGGAAATAACAGACGTGAATGCTGTGAAAATCCCGAAGCGCCACAATTCGCGCGTGTTAGGAAAGAGGCTTTTTTTGAAACTGAACATTTCCTTTTTTAGCCAAAATAAAGAGGAGAAAGGCATCAGCGCCATTGCGGTCAAATAACCGTAAAATCCCCCATAATAAGTCAGTAAAAAAAGCAGAATAAATCCGCCAATATTATTAACATTATTGATTCTTGCAAAAATGTTATTTCGGCCTGTTATTCTGTAAAAAGTCTGTATATGATTCAGAAAATAAAATCCGAAAAGCCTTACACCACAAAATAAAAATATAGTTAGGATGTCATCGTATTTTTCCATGTAGAACATAGAAAAGCCAATAAAAATTGCGACCAATACGATTTCGTAGAAAAAGCCTTTGAAGAAAAGATAAGACGATAGTTTTCTTTTGTCTTCATCATCATGCAAGGAGCCGTATCTCAGGAGAATCTGGTTGCTTCCTAGGCCTGCAAATGGTAAAAATATTGCGAATACGGATAGCACGATGCTGAGAATCCCGAATTCATTTTCTGGCAATAATTTTATAATGACAATTGAGGATAAAAACCCACAAATTTTTGCAATCAAAAAAGATAAGAAAACAAAATGCCCTTTATTATTGAAAAAATTATTTAAAAATTCTTTCAAGCTATTCATGTGTTTTCAGTGTAGCGGGTTGGTTAATAGTCTGTTGGTAGATGTCGTCAAATTGCCTTGCAATCGCCTCTTGAGAAAAATTTTCTACCGCATATTCTCGGATTTTATTTGGATCTGCAAAGCGGATTTCTCCAGAAACAATTTTTTCTAATTTATTGTACAAATCCTCTTGATTGGCTTTTTCGACGCCAATGGCAAAACTTTCTATTATAAACTCTTTGGCGCCACCAACTTCTGTTGACACAACAGGAACGCCACAAGCATAAGATTCTAAAATGACACAACCTTGCGTTTCGTTATCGCTGAAAAGAATGAAACAATCGGAGTTTTGCATTTTTTTGGCAACTTCCTGATAAGAAATGGCACCAAAAACTTCGATGAAAGCATTTGCGTTAAGTTGTTTTATTTTGTTTTGTAAAGGCACGATATCGCCGTCCCCGCCAATTTCCAGTTGTACTTTATAATTGTTTTGGTGCAATTTGGCAACAACTTCTATAATTTCCAAAGGCCTTTTTCTGTCTATTAAACTAGAAACATGCAAAAATATGAAATTCTGTTTTGGAAACTTCTGCTCACTAATGTCGAAAACCTCTGTCGATACAACATTTGTGATAATCTTCATCGGCGTTTTTATTCCAAGTTGAGAAAGGCTTTCTTTCAGATTGTTGCTTACAGGCATTACAAAGTTAGCTTTGGAAGCAATGTATTTAGCAATTTTAATAATAAACTGGGAAGTCTTGGCATGATTGTCTTTTTGTAAAGCGGTCCAATGTTCCGTAACAACAAAAGGAATCTTGTGTTTTTTCTTTAAGTAAACCGCAAAAAGCATATTGTTATGCAACACGTTAGCGTGCACCAAATCTGGTTTTTTCAATTTTGAAAAGCCCAATTTGTAAGCTTTCATTCTTCTCAGAAAATTCGTGGCAGGATTGTTTGTGTTTTTGTAATAAACAATCAAAGTCCGAATGCCATTAATCATTTGGTCATCGAATATGAATTTCTCTGTTTGGTTAAAATCGCCAATAGCATGGAGGATTTCAACTTCGTGTTTCAGCGCCACAGCTTGGGCATGACGTTGCACAAAATTACCATTGGTAGGTTCTAATCTGTTAGGAAACCAAGACGAAATGAAAAGTATTTTCAATGCAAATTATTTTATAGTCGCCGCCCAACTTCTGTTAAGTGGTTGCAAAAAATGGCTTAAAAAATCTAAATACGTATTTTTAGAAAAGTCGAAAACTTCAATGTCTTTTGATAATTCTCCATTTCTGATTTTATTTTTAAAATCGATAAGTTTTAGCGTTTTAACTTCTCCATTTTCCACAAAACTGGCTTTCATTCTGTCGAACAAACCAAGTTCATATTCTTTATCAAATTCGCGCATTAAACCTCCCAAAGCATCAATGCTACAGCCAGAAGCCATTTCTTTTTCCTCGTCCACACAGATGATGATGAATTGGTTTTTCTCAATTTTGAAAGAAGCTTCCAGAGGCTTGCCGTGCGCTGCCCAAGTTGACAAAAATTCGTACAGACGCTCTGCGATGTCTTTTGCTTCTTTTGTGGCAAAAGGACGTGACGCAGGATATATTATTACTCTATAATCGTTGGTTTCTACGATGCTAGATTCTTCAATTTTCATTTTAAATGTATTTAAATTTAAGCCTAAAATTACGAAATATTCTTTAGTTGGCTATTCTAAAAAATAAAACCCAAGCCGTGCCTGAGTTTTAATTGTATTTTGAAAAGTCGGATATTACAAGTCGTCTGCTTCGGCAATAAGTTCTACAATATCTTTGACTTGTACTTCTTCGGTTTTGTTGAAATGCTTCACGCCATCTGTCATCATGGTATTACAGAAAGGACAACCTGTTGCGATGACTTTTGGTTGCTCTGCAAGCGCCTCTTCGGTTCTCTCAACGTTAATGTCTTTGTTGCCTTTTTCTGGCTCTTTGAACATTTGCGCACCGCCAGCACCACAACAAAGCCCATTGGTTTTGCAACGTTTCATTTCTACCAGTTCGGCATCTAGCTTTTCTAAAAGCATTCTTGGTGCTTCGTATTCGCCATTGCCTCTTCCTAAATAACAAGGGTCATGGAAAGTGATTTTTTTACCTTTAAATTGTCCACCTTCTATCTTCAGACGGCCTTCTTCCATCAGTTGTTTTAGAAACTGTGTGTGGTGAAGAACTTCATATTTTCCGCCAAGACTTGGATATTCGTTTTTCAAGGTGTTGAAACAATGCGGACAAGCTGTAACGATTTTTTTAACATCGTAAGCGTTAAGAATTTCGATGTTTGTAAGTGCCATCATTTGGAAAATAAATTCGTTGCCAGCACGTTTTGCAGGATCTCCTGTGCAAGATTCTTCTTGTCCAAGAACTGCAAATTCAACACCTATTTTGTTTAGAATTTTACAAAAGGCTTTGGTGATTTTTTTGGCGCGGTCGTCAAAACTTCCTGCACAACCTACCCAAAATAAAACTTCTGGTGATTTTCCTTCGGCAGCATATTCTGCCATTGTTTTTATAGTGAAATCCATAATTAGTTTACCAATTTAATCAATGTATCAATTTACCAAATTTCAGTAATGTTACATTGCTAGATTTTTACATTTGTATTAGTTTTCGTTTGCCCAATTGAGTCTGTCCGCTTGGTTATATTGCCAAGGTGCAGCATTGTTCTCAACATTGGTCATCATCATATTCAGTTCTTGTGGCGCTGCGGATTGTTCCATAACCAAGAATCGTCTCATTTCAAAAATAATGGATAAAGGATCGAGTAGGATAGGACAAGCTTCGGTACAAGCATTACAAGTTGTACAGGCCCAAAGTTCTTCTTTGGTAATGTAATCGTTTAATAATTTTTTACCATCGTCCACAAATTTGCCGCCGTTGGCGTCAATATTCTTGCCGACTTCTTCTAGGCGGTCACGTGTCTTCATCATTATCAAACGCGGTGATAATTCTTTCCCAGTAATATTGGCAGGACAGTTAGCGGTACAACGACCACATTCTGTACACGAATAAGCGTTAAGAAGCTGAACTTTATTAAGATCAAAAACATCTTCGGCTCCGAACTTTGATGGCACTTCTGCTTGGTCTTCAGCTGGCGCCGCGTATGGATCAGCGTTGGGATCCATCATTAATCTGATTTCTTTGGTTACAGATTCCAAATTGTTGAATTCGCCTTTTGGATCAAGATTCGCATACCAAGTACTTGGAAATGCCAAGATGATATGTAAATGTTTAGAATAATAAAGGTAATTCATGAAGATTAAAATCCCTACGAAATGGAACCACCACGCTGCTTTTTCTACAAAAACTAAGAAGCCGTTGTCAAAGTTGAACCATTCCAAAATAGGAACGAACAGCATGTCGCTTATTGGAAAATAACCTGCGGCTTCATAAAAGCCTCTTGCCTGAAGAATAGATTCTGAAGCATTTAGTTTGAAGAATGCCATCATCAAAGCAAACTCGATAATCAAAATGATGTTGGCATCATCTTTTGGCCAGCCGACAAGTTCTTTCATTGTTAAACGTTTTACGCCAACAATGTTTCTTCTGATAAAGAATACAACAACTGCAAAGATTACTAAAATAGCCAATACTTCTAAAGTTGCTGTAAAGACGTTATAAAATGTATCTCCTAAAATAGAATGTAAAAAGCGATGTGTCCCGAAAATACCATCAACAATTATTTCTAACAATTCGATGTTAATAATTACGAATCCAACATAGACAAATACGTGTAAAATGGCTGCAATAGGGCGTTTTCCCATTTTGCTTTGGCCTAAAGCTACGCGTGTCATGGTTGCCCAACGTTCGGACTTTCTGTCGGACCTGTTAATGTCTCTACCAAGGTTGATATTTCTATAAATCTTTTGTAAGCTTTTCGCAAACATGCCAAAACCAAGAATCAAAAGAATTACAAAAATGATGTTGTCAATATACTGCATATCAATCGAAGTTATTTTTTTCCAAATACAGAAATGTTAATGTAACGTTTAGGGTTAGCTTTAAGATCTTCTATTAAAGCGTTAAGACTGTTAGAAGTTTTGTTCAGATTGTTGTAAAGTTCTTCATCTTTGGTAAGCTTTCCAAGAGAACCTTCTCCATTTTGTATGCCAGAAATAACAGAATTCAGTTTGTCTGCTGTTGTGCTGAGATTGTCAATAGCAGAGTTCAGCTTTTTAACATCCACATTGTCGGCAACTGTCCCGAATTTTTCTACTGTTGTTTTTGTAGACTGTAGAGTTTTGTTGGTATTATCAAGTACCGAATGGATGCCAGCTTCGTTATTCGCTAAAAGTCTGTTAGTTTGGTCAGCTGTTGTTTTGAAAGCTGCAACCGTTTGGTTTAGGTTGGCTAAAAGTAGTTTTATCTGTTGGCGATTTTGTTCATCTACCAATTTGTTTGCACTTACCATAGTTGAGTCTAGCTTTGTAAGAACGCTAGCAACTTGGTCTTTTACAGGTCCGACTTGTGAGGCTAAAGAGTTTAACATTGATAGTTGGAAATTCCCCATCAAAGTGTCACCGTCTTTAGCAAGGATATTTCCTTTGGCTAAATTAATCCTAAGCTCTTTGCCAGACATTAAGCCTGGCTCAAAGATTTCTACTTTAGACTGTTTAGAAAATTCGAATCTGTCGTTCACAGTAATTTCAACGACAAAGTGGATGTCGCCAGAAGTCGTCGGGATAGGTTTGATGTCAGAAACCTGACCTACACGTAATCCATTGATGGAAACTGGATTTGATTTTGCTAAACCTTCAACGTTATCGTATTTAATGTAATATTGATTATCGGTAGAGAAGATGTTTTTCCCTTTCATAAATTGATACAATATGACAAAGGAAATAACCGCAAATATTGCGATAAGACCCGCCTTTAATTCTTTACTAAACTTCACGTAAATATTATTTTTTAGGTTACAAATATAAGAATATTGAGATTAATATTCTTTCTAAATAAAATAAGAAAAGCGATTTGCAAAAATACAAACCGCTTTTCTTTATGTTTTTAAATAATTTTATTCTTATTGGTGGTTTTTATCCCAAACTTCAATTCTGAAATCTTCGATATCTGCGTTATCCTGAAGAGATTTAAGATAACCTTGTCCGAACATAGAACTGTTTTGTTGTTGGATAGACTCAACGACTTGTTTAGCATCACCAGGCATTTTGTTACTCTTAAGCGATTTGCGTTGTACAACATATACGCCACTCATCCCTTCGATAGGAGAAGAAAGCTTGTTGTTTGCAACACCGAAAGCCGCACCAGCAACTTTTGGCTCCATAGAATTTGCTAAGAATGCGTTGAAGAAGTTGATGTCAGAGTTTGCTTTTTGTGTGTTGAACATTTTCGCAATTTGATCTAGACTTCCCGCTTTTGCAGAATTGATTTTTTCTGTAATTTTCTTCGCAAGCAACTTGTTTTTCACGATAGGTTCAATCTGTTCTCTAACGCTTTCTGGATTTGCAAGACCTGCATCTTGTTTGCCAGCAACGTAAACAACAATGCGATCTCCTGTCCCGTCAACAGTGAAGATATCCGTATCTCCAATTTCTCTTTTCTTGTCAAATGCCCACATTAATATTTCTGAATCTTTATCCGTTCCTAAACCAGGCAATTGACCTTGGAATCGTGTAACAGATTTTGGATTTTGCATATTAAATCCACCCTTTTTAGCAATGTTAGAGAATTCGTTAAAGCTCTTACCTTGGATTTGTTGGATAAATCGTGTTGCTTTATTGTGAACATCGCTTTCCGTTTTGTCGGAAGCTTTGATGTTTTTTGCTAAATGAGCTACTTTGTAAGCCATGCTACCCGCTTTTTTATCATCGATTTTGATGATGTGGTAACCGAACTGCGTTTCTGCTAATCCGATTGTTCCTTTGCTGTTTGTTGCTAAGAATTGCAAATATCCTGGCGCAAATTGAGATTCTGGTGTTGTCCATCCCACGCTACCTTTTCTTTCAACAGCGTTTGGTTCATCAGAGAATTTTAAATCTTTATCAAAATTAGCAGCGTTTGATTTTGTGTCAGCAAGGATGCTGTCAGCTAGTTTTTTTGCTGCTTCTTTCGTTCTTGTCGCTGTCGATCTTTCCGCGCCTTTGTAAGCGATAAGAATGTGGCTTGACAATGTAGAGTCAGAAGGTTTCTTATCTAGCAATTTTGATACGATATAATAATTTTGCTCTTTATATGGTCCAAATGTTTGTCCTATTGCAGCAGAGGCGATTTTGTCTTTTAAAGTGCTTGGTAGTTGTTCTGGCTTCAGGTACTGCGGGATGTATGGAACATCTGAGTTAAGCTCAACAAACATAGAGTCATTTGTTGTGTTTTGGAAGTTCTCAGTTCCGTTAGAAGCGTCAGATCCTTTTAGGAATAATTTGTTTAATTCATTAAGCGAAGCCGCGTCGTCTTGCGCACTTGGCGTTGCAGGGAAATAAACGTATCCTAAGTTACGGTTAGCATCAACTTTGAATCTTGTTGGGTGAAGTTTGATATAGTCCAATAAATCTTGTGTTGTAACTTTTACAGGATTTGTTTTCTCAAAACTTGTATAATCAACTTTTACATAATCGATGTTTGCTATCTCATCACGTTGTTTCACGATAAGATCTGCTTCTTTTTTGCTGGCGGTAATGCCGTTTCCTAAGTTGCCGAAAAGAATTCTTGCCATCATTCTGTATTCAATTGATTTTTTGTTTCTTAACCAACTGTTATACATTTCTGCCTCACCAGAATTTTGCAGGCCTTCGATTTGTTTTTTTATGTCTTGCAGTTTGAAGTTTCCTTTTTCGTCAAAATTTGAAGGATTTTGTGCAAACATTGGATCGTACTGAAGTTGGCTCCAGAACACATCGTCTGTTAATTCAAGTCCTAATTTTTCAAACTCTTGTTTGATTAGTTTGGATTGTACCAATACTTGCCAAGCTTGTTCTTCAAGTCCGTTTTGTGGTTGTCCTTGTTGTTGAGCCTGTTGTTGAAGTACAAATAATTGGTCATTGAACTCGTCACGGCTAATATCTTCGCCATTAACTTTTCCTAAAATACTAGGGTTTTTTCCAAAAACCTGATCAATAGTATCTGGATTTATTAAGAATGCTACTAATGCTAAGGCAATAACACCCATCAATAACCAAGGTCGTTTTCTAATCTCTCCTAAAACTGCCATTTTTTGTTATGTGTTTATAATCAATTCGCGAAAATACATATTTTTAAAGGAAAAAGAAAAATTTGTTTTAAACTTTTATCAATCTGAATGCTATATTAAGAAAAAACCACCGAAAAAATCTTTTTCGATGGCCTTATTTGGAAGAGCTTTGGTGATAGCTATTTTTCCTTTCCACCATACTTTTTGTCTATAATTTTGTCCCGGACTTTACCTTCGGTTTGGAAAAGTTTTAAAACTTGTTGGGGTGTTAATATTTTTAAAAATTTGTCCGCGTATAATTGTCTATTGTTTAAAAGCTGTTTTCCAACTTCAAAACTTTCGTCAAGTTTTTGTTTGGCTTCATCGCTGCTTAATTTTTCAATATCAATAGTACCTTTGAATTTGTCTTTAATTTGTTTCTGGCTCAAGGTATATTGTTTAAATATTTCTTTGAACTCTTCCTGCGATTCTTTAGGAATGTTTAATTCGTCGAGTATAATATCTTCTTTTACAGTCTGCATAAATTGGGAACGCTCTCTAGGATTCATGTTTTTTATCATTTGATGGCGTTCTTCTTTATCCAGCTGATTCCAGTTGTTTATAGAATTTTGTTGCATTTGCGAAGTTGTTCTTGTCCTGTTAAAATCATTTTGACTAGGACTGAAATTGTTGCCAAGCCCACTGCTTCTTAATTGCGAGGTTGTAGTTTGGTTATTCGTTCTTTGTTGGCTGCGCTCTGTGGTATTTCCACGCCGTTCGGTTTGTGCATCAATATGTAGACTGAACGCCATTAATATTAAACTAAACAATGTTTTTTTCATAATTTTCATTTTTGTGTCGTTTAATTATATAAATCTAAATATACATCTTGATCGACACCTCGTTCGACTTCCGAAATCTGGGCTGGTGTGAAAACTGCCAATATTTGATTCATTTTGTTTTCTGATGAATTGTTGGCGTTAGCAAAAGATGTTGTTGGTGTTTTTTTCTTTGTTTTTGCTGCTGCTAATAATTCTTTAGTTTTCTTTGGCGATCCTGATGTTGTGTGTTGTTCAGCAATACGCTTTTCTAATTTAATAATATTTTGCTTTGTTTCGACTGTCGGTTCAGGGTTGTTAATTGCTAAGTCCTGATTTTGTATTGAAGAATAACTGCTGTCAATAATAATTTTTTGTTGGGCAATAGATTGTTGTTTTTCAATGTTTTGGTTGTTAAGAGACCAAAAGCTAAGCCCTCCGATAACTGCGATAGCTGCTGCAGCGGCCCATTTGAAATTAAATGAGATAATTCTTCCTTCTTTCTTTTGAAGCTTGGTCTTTTCAATAACCTTATCTTGCATTGACGCAAAAAAATCGGTCGGTGTTGTGAAAGTATTTTTACGTTCTAGATTTTCTAAGTCAAAATTTTTCATCGCTTTTATTTTACTATAGCTCGCCAGAATAATTGTCTTTTATAAAATTTTCAATTTTTTCTTTAGCGTAATGATAGTTAGTTTTTAATGTTCCGACAGACATGTCCACAATTTTGGAAATCTCTTCGTAAGGCAAATCGTCATAGTAACGCATTGTAAATACCAATTTTTGTTTTTCTGGAAGGCTTTGTATTGCCTTTTGTAACATAACTTGTATTTCTTCTGCATCTTTTTCCGCGTTATCAGCCACCAGATTCTGCATATAGTAATCTGGGTCTTCATCGGCCTTTTTCATCTTTTTCATTCTGTTAAGTTGTTGCAAAGCTTCGTTGGTAGCAATCCGATAAAGCCAAGTGTACAACTTGCTATCTTGTTTGAATTGATGAAAATTCTGATAGGCTTTGATAAACGTTTCCTGCAATACATCCTGTGCGAGATCGTGGTCAACAATCAATCGACGAATATGCCAATACAATCTGCTTTGGTGTATATCCATCATCGCACGAAGCCCTTTTTCCACAGTTTTTGGCTGTGTCATCAGCTTGATAATGTCATCGTCTGTAAGCTTCATGTGGGATGTTTCATTTATTGGATAATTATTTTAATCCAAAGTTAAAATTGTTTTTTAAATTTTTGATTTTCTAAGGATAGTTTGTTCCTGAAATCTGCTAAATTGCAAGAAATATTAAAATATCAAAAAGTGAAAATCGTTATCATTGGCTCTGGAAATGTCGCATATCATCTCGCAAAAGCACTAATAACAACCGAACAAAATTTAGTCCAAATTTTCGGAAGAAATCAGAAAGTTCTAAAAAATATCTCAGAAGAACTTAATATTCCGTTTTCTACAAAAAATTTGGCGGATGCAGACTTGTATATTATTTCGGTTAGCGATTCTGCGGTAGAAGCGGTTTCCCAGCAGGTTTTGAAAAAGAACGCCATTGTTGCTCACACTTCCGGTTCTTTGCCGAAAGAAATTTTGCAAGGTAATTATCAAAAAGCGAGTTTTTATCCTTTGCAAACTTTTTCGAAAATTAAAGATTTAGATTATTCTGAAATTCCGTTTTTTATTGAAGCAGAAACGGAAGATGTGGTTGAAAAATTAAAAAATATAGCCGAGAAAATTTCAAAATATGTTGAAGTTGCCGATTTTGAAAAACGAAAGTACATTCATCTAACTGCTGTTTTCGCATGCAATTTTGTTAATCATCTTTTTGCAAGAGCAAAAGAGATTTCGGATTCACAGAATATTTCGTTTGATTATTTTATGCCTTTGATAGAAGAAACCTTTGATAAAATAAAATCCGTGGAGCCCAAAGCAGCACAGACTGGGCCTGCAGTTCGTAATGATGAACGGATTCTCGAAGCGCATCAATCATTGATTACAAATCCCGAGCAACTCGCTATTTATAACTGTATGAATGCTTCAATCAAAGAAATGTACAAGCTGGATTAATTTTTTGTAACAAAAATTAATTGCTGATACTAATTGATTATACTTTTAAAATAACATCAAAATGAATATTAAAAAATTAGTTAGTTTAAGTTTTCTTTTATTGGTTGGATTGCTTTCCGCACAAGAATCCGCCAATCGGTTTTTCTATGAATTAAGTTTTAAGCCTAAAAAAGATTCTGCAAAAATAGATAAGGTTATGACCATCTTGGATATTACAAAAGACAAGTCTATTTATCAGGATTTTACACTCCCCGCACAAGATTCTATCATAAAAGTTGCTGTGGAAGAAATGGAGAAGACCAAAACTTTTAAAGACTTGAGTAAGTCTATTAAAATGCCAAAGTTTTCGTATAAAATCTATAAGTCTTATCCGTCGATGAAAGAGACCTATCATGATAGGATTAGCATGACGCTTTTCGGTTATGAAGATGACATTAAATTTAATTGGAAAATGGGCAACGAAAAGAAAAAAGTCGGAGCTTATAACACGCAAAACGCTACTGTAGAATATGGTGGAAGAATATGGACCGCTTGGTTCAGTCCAGATTTGCCGTTTTCTGATGGACCTTACAAATTTTATGGATTGCCAGGTCTTATTGTGAAAATAGAAGATGCTGATAAAAACTATTCTTGGGAACTGAAGGGTAACAAGACGGTTAAGGATTGGAAAGAATTCAGTTATGCTGAAGAAGCAAATGCTAAATATGGGATGAATAATGAGTTGAAGCTTACAACCAAAGAAAAATTCCAAAAAGCTTATGCAGCCTTCAAACAAGATCCAATGGCTGAAGCTCGCGCAAATATTCCACAAAATATGATGGGAATGAAAATGCCAGGAAGCGATTTGACCGTTGGTGAAATGTTGAAAAATCAAGAAAAGATGATTAACGATTTCTTTAATGCCAATGACAATCCTATCGAAAAGACAGAAGCTACATCGGTTAAAAAGAAAAAATAATTTCTAAAATATTGATAATATGACAAAAGTCGGGTGAAAGCTCGGCTTTTCTTCTTTGATTTGTTATTTAGATTTAATTAAAATAAGCTATATTTGCAGTTCTAAATTTTAAAGTTTTGACTAAAAAAATATCTGAAACATTGTGTTGCTTTCCTAAAAATAAACTAGGGAAAATTCGAGGTTTTAATGATGAATTAAAAATGCCAACCAAAATTTTAGAAATGGGATTGCTCCCGCAAACAGTGTTTAAGATTTTGTACCAAGCCCCTTTCAATGGGCCTTTGTATATAGAATATGGTGAAGAGCATTCGCGTTTGGCTTTGCGTATCGAGGAGGCAAGATTTATTGATGTAGACGCAGTTTAGTTATGGATAATAATGAAAATCTAAAGAAAAAAGTCTTGTTGGTCGGGAATCCTAATGTTGGAAAATCGACCATTTTTAATTGGCTTTGCAATAAAAAACAAAAAACCGGAAACTACGCAGGTGTAACAGTTGCAAGTCATTCTGGTCAATATGAGTACGGTGGCGAAACGGTTGAAGTTATTGACCTTCCAGGATCTTACAGTATTTATCCAAGTTCCGAAGATGAAGCTATTTTTAGCAAATATTTAGTTGAAGAACGCGCGAAGTATGAAGGTGTAATCTATGTCGCAGATGCGCTTAACTTGAGACGAAGCTTACTATTATTTCAGCAAATTCGAGATTTTGGGATTCCTGCAATTATGGTGATTAACCAAATTGATGAAGCTGAAAAACGCGATATCAAAATCAATGTGGATCATTTGGCTGAGATTTTAAAAGTGAAAGTCTTTGCGACCAATGCAAAAAAAAATATTGGTCTTGATGGTATTAAAAAAGCCGTTAAAAATGCTGAGTTCAAATCGACCGAAGAAATAAGTTTTGAAGTTCCATTGGAGCAAAAAGAAATAGTTAACCGAATTGCAGAACAAACGCAAGAACCCAACCAATACCGCGTTTGGACACTTTTGGCTGCCAATAACTATTTGGGTAAGCTGAATAATATCAACGAAATTTTAAAACAAGAAGACGTTAATTGTCATGTGCCAAAACGTTTGCAGGTGCAAGAAACCATTCGACGGTATCAAAATATTGACAACGTTTTATCGAAAACGATTATCGAGAAGCCAGCTTTCAAAGAAATGTTAACCGAAAAACTAGACAAAGTTTTGGTGCATAAATTTTGGGGATATATTTTCTTCTTCTTTATTCTGTTGTTGGTTTTCCAGTGTGTGTTTTTCCTTGCCGAATATCCAATGTCTTGGATTGAAGATGCTTTTGCATGGCTACAAACTTCGGTGGGGGAGACGATTCCGCCAGGGCCAATTAATAGCTTAATTACAACAGGGATTATTCCTGGGATTGGTGGGATATTGGTTTTTGCACCACAAATTGGGATTATGTTGTATTTCCTTTATCTATTGGAAGACTCTGGTTATATGGCACGTGTGGTTTTTTTGATGGATAAGTTTTTAAGACCTTTCGGACTCAATGGAAAAAGTATTGTACCGCTAGTTTCTGGTGTTGCTTGTGCGATTCCTGCAATTATGTCAACGCGAAACATCGAAAATACCAAAGAAAGATTAATAACAATTCTTGCAACGCCTTTTATGACATGTGCGGCGAGAATTCCAGTATATAGTATTTTGATTACATTGGTAATTCCTGACAAAACTTTGTTTGGTATTAAATATCAAGCCTTGGCACTTATGGGAATGTATGTTTTGGGATTTGTTTTCGCGCTTTTGGCAGCTTTGGTTTCAAAATATTTTATTAAATCTAAAACCAAAAGTTTCTTGGTGATGGATTTGCCAACTTACAAAATGCCACTTTGGGGTTACAATGTCAAATTGATGCTAGAAAAAGTTTGGGGTTTTATTACAGGGGCTGGTAAAGTGATTTTTGCAGTAAGCGTAGTTCTTTGGGTATTAAGTTATTTTGGTCCAAAACAAGAACCCGATCAATTTGTAGCGACGGAGGTTAGTTTGCAGGATTCTTATCTTGGAAAACTAGGCCATTCTATAGAACCCGCAATTCGCCCTTTAGGTTACGATTGGAAAATGGGAATCGGTTTGTTGTCAAGTTTTGCTGCGCGCGAGGTTTTTGTTGGGACAATGTCAACGTTATATAGCCTTGATGAAGAAGCGCCAGAAGGTAAACTTTTAGACAAAATGCATCAAGACACATACCCGAATGGCGATAGGGTTTTCACTTTAGCAACAGGGATTTCGTTGTTGATGTTTTATGCACTTGCCATGCAATGTTTCACGACAATCGCTGTAGTATATCGCGAAACAGGGAGTTGGAAGTTAACGGCAACACAAGCGACTGTTATGTGTGTGTTGGCATACTTTGTGTCACTAATAACTTATCAGATTTTAAAATAATTCTAAAACTAATTTTATGGATTCTATTGTATTTCAATATGTATTGATTGGGGTTTTGTTGTTTGCGATAGGTTATGCACTTTTCAGAAACTTAAGAAATGCTTTCCGTAGGTCAAAAAAAGGTGGCGGTTGCGATACCAACTGTGGATGCTCTTGATGTATATATGCTTTTTAATTATCAAAAAATACCTAGGACTAGGTATTTTTTTTTGTATTTATTAAAATATTTTTGTTTTTAATAAAAATTATAAGACATGAAAAAGAGTAAATTAAACAGTGTTATCTTCATTTTCATAATGATGATTGTCTCGGTTATTAGTTGTCAAACTGAAGTAAATAATAATGAAGAAGAAGTTGCAATTGATGATACTGTTTTTGAGGTATTCAAAACGCAAATTGTAGCTAAGGAAATGAATGGTGCAAAAAATGGACAAACATATATTGCAAACTTTCAAGGGGAAACATTAGAGTGTAGGTCATTTGAGGATAACAAGATTGCTTTTGTAATTCCATCAGATGCTGTATTGGGCAATAGTTCTTTGGAGGTAGCGGAGCTAAATAAAAAAATTAATCTTAATATTAAAGACGTTTTGCTTAATGATACTCCAGAAAATGTTGTAAAAACCTTTTGGACTTCAGTGGATAATTATACATCTACTTTGGATAATAGCGATGAGACAAGTCTACTAAAAGACAATCTTAATAATGTGAAAAATGTATTCGAAAAAGCAACAGCAGAAGAGAAAAAAACGATGGCAACCTTTTTCTCAGCAAACAAGGACTTGTACGATGAGATTCTAAAAAACTCGCCGCAAAAAAGCATGATGCTAGGTCAAGATGATAACTTAATTGCTAATGAGAATTTCCTGATGTTCAAGACCTCTATGTATTATCTTGCTACTTGTGGCGTTGTACTGTGGGTGGCAAAGGATCCTTTTATAGTAAGTGCAGCGCTTGTAGGTATTTATATTAATTTTAAAAATGCAAAAAAATATGGAGGCGCATTCATAGATACGCGAATGCTGATCTTAGACTCCTCTATACAGGATAAATCAACTATAGATTTCATCACAGGCGACACCAAAGTATTGAATTATAGCTTCGAAAGAAGAAGTGTTATCAACGGTGATAAAGGCAATGCTTTTGGAAATTTCTCAGATTTCTTTTTAAAATTTGCAGAGTTTGAAGGTTATTTCGAAAAAATTAATTCAGTTGCCACTTGGCTTAACCAAAAGATACCTTTTTGTAATTTTTCCATGGTTACAAATGTTTTGATACCACAGCAGGTTAATTCTAGCAATGTATTGGTAAATGATACAACTTTTGCAAGAGCAAAATTTAGCGTTTCTAATAATGAAGTAGAGATCGAAAAAGTAAACTTTAATAGCAATGGAAAAATTAATGTTCAGTTAAAACTTAAAAACCAAACAGCAACACAACCAGTCGTAACAACTTTGACTGCAAATTATAAGGATGATTATAATGAAAAGTCGAAAAGTTTTAATATTAAAGTTTTACCTAAAAGTTTTATTACAGGCAATTGGAAACTTTTACAAATTGTAGACGAAGATGTTCCTGCGGATGAGTGGGAAGTGGATGAGCCTACAGGATGTCCAGGGCAAAGAGAAGATTATTTCTACAGTGGAATAGCAGTATTTACGGATACTACAATGAAATTTAATATTTCCGAAAAGTATAGATACTATAGATATGATGCGCAATGTAATGTGGTAGAATATAAAGAACCCACAGGTTGGCAAGTGATTACAGCTAATCATAACAATATTATTGAATCTAATAATTTGAAACTAACCGATGGAAAAGGGAATAATAATGATGGCTATAATTGGAATTTCAATAATGGTATTGTTAAAATTCTCGATCCGAACAAAATATCATTAACTTATTCATATCATGATGGGTATGAGTTAGTTGAGATGATGTACGTATTCGCACGACAATAATAAAAAAACTCTCTGCAATTTTTTGTAGAGAGTTTTTGTTTAATAAAAATTGAAATTAAATTGTTTTTGAGGCTTTAGTTTACCAAATCTAAATTGCGTAATTTTGCAAAATATTTTTAAACTTAAATAAAGTATGTCATTAATAAAAAGTATTTCAGGTATCCGCGGAACAATCGGTGGAGCTGTCAATGATAATTTAACACCATTAGATATTGTAAAATTCGCTTCCGCTTTCGGAACTTGGCTTCAAAATACTCAAAATAAAAAAGATTTAAAACTCGTTATAGGTCGCGATGCTCGTATTTCTGGGCAAATGTTGTCATCTTTGGTAACTGCTACTTTGCAAGGTTTGGGGATTAATGTCGTGGACCTTGGTTTGTCAACAACGCCAACAGTTGAGGTAATGGTGCCAGAGCTTAACGCCGATGGTGGAATCATTCTTACGGCTTCTCATAATCCAAAACAATGGAATGCGTTGAAACTTCTTAATAACAAAGGCGAATTTATCAATGCTGAAGAAGGTGCTAAGGTTTTGGCATTAGCAGAAAACGAAGATTTTAATTATGCTGAAGTTGATGACTTGGGAAGTTATGAAGAGAATACAGATGCTTTTGACATTCATATTCAAAAGATTTTGGATTTGCCAATGGTCGATGTTGACGCCATAAAAGCTAAAAAGTTTAAAATCGTTTTAGACGCTGTTAATTCTACGGGAGGTCTTGCAATTCCGATGTTGTTGGAGAAATTAGGTTGCGATGTTGTGAAACTTTATTGCGAACCGAATGGTCATTTTCCACACAATCCAGAACCTTTGAAAGAGCATCTTGGTGACATTTGCGACTTGGTGAAAAATGAAAATGCTGATCTTGGCGTTGTCGTGGATCCGGATGTTGACAGATTGGCTTTGATTGACGAAAAAGGCGAAATGTTTGGTGAAGAATATACGTTAGTAGCTGTTGCAGATTACCTTTTAAAACACAAAAAAGGAAGCGCAATTTCTAATCTTTCTTCGAGTAGAGCGCTTCGCGATGTTGCTAAAAATCATAATTCTGAATATTTTGCAAGTGCAGTAGGAGAGGTAAATGTTGTGACCTTGATGAAAGAAAAAGACGCTGTAATTGGTGGTGAAGGCAATGGCGGAATTATCTATCCAGATTTACACTACGGAAGAGATTCTTTAGTTGGCGTAGCCTTATTTTTAACACATTTGGCTAAAGAAAATAAAACTGTTTCTGAGCTTAGAGCAACTTATCCCGCTTATTTTATGGGAAAAAAGAAAATTGAGCTAACGCCAGAAATTAATGTTGATGCACTTTTAACTAAAATGGAAAAAGAGTATCAAAATGAAGAAGTTTCTACCATAGATGGCGTAAAAATAGATTTTGCTGAAAATTGGGTTCACTTAAGAAAATCAAATACAGAGCCGATTATCAGGATTTATACAGAAGCAAAATCTCAGGAAGAAGCTGACAAGTTAGGCGATGATATCATTGCTAAAATAAAAAGTTTGATTTAGTTTCAATTATTTTGACTAAATTTAAATATCATTAATAAAGGTTTGTCGAAGTTTGCAAAGAAATTTCTCTTTTCGATGGACCACCGAGACATAAATATTGGAAGAATTTTTTGAAAATGAACTTGCAAAAAAGTTCGAAGACATGATTGAAAATAATGAAGAACTCTATTTCGATAGCGAAGAATACGAGGATATCATTATTTATTATTTGGAGTTAGGCGATATTTCGTATGCGGAGTTGGCAACAAAATATGCACTGAAATTACATCCAAGCTCAATCGAATTAAAAACAAAACAACTCGAGGTTTTCCTAGAGCTAGAACGTTATACGAAAGCTAAAGAACTTATCGATGAGCTAAAACCATCATGCATGGACATGACGGACTTTTTGGTATGTTGCGCAAAATATTACTCTAATCTTGGAAATCCAAAACGCTCAATAGAATATTGTGAGAAAGCGCTTGAGTTGGAAGAAGAGCAGAATTTCTTACACAATTTTATTGCGGACGAATATGTTAATCTTGATGATCCTTTCAATGCTTTGAAACATTATTCAAAAGCCTTGCATTTTGATCCACAAGATGATTATTCTCTGGAAAACGCAATGTCTTGTTATAACAAACTGAACCGTTATCAAGAAGCTTTAGGCTTTATCAATCAATATCTCGACCGTTATCCTTTTTCGGAAATCGCTTGGTTTGAATACGGACAACTTCAGTTTAACAAGAAGAATTTTGAAGAGGCAATAAAAGCTTTTGATTATCTTTTGGCAATTAACCCTAACTCTGTCGGCGTGTATGCCAACAAAGCAGCTTGCTATGAGGCTTTGGGCGATTGGATGCGAGCAATTGCTGTTTATGAAGAAATGTTGGAGTTAGAATATACCAAAGCCTTTACTTTCTATAAAATTGGACTTTGCTACAAGGAGAACAAAATGCCCGTACAAGCTTTAACATTTTTCCAAAAATCATTAATAGAAGATCCACAATTTTATCTTTCGATGATGGAGCAGTCTTTTATTTATGAGGAAATGGGAAAACTTAAAGAAGCGCTTCATTTCGCTAAAGAAAGTGTGCTGTTGAACGAAAATAATATCGATTATCAAAAACGTTTAGCCTTTTTATATATTGAGTCTGGCGATTTTGAAGAAAGCTTAGATTGTTTTAAGACTTTAATCGCAGTTGAGCCTTCTAGGTTTTATAATTGGTATGCCTATTCGGAAGTTTTGATGTTAATTGGCGAATACGAAGATGCGTTAACCCTTTTAGAAAAAGCGATTCAGTTGCATAACCGTGCAGAATTGCATTATCAGAAAAGCAACTGTTATTTTCATTTAAATTTAAATGATGAAGGCACAGAAGCACTCAAATTAGCTCTGGAAATGGATCCTGAAATATCTGAAGATATGCAACAGAAATATCCGTTTATAAAAGATGCCGTTAAAAAAGTAAAAACGAGAAAGAAATAAATTTAAAATCACTTCATTACGAAGTGATTTTTTTTGTTGTTTTGGTTCTTAAAAATATTAATCCTGCCAAGATCATTATCCCTCCAAAATACTGAATTGGCGTCAAAGTTTCGCCATCAAGAAATCCCCAGATAACGGCAACAATCGGCATAACCAAAGTAACTGTTGATGCAAATAAAGGTGTTGAAATGTGTAGTAATTTGTAGTTTAACATCATGGCTAATCCCGTTCCGAATATTGAGAGAGTCGCAACATAAGCCAAACCTTCCCATTTGAAAGTTTCTACGGAAAAAGTAGAAAAGAAACCAGAAAATACCAAAGCTAATAAGGATGGAATCAACAATACAAATCCAAAAACGAAAGATGATAAAATTTTCGCAGGAATGTCATGAAGTTTCGCTTTTACAGTTGTAGTGCTAATGGCGTAAAGTAAAGTCGCGAGAAGCAATAACAAAATCGGAATTAATTTTAATTCGCCCAAACCAGAATTTTCGAATGCTAAAATACAAGCGCCTAAAAAACTAATAACAACGCCATACATTTGTGTTTTACTCGTTGGCGTATGCCAAGCCAGACTTCCCACAATAATTACAAAAATCGGCATCATAGAGTTGATGATTCCCGCAATGCTACTGCTGACTTCGGTTTCCGCGATTGGAAAAAGAAACATAGGTATGAAGTTACCACACAAAGCTGCGATAATCAACCATTTTAGCCGGTCTTTTGGGAATTTCTTTACTTCTTTTATCGCGATTGGTAACAAGACCAAAGCAGAGATGAAAACACGTAATCCACCAACTTGATAAGGTGTGAAGTAGATAAGCGATTTTTTAATTAAAATAAATGAAGAACCCCATATAATTGAAAGTACGATTAAAAGAATCCATTTTAATTTGTCATTCGGCATGTGTCGATCGGTATAAGTAGGTTAAATATTCCTTTTTAGAAATCATTTTGGCACCAAGACTTTCGAGATGTTCCGTATGAACTTGACAATCGATAAGGTCAAACTCCTCTTCATGGGTTTTACAAAAATTAATAAATCCCGCTTTGGAAGCATTACTGACTTTAGAAAACATACTTTCACCACAAAACACACGATTTATTTTAATGCCGTAAAATCCACCAACGAGTTCCCCTCCTTGCCAAACTTCATAGCTGTGCGCAATACCTGCTTTGTGAAGGCTAATAAAGGACTGAATAAGATTTTCATTTAGCCACGTTCCGTCCTGGTCTGGGCGATAAGTCGTTTGACAAGCCCGTATAACCTGTTCGAAATTGTGATTGTGTGTAAAATAAAATTCGTTTCTGTTTAAAATTTTAGACATCGATTTGGAAACTTTAATCTCTTTTGGAAACAAAACAAAGCGTGGATCAGGACACCACCATAATATGTCTGAATCTTCGTTGTACCAAGGAAAAATCCCTAATTGATAGGCAAAATACAAACGTTCTGGACGTAGATCTCCGCCAATAGCAATAACGCCATGGTCAGGATTATACAACATCGGATCAGGAAACGAAATATCGTCGGCGTCTAGTCTAATCATTGGGATAAAAAAATCCTACGATAAGGTAGGATTTAATCTTGTGATTATATTTTAGAAAGGAAGATCGTCTTCCTCTTCTTCGAAAACATTCGTCGCTTGGCTGGTGTTAGCAGGCGCACCTTGTGCTGCAACAGGTTCGTTATAGCCTCCAGCATCAACTTTTTCGATTCTCCAACCAGTGATTGAGTTGAAATATCTTACCTCACCTTGTGGCGATGTCCATTCGCGACCTCTTATGTTAATAGAAACTTTTACTTTGTCTCCTTCTTGGTAAGCATTTAGTAAATCAACTTTTTCAGAAAGAAATTCGATGTTGATTGGTTGTGGATATTGTTCTTCCGTTAGCAATACCATTTCTTTTTTTTGAAATCCACTTGCAAAAGTCTGTAAATCAGAAAGCTTTTTAATAGTGCCTTGTAACTCCATTTTAAAAATATTTATGAGGGTAAAGGTAATAAAAACGAAAATAGATTGAAAGTTTTTTATTTCGAAAAATAACTTGAAAAAAAATATAAAAAAGTTTTCAAAAAAATTTGGTGGATAAAAGAAAAAGTCTCTATATTTGCAACCACAAAACAACAAGAAAGAAGTTCTTTAAATAAAGCGGATGTGGTGTAATTGGTAGCCACGCCAGACTTAGGATCTGGTGCCGTGAGGCGTGGGGGTTCGAGTCCCTTCATCCGCACTATGCGAAAATAGCTCAGCTGGTAGAGCACAACCTTGCCAAGGTTGGGGTCGCGGGTTCGAATCCCGTTTTTCGCTCCACACCATGCCCTGGTGGTGGAACTGGTAGACACGCAGGACTTAAAATCCTGTGCCTCTTTTGGCGTACGGGTTCAAGTCCCGTCTGGGGTACTTAAAAGCCTTGTTAATCATTTTATTAACAAGGCTTTTTGTTTTAGTGGGGGAACAAAAGGGGGAATTAATGTTTATAATCCTTATGTGCTTTTCCTCATAAATATTTTCCATAATTTTCATATCGAGAAACTTTTATTATTAAATATATATAATATTATCACAAAAAATATATTGAATATTAGTTATTAAGATACATTCTCCAATAAACAAAACCTCTAAATCAACCAAGTCGGGATTTTGTTTACAACATTTAGCTATAGTTTTTTTTCTCAAAGATTTTAATTGATAAACCTTTAATCAATTAAAATAACAAATCCTTTGAAAATTGGATTCTAAAATTGTAGTATTATTTCTACAACAGTTATAGACAATTTGTACATTTTCTTATTTTAAATATTTCTAGCTTCGTAACTCTAAATCTATCTTTTGAATTTTCAGTAAAATGAAAGAATCTTATTATTACATGAGAGGAAGAACCAAACCAGAGGTAATAGAACAAATGGGACAGGGTCTTAATTTGTTTGATTCTCATTTATGGACTTATAATATCAACGGAAATTGGTTTTATAAAGATTCGATTTTATATATCTATTTTGACGGAGAAATTGTGATACACACTTTTTTCCGAAAATCTTTTAAACTATTTTGACAAATTAAAATAACTAATTATAATATGAAAACCTTATTAGCTTCCGCCATGACAATTTTGGTGATTGTTTCTTGCGATTCATCTTCCATAAAAAAAGCTTCTGAAAAAATACCTTATAAAAATAATTCCCAAGAATTAGTTGGTAAATGGGTTCAACCAATTCCAGGACAGGAAAGTCAACTACAAGGTTTTGAATTAAAAACAGGCAATTCTGCGGAATCTATTAATACCAATACGATCAAATATGAAAAATGGAAATTATCGAAAGACACGCTCTTTTTGTCTGGTCATACAGAAGGCGTTGCAGAACAGTCATCTTTTACAGATACGCTTTTGATTAAAAATATATCGGATTCTGAGTTGGTTATTTCTTACAAAGGTAGTTCAGCAGGAGATGAGCAAACCTACCATAAAGAGAAATAATCTATGTTGAGAAAAATATTTTTTGCTTCTATACTTTCTATCTGTTTTCAAATTACAATGGCACAAGATTCCATTCCAATGATACTTCTGCGATAGAAAAAATAGATTTTATTTCCTTAGGATTAAAACTGACAGCTTATTTCTGAGGAAAATCAAATTAGGAATGACAAAAATCACTTGCAGAAGTGGTTTTTTATTTTAAGAAAATTAATGAAGTTTCTTTTTGAATTGCATCAACCCAAAGAGATTATCAACATCTAGCTTTTCGAAAATTCTTTTTTTATAAGTGCTTATAGTTGTTGCTTTTATTCCCATTATACTAGATATTTCGAGGTTTCCATTTCCTTCTGTGAGAAGATTAAATATTTGTAGTTCTCTCTCAGATAACTTTTCGATAGGATTTCGTTTTTTTATTTGCTGTGCAATGATACCCACGAGTTGCTGTGGAAAATAGTAACCGAAAGTCAGCATCTCATTTACTGCTTTCACAATCTCTTTTTCATTGGCCATTTTATTGAGAAAACCATCGGCTCCTTCGCGGATGTATTGTATTGCAATGTCATTGTCTGTGTAAGAAGTATACATCAAAATCTTAACATTATTTGCAAGTCCTTTCAATTCCGAAATCATTTTTTTGTTGGTAGTGTCAGGAAGATCTATATCCAAAAGTAACAGGTCATATTCACTTGCTCTAACTTTGGCAAGTGCTTCCTGATATGATGAAACTTGATTTATTTCCAAATTTTTGATATTGCTGTGAAGAATTAAGGAGGTTCCTGCCCTCACTACATAATGATCATCAATTATTAATACTTTTTTCATTGGGAGAGTTTTTGAAAGTGATCTGTACTTCAGTTCCTTTAGGGGTGTTTTTTTTAAACAAAATAGTAGCATCCAGCTTTTTTATCAATTGGATAACCAAATTAAGGCCTAATCTTATATTCTTTAAATTTAAGCTTTCATCGACATCTATACTGGATAAGGCGTTATAGTGATTTATCTGATCGTCCCTCATTCCAATTCCCCAATCGCTTATCAAAAGTGTGGTTTGTCCCAGTTCGTTGGGATCCCGCTTAATTTCAATCTTACTATTTTCAGAATTCTTGATAGCATTATCCAAAATATTGTGAATTATAACAGAAAGCATATTTTTTTTTGTTTTGATGGAAAGCAATGGCGCTATATCATTTGAAACTACGATATTCTTCTGTTTGGCTATTTCATAGAACAATAATCTTTTTTTTTCCACTATATCATAAATATTACAAATCTCGTATGAATCGGAATTTTTAAACAACTGTGCATAATCTTTCATGTCTGAAGTGAATTTGTAGAGCTCTTCAGAAGACTTGTGTATGCTGTCAAAATACTGCCTTTGAATGTCCGGATCATTCGATTCTATTATTTTTTGAGATAAATCTGAGATAAACTTTAATGGTGTTGTGATATCGTGTGAAATAGTTTCCATCAATCTTTTCTGATAATCGGATTCTGTTGCCAGTTGTTTTTTGAGTTTTTTATTTTTGCCAGACAAACGTTTCGTCCTGAAATAGATAATCCATAAAATAATTAGGAAAGCCACAATAGCAATGATGAAATGAAACAAATTGGTCTCGTAGAAAAAAGGAACCACTTCCAGATCGACAGTTTTGTAGTCATAGCCGAATCCTGTGTAAACTCTGAAGGTAAATTTATATTTCCCGGGCTTCAGATTGAAGACATCTAATTTTCTTTGTTGTTTCAAATCTTTCCACTCTCCTTGGTCATCCTGTTTTACACTCAGCTGTAGATTTTTTTGATTGCCGTAATATGGGATGTCGAGCAAGATTTCCAGGTGTTCAAAATCGCTTTTTAAGCTTATATTTTTATTAAAGCTCTCAATTTCCCCGTTATTGATCCTTATCCTTTCTACAAGCAATTCCCCTTTTTTTGGATAATATGATTTTATATCAAATGGATTGAATACCAAAAAACCGTTAAAAGATGGAAATACAAAATCGCCATTTTCAAGTTGAAAGGCATTGGGAAGCGAACCTCCATTCAATTCATTATTGAGCAAACCATTTCCTGTGTCGTATCGATAATAGATAGGTTTCTCCTTCTTGTTTTTCAGGAAATTTGATATCTCCTTTTTTGATATTTTGAAAAGGCCGTTATTTGAAGATATCCACCAAAAACCTTGTGGATCCTCCAAAATATAGTGAGCAGTCAAAAGTGCGTTATCACGATCAGGGGTAATCTGGATTAATTTGGAAGATTTGAAAAGAAAAAATCCTTGGTTCTTCGTTGTTATCCAACATGTTCCATCTTTATTTTTAATGATATGCTTAACAGTAATTCTGTCATAGATTTTCGTAATCTTTCTAGCTTTTAAAGAAACTTTGTATAGATCATCCGTAGTTCCGACCAAAAGGTGGTCATTATCAATATAACAAACACTTGTAACTTCCCTTGTGAAACGAAATTGAAAAGCGGGCTCTAGAAATTGAGTGTCGGTATACAAGCATAAAAAATTATTATTACTCATGTCTGTTGTAGCAACAGCATAGTATTGTTCTACTTTTCTTAAAATCTTTATTACACTTTTACCAAAATTTATTTCTTCAGATTTTTGATAATTCTTGTTTTTTAGTAATCGTTCGAGAGTGTTGGTTTTTTCGCGTAGAATATTCTCATTTTCATCATACATCATAAGAAATGTATTGCCTTCTATTTTAGGAAAGTGGTAGTCTTTTCTGAGACCATTTTTATCAAGTTCTTGTCCATTTGGAGTAATAAAAGTAGTGCTACTGAAAGGCAAAGAAGAATATGCAACATAATCCTCAGGTATATTTTTAAAATTGTAGGGAGACAGGATGTTTAGACCTTTTGTCAAACTTCCAATATAAATCTTATTGTAATCTTTATCGTAAAAAATACAATGGTATGGGTTTTTTATATCGTTGTGGGTTATCAATAATTTGAAATTCAGATGATTATTTCTGAGATCTCCTATGTACAATTTGTCGTTATTGATAATAAAAACCTGTCCTGTAGTTTGTTGCCAATGGATTTTTGATTCTGGATCGAGAAGAATTGCTGGACAAGGAATTTCCAAAAGTTCACCTTTTTTTATTGCGAATAACTTTTTCTGTTCCTGATTTCGTATCAATAAAACGTCATTAAATGCAAAAGCATTTCTTAGATTGACATAAGGGATATTCAAAGTTTTGTGTATATCGCCTCTTTCGTAATCTATCCGATTTCCATCGGTAAAGAAATATCTTTCCTTTTCAAAACTGATAAAGTAATCAGTATTATTGTTGTAATATAGACCCTCCGAAGAGGTTTTGTTAAATATTGAAAATCCTTTTCCCTTTCTATTTAATTTATTTCTGGTGATTTTTCTATTTTCAAATTTTTGTAATTCTCTATTTTTAAGAATGAGCTTTTTACCGTGCAAATCACCAAATATGATAATGCTGTCTTTTTCCACACTCCCGTAGAAGTCGCCCAAATGAGAATTGGATAAGCCAGAGTTTTTGTACTTTTCAAGTTTATAGCCATCATATCTTAAAACATTATTCTCTGTGGTAATCCAGATAAAACCATACTTGTCCTTTACAATATCCTTTACACTATTCTGAGGAAGTCCATTCTCCATATTATACCGAAGTGTAGTATAATTTTGTGCATTGGAGGAAAGCGTTAAGATAAATAATAAAAGGATAAAAATATATCTCATAGAAATAAATAACTTCTACAAATTTAACATAATAATTCAAGCTAATTTGTAGTACTAATTCTACAAAGCCAGTATATTATTCATACAATAGTATTTTATTCTTATTTCTAATTTTACTTTTTACAATCTAATAAAAAATAATAAAAAAAGTCAGGTGAAATTATTCTCATTGACTTATCATTCTTTGTTCCTAAAAGATGCTATTAATTAAACTATTATAATATGAAATTATGAAAAAAAGTATGTCTTCACTAATCCAATTTTCGAAAAAAACAAAGTCCAAAGGGCTTTTTCTCGCTCTTTTATCCGCGTCTTCTTTTGCAAATGCTCAAAACACTATCCCCACTATAACAGTTGCTGGAAAATCATTTAAAGATCTAAATAAAAATGGGAAGCTCGATATATGGGAAGATACCCGGCTTCCGGTAGATAAAAGAATAGACGCAATCATCTCTCAGATGACAAACGAAGAAAAAGCAGATCTTTTAATAGGAACAGGAATGCCTGGTGTTGAGGCTCTTGTTGGTTCAGTAGGACCGGCTAAACAGGGGCTGGTTCCAGGAGCCGCTGGAGGCACTTCTGATTTGGAAAGATTTGGTATTCCTGCAACTGTCCTCTCAGACGGCCCCGCAGGTTTACGAATAGAATCTACAAGAAAAAACGACCCGAATACATACTATGCAACAGCTTTTCCCGTGGGAACATCATTAGCATCAACTTGGAACAAAGATCTGTTGGAGCAAGTTGGAAAATCAATGGGTAATGAAGTGAAAGAATATGGTGTAGACGTCCTCTTGTCCCCTGGCATGAACATTCATCGAAATCCCTTGAACGGGAGAAACTTCGAATATTATTCGGAAGATCCTTTGATTGCTGGCAAAACGGCAGCTGCTATTGTGAACGGAATACAATCTCACGGTGTAGGTACATCCATCAAACATTTTGTTGCAAATAACGAGGAAACCAATCGTTCTACCATCAACGCACACGTTTCTGAAAGAGCTTTAAGAGAATTGTATCTGAGAGGTTTTGAAATTGCCGTAAAAGAGTCTAACCCTTGGACGATTATGACATCATACAACAAACTTAATGGCGAATATACATCTACTAGAAAAGATTTGTTGACTCAGATTCTTAGAAATGAGTGGGGATTTAAAGGAATTGTAATGACAGATTGGTTCGGAGGTTTTCCAGGATTTGAATCTATTAAAAGTGGTCACATATCCGATGTTGTGAAACAAATGGAGGCAGGAAACGATCTTTTAATGCCGGGAATTCCAACTCAGAAAAAAGCACTTGTAGATGCATTAAATTCGGGAGCATTATCGCAAGAAGTGGCAAATACTAACGTCAAGAGAATGCTGAGGTACATTTTCGGAACGCCCACTTTTGCCCAATATAGATACAGCAATAAACCCAATCTTGATCAAAATGCAGAGGTTACAAGAAACGCAGCCGCTGAAGGAATGGTCTTGCTGAAAAATGAAAATAATGCATTGCCTTTTTCCGTCACAAACAAAGAAATCTCACTCTTTGGAGTTACTTCATACATATGGAACACAGGTGGAACAGGTAGTGGAAGTGTGAACAATAAACATACCGTTTCTCTCTTGGAAGGTCTTACTTCCGCTGGTTACAAATTGGATGCAGAATTAGTAAATCTCTACCAACCTTTTACAAAAAAGGAATCTACAGATGAGGATAATAGAAGAGCAAGAGAGTTTGCTAGCGGAAAGTTACCTGTTCCTAAAAGACTGGTTGAAATGCCTCTGAACGATAATTTGCTTGCGAAAAAAGCAGAAACTTCGGAAATCGCTTTTGTGACTTTAGGACGAAATTCTGGAGAAGGGCGTGACAGGGTTGTTGATGAAGATTTCAATCTTGCGGTAGATGAGTTAGAAATGTTGGATAAGATTTCCAAAGCTTTTCATGCAAAAGGTAAAAAAGTCATTGTTATCTTAAATGTTGCTGGAGTTATAGAAACGGCCTCTTGGAAAGATAAAGTTGATGCTATATTATTAGCATGGGAACCAGGGCAGGAAGGCGGACATTCGGTGGTAGATGTAGTTTCAGGACAAGTCAATCCTTCGGGAAAACTTACAATGACGTTCCCTATGAAATATTCCGACACTCCTTCGGCAAAGAATTTCCCGGGTGTTCCATCAGAGAATCCATCAGAAGTAACGTATGAGGAGGGTATTTATGTTGGTTATCGTTACTTCAATACTTTCAATGTCAAACCTTCTTATGAGTTTGGTTACGGAAAATCTTATACAGATTTCTCCTATTCAAATATTAAAATCAATTCTAAAGTTTTTAATAAAAATTTAACGATCAGCATCAATATTAAAAATACGGGAAAAGTAATTGGGAAAGAGGTTGTGCAATTATATCTTTCAGCGCCAAACAAATCTATAGATAAACCAAAATCTGAACTAAAAGCTTTTGCTAAAACGAAAAATTTGAAACCTTGCGAATCTCAAACCATCACAATGACTTTATCCCCTAAAGATTTAGCATCATTTGTACCAACAAAATCAGAGTGGATTGCAGAAGCAGGACGTTACAAAATTTCTGTAGGTGCATCATCTTTGGATATCAAGCATACTATAGATTTTTCTGTTCCGAAGGAATTAAGTGTAGAAAAAGTACAACATGCTTTTGCAGCAGACAAACAATTTGAAGATTTGAAACCCTAATTATTAGTAATTAAAATTAAATTATAATGAAAAAAACAATTAACAGGCGAGATTTCATGAAAGCAAGTTCTCTTGCAGGATTAGGATTGATTGTTCCCAATGACCCTTTATCTACACTTTATAATTTAAATCTTGATGGTAAAAATGCTGTTTTTCCCAAAGATTTTTTGTGGGGTGTAGCAGCTTCTGGACCACAAACGGAAAGTCGCGAGGGACGCGGTCGTAGCAATTGGGATGTATTTATGGACAATGTTGGCGGATCTGCCGACGGAACAAACAATATGCGGAACACCGAATTTGAAAAACGTTATCTCGATGAATTCAAGATGTTAAGAGATGCTGGAGTAAAAGCTTTCCGTTTTTCTTTCTCTTGGCCAAGAGTGCAACCAGAAACACCTGGAAGTCCTAATGCAAAAGCTATGTCATATTATGATAAGTTAATAGATGCAATGCTGGAACACGGTCTGGAGCCCGTTCCAACTTTGTTTCATTGGGATATGCCAGTATGGGCAGGTGATTTTCTTAAAAGGGATGTCAGCGACAAAATGCAAGATTATGCTGATATTATGTCACGGTTAGTAGGAAGTAGAGCAAAGACCTGGCTGGCCTTTAACGAGCCGAGCGTTATTGCCGCATTCGGTTATGGGAAAGGAACTTTTGCGCCGGGGTATCATTCAAAAAAAACAATGGGTGCTGCGATTCATCACATTAATGTATCACAGGCAAAAATATTTGAAGCTGTGAGGTCGAATGTACCTGCCGTGAAAATTGCTTCGGCTTTTAATATTATGCCTTTTGAAGCTTTGTCCGGCAAAAAGGAAGATATTGATGCTGCTCATTTTGTTGATGTCCTTTGGAATCAGTCCTTTGCTGACCCAACTTATGGATTAGGTTATCCCGATTTAATAAAGCCATTTGTAGAGCCTTATATAAAGGACGGAGACCTAAATTTTATAGCTTCAAAACCAGATTTTTTTGGCGTTAATTTCTACTCGAGAACCTTTGTCAAAGCAGATAATGATAAACATTCAATACTTGGGACAATTCCTATTGCACCGCCATCAGAATTGGAAAAAACTCAGGAATTTCCTTATGATCCTAACACATATACCAAAATATTATTGGATATAGATAAAAAATATGGTCAGCCAGATATCTTGGCAACAGAGTTTGGTTTTGCAATCGAGGAGGATAAGCCGATAAACGGTATTTTGAATGATCCACAACGTATCAAATATATCCAAGGGTATATCAAAGCTGCTCAAGAAGCAGTTAAGAAAGGAGTAAAACTCAAAGGCATGATGTATTGGTCTTCAACAGATAATTGGGAATGGACATTAGGTCTGAGTCACCATTTCGGCTTGATCTTGGAGCGTATTCCAAAGAAAAGTCTTGAGTATTATGGGAAATGTATCAAGGTAAACGCTGCAGCGGATGTTAGATAAGTTAAAACTAAATATTAAAAACAATTTTAAATAAATTTTCATGAAATCAATATTACTTTCATTACTTTTCTTGGGCACGGCAACATCTCTTTTTTCTCAGCAAAATAATGCAAATGAAAACATAGATCCATCCAAGCCTACCAACTTATACACGCAGGTAAATGTGCAGGCTGAACTCAACTCTTACAAAGGGTTCAGTACATACGGAACGCGACTTAATTTCCAATATGCCCTTAACCCAGATAATTTGATTCTTGCTGAGGTTCCTTTTCTGTATAATTCAGAAACAAAAAAGTTTGGCTTGTCGGATACCAGAGTCAGATATTTTAACGTGCAGAGAATGAACAGCAAAACCTTGTTTGCTTTGGCTCCCTTTGTAGACATCTATATGCCTACAGGAAAGTCTGCTCACGGCTTGGGTGGGGGAACATGGTCTTTGTCAGCTGGTTTAATTGCTGGTTTGGGTTTTTCTAAACATGTTTCTATGTTTCCGGGCGTAAGTTATGTGTATCTTACCGAGAGTGGAAAAAGCGGGATGCAGATTCAGTCTAATGTAAGCTTGAAATTCAGTGATAAAACTTTTGTATTTGTTAATCCAAGTGCAATGTTTATTAACTCGGGTGTAACATGGCAAGGCGAATTAGATGTTAATCAAATTATTATACAAAATAAACTCAAAGGTAATATCGGATGGTTGCCTAATTTTACGAATAAGGTAAACACTTTCAGAATTGGTGTTACTTTCTTTATGTAAGTACTGAGTAAGGCCTTGGATATGCAAATAAAATTTACAAAAATGTAGCTTAACATAGTTGGAAATTTTGTTTGCATATCTAATTTTACTTAATTTAACTAAAATAATATGGTTGATACAATTTGGTTTGCCATTCTTTCACTTTATATCCTTTCCAAAATCTTCCAAATAATCGTTAGCTTCTTTTGAAAGAACTGTCTCTATGTGAGTGGGAATACTGGCAATGAATTCATTTCTTTTGATTTGCTCTAATTTTAAAGAGACTACAGTTTCATTAATGATAGACTGTTCATCTTGCAAACTCATTTGTACATCTTTCAAAAGAGTCGTATGATCTTCGATGGCAAACTGAAGTTTGATATTTTGTTCAATATTTTCCATATTTATTTTTTTAAATTTTTGATTATCGTCTTACTTTTCGCTTCTTTTTCCAGAGTTCATCTTCGTCATGAGAAACATAGGTTGAATTAAGGAGGTCACCTAATAATCCGCCTGCAATTTCTATTAAGCTTTCATTTGTTTCTGATTTCAGAAGATTACTAGCTTTATTATTTATATTATTTTGATTCAATGATTTAACCGCATCACCAAGATCAGAATCTATTGCCGACAGAGAGAATCCGACATTTTTCCGAAAAAAGAATCCGTTTTTCTCTTGATCAATACTATCAACTTTATTTATCCATATATTTTGAACTTTATTTTTTTGACCAACTTTAAATTCTCCGTCATATTGAATCTTTATAGAAACCCCTTTCTGTTTTAGATGTTCTCGAAATTCCTTTAAGTTGTTAGCGTGTTTTTGTGCTTCAGTAACCGTTTTTTTTATTTCAAATAGAGATTTTATTTCAGAAATTTTTATCTGATTGGAGATTTCTGACAATTTGTAACCTGCTTTATAGATCCTTTCAGTTTGAAAATTTTTGTCTTTTTCCATCACAATTCGCATTCCCGAAATCCCGTCTTTGCTATTTGAAGACAATTGAACTTCAAAACCTTTTTCTTTCATTTTGAAAATGAGTTCATCAAAATTATTGCTGGTTTTTTAAGCTTCTGATAAGTTCTTCAGCATCTCAGCTTTTTTCTGAATTCCAATTTCAATATCGGTTAATAATCCTTTCTCTTTGCAAACGTCTCTGACAGCTTCACCGAATCTCTTTCCGATATCGTGTGCTTTCAACGTACATTTCCCCGAAATATTAATCCTGTTCACGATAAAATGAATGTGCTTATGTTTTGTTCTGTTGTGAATATCCAATCGGTACTGATTTTTGTTTGTCAAACCTACTTTTGTAAGAGCTTCTATCGCAATTTGTTTGAATTCTTCATCCTTCAATTTTCTACCGATCTCGTCCGGTTGAGAAATATAACCAGTCAATGCCCATTTCTTCACTTTGGTATTTCTTTCAGCTACGGTTTTCATTTCTTTAAACTGACCTTCAGAAGTATCGCTTAGAGATAATTCGAAGCCACCATTTCTGCTGTCCCCTTGTCGTTCGCATTGTATTCCAAAGCTATTTTTGTGATGGTTCTGGTGGTTGCCGAGTTATTCATTTTTCTGAATTTTAGAATATAAATACTGGTGAATCAATTCGATCAGATTTTCAACTCTTACTAAAATTTCTTTCTTGTTTTCAAAAACATTCCATTCCCGATTTCGCAAAAGCTTGGTGATTTTTTTGAAATACGTTCCATATTCAAGTAAGAACTCATCAGTTTGAAATTCATTAATCTTGAGTTCTTTTTCGAACCGAATATTCCGAATGTAAGTAGACAATTTTAACTGATATTTTTTCTGTTTTTGAATAAGAGCTTCATATTCGGAATTGCTCATTCGTACCGAAATTACCTTGTCAAGTTTTTTATTTTCTTTGGTTTTCAAACCATCTTTGTGGCCTAATTCCTAGAAATATTTTTTTCTTTTTTCCTGAGCAATTTTTTCTTCATTGTCCTTGGTGGCTTGCTGTATGAATTCTTGTAAAAAGTCTTTTTCCATTGTGTAAATTTTATTGCATTTAAAAACATTTCTGACGATAGGAAATCAAAAATCCCAATTTTTCAATCAGCGGCTACGCTTATTGAAAACTTTGGTACTTTTTGCACTAACATACCACCATATTTTACCTGTATTTATTTTACTCACCTTCGCCTTTGTTTGACTTGTCTTTCAGGTAATGGATTTTTGTGAATCATCCAGTCATTTAAGTCTTTAAAATCTGAATATAAAACCCGACAATCTTCTGCGCTTTGATTTTTATTTCTAATAATTTCACCGGCACGATTTCCAGCTTCGTCATTGTCAAAATAAAGCTCAATATTTTCATAATTTCCTAGTGAACTTTTAATGTTGTGAATCATCGAAGCGGAATTCAAAATGAGATAATCGACAGGTTCTTTTTCTAAAAAATTCTTTACATTTTTAAAAGAAAGAAAATCTAAAAAGCCCTCGAAAATCCGAAGCGATTCTGATTCGTTTTTTATGGTTGAAATATCTTTTTTGCCAAAACAAATATCCAAAACCAAGTATTTAAAATTTGATGAGGCTTTTGATGAGATATAACTAATTGATTTTCTTTTCATTATAACTTAATTCATCATTTCATCAAATTTTGAAGAATAAAATCCTTTTCTATCGTAAAATACCGCCCTGTTTTATTCTGTTGGTAAAAGCTTCCACTATAATCAATATCGTATTTGATGTAGGCTAATGAATTGTTTTGAGGTTCAAGTTTCCAGCTTTCTTTCAATAGTTTTCGGACATCGTTGATCGTCCAATATTGTTTACTGATTATTTTGCCAAGCATATTGAAAATATCCTGCGGAACGCAATAGATATTACTGTCTTCTGTATTTTCAAAAAACTCATATAAAAGCTCGATGATCTTGGATTCCAGTTTATTGTTGTTCTTCCAAACTAATTTTTGAAGGGCTTTGGTTCTGATCTCATCGGCGGAAAACCACATTCTTGTTTTCTTCGCCGTTGAAAATGGTCTTTCAATTAAAAACCGAAAAAAGTAAGGGATTTCGGAAATGAGGTTATTCAAAAACTCAGTGTTTTCGCTTTTGATTGATCTTACTTTGATGATCAAGAATCGGATCTCATTTTCATCAATCTGAATGAAGTTATCTTCATTATTGGAACAGAGAATAAATTTTCCAAAGAATTCCACCTCTTCACGGTCTTTCCCTTTAGCTTCCTTCTTGTCCTTATCAGTAGTGGAAAGGTATTTTAAGCGTTCAGTAATCTCTTTTTTGTCAAAGAATACTTCATCTATTGCAACAATCAGCATTGATGTCCAATCCGAATTAAACTGGCTCCTAAAGGAGTCTCCTTTGATGTAAGTCATATTCAGTCCAAAGATGGATTTCAGCCATTTGATAAATGTGGATTTTCCGGTAGATCTTTCTTTGCTAACCAGACAAAGAATCGGGAGTATCTGTGTTGGGTATTGCAGTAGTATCTTTATATAATCAAGTCCCAATTCCAACTGTTCTCCGAAAATATGTTCCATAAATTTTAAGGAAAATAGAATTTTTTCTTGAAGGAAATCGATTGCCAAATTCTCTTCAATAGGTTGGTAAGGGATTTTATTATAGGTATTGTAGAATCCATCAATGATCTGCTGGTATTGCAGATGGGAGGGGATGCAACAGAAACCATCAAATTTCGGCACAGTTGATACATACGTTTTTCCGTGATCACTTACGATTGTTTCAGGATTCCACCGAACAAGTATTGAAATCTTGTCTCCTGATATCAATGGTTTTTCAATGGTTTTGTAGTAAGTTGTTCCAACTCTTAGATAGGGGATTTTTTCACTCATTTTTTATAGTGGTATTATTCCATAGAATTACGGAAGGTTAAAGTAGAAGTAATTGGATTTTTATTGATGTTTACTTTCTTCGATTTCTTCCGTAGTCCAAGAGTTCCTTTTTGGAATAATAATACCTTCCACTGAAATTGTAGAATGGTAAATCCTTATTTTTTCTCCAATCAATGATGGTAGGAATGGAAATGTGGAGGAATATTGTAGCTTCAATTTGAGAAATTAAGTCTTCAGGCTGTTCCTCCGTTTTCTTGACAGGTAATGTGAAATCGGTTGCTTTTTTTAGAATAATTTCAACCGCTTTTTCCAAATCTGCTTTGGAATGTGAATAGAGTTGTACTGACATTTTAAAGAATTTTAGTTAAACGTTGTTTGCTTTATTGTCAGTACAAAGGTTTGGGAATATTTGTTTAAATATTTTGTAATCTTTATTTTAAATGTAAATGGCTGATAACGTTGTTTTTATGTTTGGTTTTTTGAAAATAGAATCTCTATTTTACAATCTATTTTTAATTGTTTTTAATGGATACCTATATCAGGAAACTCCTCAAAAATGATTTCCGCAAGTTTCTTTTTTTCTAATGCAAATTTAGAGACAGCATAGGAAACAGCTTTGTAAAAATCTTCTCTGTTTTCAATGAAGAATTGACGGTCGTTGTAATCTTTAGTTGGTGCAGAACTTTGTTTATTAGAATTGTTCTTGAATCTTTTTGCCACAAATTTTAATAAATCTGACTTATTTTTTGACAAGAATTCCAAAGTAGATTTTCTGGCGAAAAAATCAATTACGATATCACCAACGTTTTTTACAAGATAATTTTCTGGTAATTTATAAACTAAATATTTGCTTTCTATTGTTATCTTATTCAGCTTTTCTTTAAGTGAATAAAGTATTTCAGCTTGTTCCGAAAGAGCGTAGTTTAAATTATTATTTTCAAATGCTAACTTCAGATTCTCTAAAGATTGATTTATTACCACTAAGCTGTTTTCAATGCTGAAATTTTCGTTATCTAAATTTATATGTTTATCAATTTCCCAATCAATAAGGGGAATGTCATAATGCAAACCTTGATTGTCATCAAATCTTATCATTTTAATATTTAGTAAAATTTCTGAAATAGTCTGATAGTCATTATTTAAATGAATAAGATTGTCAGTCTGCTTATCTATTCTACTAATGATTTCTACACATTTTTAAGATATTTTCGATAGAAAAGAGTTGCTGTATAATGATCGGAAATTGAATTGTATAATTTGTTATCGTAATATTCAAATGTTAAAAGTTGTTCTATTTTGAGTATAAAGTTTTCGAATAAATAATTTTTGTAGGCTGTATCGGTTATCCCGTTCAATTCTGTTTTTTTAATTTTGTCAATGATGGGTTCAAAGCTTTTTCTCCTGTATTCTTCTGTTTGGTTATTATAGAAACTTACTTTTGTGCTATATTTTTGAAAGAAAAAATCATCACGTAAACTTAATTTACCTTCTTTTCGGAACTTGGTTGTTTTGTATAAAAAATACGAAATCGACAATAAAATAAATACTCCATAATACCAATAAGGTGTAAAAATTACACTGTAAATTGCAATGATTACATATAAAAGAAAGACGCTTAAAATTGTAAATTTAAAAATGAAGTAAGAACTAAAGATTGTTTTTTGCAAAAGCCAAGTAAACTCATCTAAGAAATATTTTCAGTGATGTGGATATATGTTTTGAACAAAATAATAAATGCAATTACGCTTAAAACTGTAATTGATAAATATAAACTCAAGTTGTCAGTGATGATGCTAAATCTTATTTCCTATTTGTAAATAACTAGTAACTAATTATTGCGTATCGCAATATACAATAATCTAACCCCAAGCTTTGTCCATCTGTTCATCAGTGAATACTTCTGTCACCTTCATATATTTATCTAAAACAGCATCTTTTTTGATGTATTTTCTTCAAAACTAAATACAATAGCTTAATTTAAAATTTTATAAGTAGCTGTTAAATATTCCTAGAATTAATGATACATAAATATAATTGCTAATAAATAAATTATTCATATTATGGTAATGTCAAATATGCATTTTTAGTTAACAAATAGTTACAATTCAACAACAAAAAAGCCTTCAAAAACATGAAGGCTTTATAACTAGAAAGATTCAAAAAATTATTTTTTAGATTCTTCAACAGAAACTTTTCTGAATTCTTTGAATAATTTTGTTAATTCTAAAGCTGATTTTCTTGCTCTTGCTCCAGCAGCTTTGTTTCCTTTTTCTTCTTGTAAGCTAGCATCAGTTTTGAAAGCTTCGATTTCAGCATTGATCTTTTCAATAAGTTCTTTCATTGTAAATTATTTTAATTTGAGTGTCAAATATAGAATTTTGTTTGATTGTTCCCAATTTTTTTTCTAAAAAATGATGCCTCAATGCCTTATTTATAGTGTTTTTAATGAAAATGAGATTTTTTTAGATTCTATTTTTGAATTTTTTTTGAATTTTCAAGGTCTAGTTTTAAAAAATTGAGGTTTAAAGCCTCCTAAAATCTACTTTTAAAAATTAAATTTCACTTAAAAGTGATGACATATCTGGATAAATCTAGTTTTATTAATTTATAATCAAATCTAGGTATATTTAAAAAAAACAAAACATTATTTTAGCAAAGCATTGAAAGTATCTCCTTGACGGATATCGCCCGTATTATAACCCTTCATAAACCATTCCTTTCGTTGTGCAGAAGAGCCGTGGGTAAAAGCTTCTTGATTGACATATCCGCTTGATCTTTTCTGGATGTTATCATCGCCAACAGCTTCGGCTGCGCTAATCGCGGATTCGATATCGCCAGGTTCCAGAATTTTTTCGCGATTATCTGTTTGGCGTGCCCATAAGCCGGCATAAAAATCCGCTTGAAGCTCTGTAGCAACCGAAACACGATTTATTTCTGTTTCCGAATAGCGACCGCTTCGGCGCAATTGATCAACTTTTTGTGTCGTTCCTAATAAGGTCTGTACATGGTGACCAACTTCGTGTGCCATAACATAGGCTATAGAGAATTCTGTTACTTGGGCACCAAATCTTTGTTGAAGCTCTTTAAAGAAGCTCATGTCCATATATATGGTTTCGTCAGCAGGGCAATAGAAAGGCCCCATGGCTGCTTGTGCAGTTCCACAGCCCGATCTTGTAACATCTTCGAAGAGTACTACATGTGGTTTTCTATAAGTCATACCGTTTTGTTGGAAAATTTCAGTCCAAGTTTGCTCTGTTTCGGCTGTTACCATTTCGACAAATTCGCGGACCTGTAGCTCTTGTGGGTTAAGCTGTCGTTGTTCTGTTGTCTGTTGGTTAGAGTTGACTGCAGTTCCTAAAATTGCAGAAGGGTCACCTCCCAGAAAGAAAACTATTGCCGCTATGATAAGCGTCCCCAAGCCGCCACCTACTATGAGTCCTCCGCCTCCCCCGGAGCCTCGTCTGTCGTCAACCATGTCACTTCTATCTTTAGTCCATTTCATATTTCGTATATTTTTCGGATAAAAATACAAAAAAAATGCAGGTGGAAACCTACATTTTTTATTATTCTAAGCATGTTGAAAATTGTCTTTTTAGCCCCGATTGCAACATTTGTTTGAGCTCGTTGTAAAACTTGGAAAAGCTTGGGCTACAACAGCGAGTGCGGAAAGCGGGCCCCGTAGTCCTAATGAAGGTTTAATTGTCTTGCTCCTTATTCTAAACCTTGTTGTTGAATTGTATCATTTTGATGGCTGTTACGGCTGCTTCAAGGCCTTTGTTGCCCAAAGAGCCGCCACTACGAGCGATAGATTGCTCTTTTGTGTCGTCTGTTAGGACACAAAAGATAGCGGGTGTTTTGGTAAGGACATTGCAGTCTTTGATGCCATGCGCAACGGCAGAGCATACGTAGTCGAAATGTGGTGTTTCGCCACGAATAACACAGCCAATGGCAATAACCGCAGCAAAGCGGTTGGATTTGCACATTTGCATTGCTGCAAAACTTAATTCGAATGCGCCAGGAACATAAAAAACTTTGATGTTTTCTTTGCGAAGTCCTTCTTTTGCTAGAACTTCCAAAGCTGCATCGCGCATATTATAGGTTACAAAATCATTCCACTCCGAAACAACAATGCCGATAGAATATGTATCGGCATTTGATAAGTTAAGTGGCTTGTAATCCGAAAGATTAACTGTTGCCATGTTTAGTAATATTTAGTCATTTCAATATAAGCATCAGACTGACCGTTGTCGTAATCTTGATACTTCTCATCGATCGTTGCAAAGTATTTTTTAGCTTCTGCTTTTTTGTTTAGTGAAAGTGCTAACATACCTGCTTTTTTTGTAAAATAATAAATGGTATAAGGATCTTTTGCGGTAGAAACTGCTTTGTCCATATTGCTCATTGCATCATCGCTTCTGTTAAGATTTGCAGAGCAATCAGCCATTGCGCCATACTTCATCGCCATAAGCGTTTTGTTATCGCTGCTGAATTTATCTAGCATATCGTAAGCTTTTTGGAAATTTCCCTTTTTGAATTCGATAAGTCCTGCATTGTAAGCTGCAAGTTTACCCGCGTCCGTTGCGGAATATTCGTTATAAGTTCCCATGAAACCTGGGTTAGCAGCGCTTTTGCCTCCTAAAGCTAAATCGTTGTCGCCTTTTGAAAGGTTAGCTTGTGCTGTTAAAAAAGCTTTGGTTGCTTCTTCGTTTTTTGGACCAACGATAAATTGTTTGTATCCAAAAAATCCTAAAACAGCTAGGATAAGTACGATAAAAGCGATACCAATTGGTTTTGAATATTTTTCTAAACCTTGCTCCACGTTAAGAGCTTTTTGGTCTAAGTCTTTGAAAAATTCAACGGTTTCTTTTCCTTCCTGAATTTGTTTTTTATTTAAGTCTGCTGCCATATTTTGTAAATATTCGAAATGCAAATTTAATGCTTTCTGTGTGATATGCAAAAAAACTGCGTTTTATAGATTAATATTTTAAAATTGAATAAATCTCTGCGTTAAATTTTTTAAGCTTTTCGGTTCCGTTCAAACCGTCAAGTTCTATTAAGAAACTGAATTGTGCTGGGATAGCGCCTTGTTTTTCTACAAGTTTTGCGGCGGCTTCTGTTGTGCCTCCAGTTGCTAAAAGATCATCATGGATTAGTACACGTTGACCAGGTTTTAGTTGATCGGTTTTCATTTCAATTTCTGAAGTTCCATATTCCAAATCGTAAATTTGTCCAATGAAAGGAGGAGGAAGTTTTCCTTTTTTACGAATTAATATAAACGGAACTTCCAGCGCAACCGCAATGGCAATGCCGAAAAGATAACCGCGACTCTCGATGCCACATACAACATCTATTTTGCCTTTGCTGAATTCTACAAAGTCTTTGATAACTTCTTCATATAATTGAGGTTGAAGAAAAATGGGTGAAATATCTTTAAACTGAATACCTTCTATCGGGAAGTCAGGGATATTGTCGATGGTGTTTTCTAAATTTTGAATAAGCTCAGCAGATGCCATTTAATTATTGTTTTTTTGATGAATTTATTTTATAGCTTGTGATTTTCCAACCATTGGCTGTTGACTTAAGTCCATAGGTTACATTAAGTGATGTTGTGTTGCCATCTTTGTCCGTTACGTCGTAGTTGGCATTAATTGTTGAAATATTGTCTTTGGTAATGGGCGCCGAAACGGAGTTTACTTTAATATTTTTCACAGAGCCAAAGCCAGAATTTGGATTTGAGAATTTGTCATAACTTCCCCATGCTGGATTTTCTGCATTCTCGTAAGCTGCTTTAAGATTTTGAGAATTAAGATTGCTCAAGAATTTTGAAACCGTAGATTTTGGGTCACTGCTTACCTTTGGAGTCGATGGTGTAGAGGCTGTTGTGGTCGTTCCCGATGAATTGTCGGGACTTGTTGCTGTTGCGTCTGGATTATTAGGGTCAACCAAACTTGGATCAATAGGCTCCGTAGGTTCCGTAGTAACGGGCGCTTTTACTACCGCTCTCGGATTAAAATCAATTCCTGATTTTATCATTTGATAGACTTTCTTTGTTGTTTTTACGCTAACTTTTACTTCAAGTTTGTTATCGATAATACTTGCAATTGGTAAAGACGAATATTTTACAGTAAATCCGCGGAAATTATTATCCTGCATCATGTTTTTTGCAGTTTGTAGCTTGTTGCCATTGCTGAAAACTTCCAGTGTTGTTTCAAGTCCTGCTCCGGTAAATTCAATTTTTTCGCCATTTTGGTTAACCAACTGGGGGATTACTACAAAAGCTTTTGGACCATGGATGCTATCCGACATTGCGGGTTTTACAATAATATTAAGCGCGCTTGCAGCAACATCATTTGGGTCAACTTCTGATACTTTGTCATCACCAAAGATATTCATCGTGCCTAATGATGGTGGCGCTGTACTGGACCAACTAATGTTATTCTTCTGTGCGATTTCATCGGCCATTTTCATAATTTCGGGAACCTTTTTGCCGTTTAGCAATTTTCCTAAAGCCTCAATCTCTGCAACATCGCCATCCACATCAACACCGAATGTTTTTAAAATATATAAAGCTTCATTGAATTTTATCTGCTGTAAGGTCGGCAACGAGGAAGTCATATCGTTTATACTTTCCTGAAATGCCTTTCTGTTGGCACCATCTACACTTGTTTTTTTACAAGACATTACAAGGAATAAACTTGCAAACAAAAGGTATCGAAAGAATTTCATATCTATGTTTTTTCTAGTTAGATTTCTAATATACAAAATTGTTGTTAAATATCTACAATGCAATGTTTTGCATAGAATAGACATGTTACAGCGCAAAATTACATCATTTCTTTTTTCGCGAAGCAAATTAAAAAAACTATTTTTACAAAAATTAATAGTAGTATGTCGAATAAATTGACGGTTGAGATCCATAGTTTTTCCTATAAAAAAGGAGGAATCCCAAAAGATGATTCTGGAAATGGTGGAGGATTTGTGTTTGATTGTCGAGGAATTCTCAATCCTGGACGTATTGAAGAATACAAATCTCAAACTGGAAATGATGTTGCAGTTCAAGAATATTTAGAAGAAAACACAAAGATGCCTTCGTTCCTAGACGCTGTAAAATCTATTGTTTCTATTAATATTGATGATTATCTGGCGAGAGGTTTTGAAAATCTTCAAATCAATTTTGGGTGTACAGGCGGACAGCACCGCTCGGTATATTCTGCATTGAAAATTACTGAATTTATCAAAGAAAAATATCCGAAGGTTGATATCAAAATTCAGCATGATGAGCAACCACAACTTAACAAGTCACAAGCTTAATGAAAGCCTTGATTTTTGCGGCAGGGAAGGGGACAAGACTTCAACCATTCACCAACTTTCATCCCAAAGCGCTAGCTGAAGTTAACGGAATTCCTTTATTGGAACGAAATATCAAGTATTTGCAATCACATGGTATCAATGATTTTGTTATCAATGTTCATCATTTTGGAGAGCAAATCATTGAATTTTTGGAATTAAAAAATAATTTTGGTGCCAATATTGAAATTTCGGATGAGCGAGAAAAATTATTAGAAACTGGCGGTGGTTTGGTTTTTGCAAAAGACTTACTATCATCGGAAGAGAGTTTCCTCATTATGAATGCCGATATCTTAACAGATCTCAATATTTCTAATTTTTTAAAATTCCATTTGGACAGCAATAACTTTGTTACATTAGCCGTTTCGGACAGACAAAGCTCAAGAAAATTATTTTTTGATAAAGAAATGATTTTGAAAGGCTGGAAAAACCTTGGAACTAACGAAACTAAAATGGCTTGTGATAATGATAATTTCAGAGAATTAGCTTTTAGCGGTATCCATTGTGTGCATACATCTATCTTTGAAAAAATAACGAGAAACGGAAAATTTTCAATAATGGATGAATATCTTGATATGATGATGACCGAAAAAATTATAGGTTACGAACATAACGCGAATTTGATAGATGTCGGAAAACCCGAATCTATACAACAAGCAGAAAAATTATTTTTATGATTGACGATAGCAAAGACTTAGATAAAAGATTACACGAAAGTTTCAGACGAAAAACTTGGGACGAAACCATTACCAAAGACAGTTGGATGGTTTTCAAAGTGATGGCTGAGTTTGTAGATGGTTACGAAAAAATGGGACGTATAGGACCTTGCGTTTCGATATTTGGTTCTGCCAGATTAAAAAAAGACGATTATTATTACAACATGGCGATCGAGATTGCAACCAAAATTACCGAAATAGGTTTTGGCGTTATCACAGGTGGAGGTCCTGGTATAATGGAAGCTGGTAACAAAGGCGCTTTTGGACATGGTATTTCTATTGGGCTTAATATTGATTTACCGTTTGAACAACATTTCAATCCGTATATTGATAAAGGTTACAACCTCGATTTTGACTATTTCTTTGTTAGAAAAGTCATGTTTGTAAAATATTCTCAAGGATTTATTGTCATGCCAGGTGGTTTTGGGACTTTGGATGAATTGTCTGAAGCTTTAACTTTAATTCAGACCAAGAAGATTGGACGTTTTCCTATTGTATTGATAGGCTCAGATTTTTGGAGCGGACTTTTGGACTGGTTCAAAAACACATTGGTAGAACGAAAGCTAATCAATGAAGAGGATTTACAATTATTCCGAGTTGTAGATACAGCAGATGATGCCGTGGCACACATTAAAGCATTCTATGACAAATATGCTGTGAACGTCAATTTCTAAAATTGGCTGATGGCATGTTATTTGACCAAATTTTAAAAATCAATAGTTATGAAAAAGTATTTCAACATTTTTGGGGTTTTATTCTTGCTTATTGCAATGAGTTTTACAGGATTGGAGATGTTTTCATCGATGACAAAAGTTGAATTTGTAGAAGGTAGCAAAACCTTAAAATTTACAACTAAGCTAAGTACATCCCACATTTCTAAAGCGCTTAATATTGACCCAAACACAACAGGCTTCGATGCAGAGGTTAAAAAATATGTTAATGCTAATGTTGCTATCGCTGTTAATGGGAGTAGCAAAGTATTAACTTTTACAGGAAGTCAGGTGAATGGCGAATCTGTTTTCGTTTATTATGAAGCTTCTGGTGTTAGCGATGTTTCTAGTTTGAAAATTAAAAACTCAATATTAACAAGTGTTTATCCAAAACAAGTTAATATCGTCAACATTTCTTATAAAGGAAACCTGAAAACTGTTAACTTCCAAAAAGGAAAAGAAACTGCAGATGTCACATTTTAAAAGACATTGCTAGTAAAATAAAAACTCCCGAATTTTCGGGAGTTTTTTAATTTTAATGACATAATGTATGGTCGTTGGGATCACTACCGTGTTGATGGTGTTTAATTTGTAATGCTTCTTTTTTCGGGGAAAGATAAGGTATTCCGATTTCTAAACCGCGTAGAATGAAAAGTCCGCCCAAAATAATCATTACAACTGGCACGAATTTTACCAATTTTAAACGCATGTTTTGGCTTAAAAAATTCCCCAAAACAACAACTGCAAACATAAAAGGAAAAGTACCCAATCCGAAAAATAACATATACAAAGCACCTTGCCAAATTCCGCCAGCTGCTAGAGATGCCGTTAAAGCCATATACACCATGCCGCAAGGCAAAAGACCATTAAGAAGGCCTGTGGTAAATCGCGATGACAAATCAGCTTTGGTTAGTAGTTTTGACAGTTTTAATTTTACTTTTAATAAGGCTTTGTTGACAAAAGGAATTTTTGTAGCAAAATCTTTTCCGCCAAAAGAAAATAGAGCCATTACAATCAGCAAAATACCAACGCCAATACTAAGAGAAGTTTGTAAGCCTGCAAAATGAAAACTTTCACCAACAAGTCCTAAAATAGCACCTAATAAAGAATAAGTGATAATTCTTCCAAAATTATAAGTGAAATTTTGGAGATAGAAGTTGACTTTTTGCTGCCGCGATAATCCCATGGAAAGTGCGATAGGTCCACACATGCCAATGCAATGAAAACCTGAAGCAAATCCCAGTAACAAGGCGGATAAAAGCAATGCTATTTCCATAATACATCATAATCAATCTGGTAGGATTGGTTATTTTCTTTCCATTTTGTTTTTAAAGTGTAAGAACCAGGTACCAAAACTTTTGCTGGTATCAACATGGAGTTGGTGCCATCAAGACGTTCTAGTTTATGGATATCTAGATTCGAATCATCCGTGCGGAAGAGTACAATGTCGATTTGTTTATTATCGATTTTTCTTTCCGAAGGGAAATGAAGTTTTATACCGTTTTTATCTTGGGAATAAATGGGTTTTATCTCCAGGTGTTGTGCATTTTTTTTGGCATCAATAACATCTTGATAGACGAGTTCTTCCTCGTAATAATTGTCAGAAATCATTTCTGCATTTTGCTTTCCTATAGGAAATACTAAAATTAGATACAAAATAAATACAATAAAACTACCTAGCGCGATAACGACTCCATGTCCCCACGATAATTTCTTCAACATTTTTTTTATTTTTAAAATTGGAATTTGAATGGACCTTCGAAGTAAGTCTGGAAAGAGTCTAACAATTTTCCATTCATATCATAAACCCCGATGCTTAGGTTTTGTTTTGATAATTTAATTTGAGATTCTGGGAAACTTACATTGATGGTTCCTTTAATCATTGCATCTCTTTTCATGATAATTTTGTTACCTCCACTTACGCTAATTGTTCCATTTTGTGGTTCAATAACTTTGATCGTAACGGTTCTTGTTTCATTCGATTTGTTAAGGAAAGTATAGTTGTAAGTGTTTGTTATTTTGCCATCACGAAGGAAGAAAGTTGATCCAGGAGGTTTTAAAAATTTGGCCTCCATTGTTCCTCTATTGTTAAGTAAAAACCCTAAGAAAACCATCAATAAAACTAAAAGAACAGAAGAAATCTTCATTCTATTGTTAAACTTGAATTTTTCTTTTTTCTCAATCTGGTTGATGGATGCATAGCGAATAAGCCCTTTTGGCAGGCCTACTTTCTCCATAACTTCGTCACACGCATCAATACAAGCTGTACAGTTGATGCATTCTAGTTGTTGACCATCACGAATATCAATACCTGTTGGGCATACCACAACGCACTGGTGACAATCTATACAATCGCCTTTTCCTACGGCTTTTCTATCTTCTCCTTTTCTCCATTTTGAGCGGTTTTCTCCTCTTTGATAATCATAGAATACATTGATAGTTTCCTTGTCAATCAAGACACCTTGCAATCTTCCATAAGGACAAACTAAGGTACAGACTTGCTCTCTAAACCACGCAAATACAAAATAAAATGCTGCGGAGAACATAATCATCACCAAGAAATTAGTTGGTCGTGCAAATGGGCCTTCCTTCATGATTTTGAAAACTTCCTCGTAGCCTACGATATACATGAACATGAAGTGCGTTATGATAACAGAAATCAGAATAAAAATCGACCATTTGAGTCCGCGTTTCCATATTTTTTCACTATTCCAAGCTTGCTGGTCTAGTCGGATTTGTTTGTTTCTATCACCTTCTATGGCATATTCAATTTTTCTAAAAATCATTTCCATAAAAATAGTTTGCGGACATATCCATCCACAAAATATTCTACCAAAAACAACTGTAAATAAAATAATGAATACTAAAGAAGCAATTGCGCCTAAAGCTAAAATAAAGAAATCTTGAGGGTAAAATGGTTGTCCAACAATAAAGAATTGACGATCCAGGATATTAATCATCAAGAATGGATTGCCATTAATTTTTATAAATGGAACCGCGAATAGAATAATTAATAGAATAACACTGACTACATTTCTGTAATTGGTGTATTTTCCTTTTGGTTTTCTAGGAAATACCCATTTACGTTTTCCAGTATTATCCATCGTTCCGACAGAATCTCTAAAGGTTTCTGCCTCAACGATTTGGCCTTGCCCACCGATAACAGGTTTGTTAGAGTCGCTCATATCATAACTTTTATAAATAAAAAAAGAGATTGCCCGAAAAAAGAATTAATTCTTTTTCCAATACCAGTCCAATTTACGAAAGAACTGATATATTTAGACAATCTCTTTTATATGGTTTTCTTAAAATCTATTTCTCCCAGTTCGCTTCTGTACCTTGTGGTGCAGCGCCGCCCTGTGCTTGTGTAATAGGAGCTTGCTCTTGGTTGATATGATATACATAAGCCGAAACTTTTTCGATATCATTACCAGTTAGCACGCCATTTTGTCCCCAAGCTTGCATCGTTGGATTGTGTGGACTACCATTGTACACAACGTGGAAAATACTTTTGTATAAGGTTTTTTCCGGTTGATTAATCCAGAAATTGTCTGTCAAGTTTGGACCAATACCTCCTTTTCCTGCATCCATGTGGCAAGCCACACAGTTTGTTTCAAAGATAGCTTTACCTTCTTCAACATGATCTTCCGTGAAAACAGCGGTTTCCAATGTTGCCTGTGGTACTGTTTCTAGATACTTTTCGACAGCAGCAATCTGTGCTTTGTGTTCTTGGTTGTACTCGACATCTGGGTCAGCAAAATCTGTAAAGCTAAAAGAAACAATATACAATACACAATATGCAATACCGAAATAGAATAGACCTAACCACCACTTTGGTAATTGATTGTCAAGTTCCATAATTCCATCGAAACCATGGTCGATAAGGATATCCTCTTCCTCTTTTGCGGTTTGTTTTTTAGAAGCAGACGCCCACAAATGTTTGAAATAAGGGACTTTTGTTTCTGCTAGATATTGGTTTTTCTCTTCTTCAGTTAATTTTTTGAATTTTTCATTCTCAATTAAATCACCAATCGCAGACTGAATAAATACTACGATGATACTTACTATGGTTGCTGCCCAGAAATATTTCGTTTTGAAAAATTCTGAAGTCTGTGCAAACATGTAAAATACGACAAGCAATAATCCTAATACAATAAGGATATTAATATATACGGGTGTTCTTCTTTTCATGATCTTAAAATTGTTTTAATGCGAAGTTTTATTATCATCTTTTTCTTCTTTTTCCTCAATGTCGATATCGTCATCAAGTGGCGCATTTTCTTGTTCTTGATAAAACTTTTTTGGTTTGTTGAATACATAGTACGCAATACCAACAAAGGTGATAAGGAACAATATTAATGACAGGGTATTCAAAAATCCTGCATATTCTACATTGGAAACGATGTCTTTAAAACTTTGCGGAATCATTCGTAATTATTATTAGTTGCTCGCAGTTTTTACTTCAGTTGTCTTAATATCTGTTCCTAAGCGTTGTAAGTACGCAATAAGAGCTGTTATTTCTCTTTTTTCAAGCGGTACGAAACTTGCACCTTGCGTTTCTTTTTGCTTAGCAAATTCTTCCTTAACGTCTGCTGCTTCAGAATAAATATTTTTAACAATTGCATTGGCTTGATTATTCATCCAAGAATCTATGGAGTCAATCTGTGCTTTTGTATAAGGTACATCTAGTGAGTTTTTCATAAGCTCAAGTTTAGCTTTGCTCAAAGATGTATCTAGCGTATTTGTAATTAACCAAGGGTAACGTGGCATGATAGATCCTGCCGATGTTGATCTTGGATTATACATGTGTTTGAAGTGCCAAGAGTCTGGTCTTACACCGCCTTCTCTATGTAAATCTGGTCCAGTTCTTTTAGAACCCCAAAGGAATGGGAAGTCATATACGAATTCGCCAGCTTTAGAATATTGACCATTTTTACCATTGAAACGTACAACTTCGTCACGGAAAGGTCTAATCATTTGAGAGTGACATGCGTTACATCCTTCTCTAATATAGATGTCTCTACCTTCTAATTCTAATGGACTATAAGGTTTAACCGCTGATATAGTAGGGACGTTATTTTTCACAAATATTGTTGGTAAAATCTCGATCATACCTCCGATAGCTACAGCAACGAAAGCTCCGATTGTTAAATATAAAGGTGTTCTTTCCAACCAAAGGTGGAAGGTTTCGCCTTGTTTTCTACCTTTTACAGTTTTAGCCAATGCAGGTGCTTCAGCAGGTACATTTTTAAGGAATGAACCTTGTCTAGCTGTTGCAATTAGGTTAACTACCATCAAAATTGATCCAATGATGTATAATAAACCACCAACAAATCTCATCTTGTAATATGGTAAAATAGCCGTTACAGTATCTAACCAGTTTTTATAAACTAAAGTTCCATCTGGGTTGAATTGTTTCCACATCAAACCTTGCGTAAATCCTGAAATATACAAAGGAACGGCATAGAAAATAATACCGAAAGTCCCTAGCCAGAAATGCCAGTTAGCCATTTTGGTTGAGTACAATTTAGTTCTCCACATTACAGGTACCAAATAATAGATAACCCCAAATGCCATAAATCCATTCCATCCTAAAGCACCTAAGTGTACGTGACCAATTACCCAGTCTGTAAAGTGCCCAACTTTATTTAAAGTTTTTGTTGCTAAAATTGGACCTTCGAAAGTTGCCATACCGTAACATGTTACCGCCACTACGAAGAATTTAAGAATTGGATTTTCTCTTACTTTATCCCAAGCTCCTCTTAATGTCAATAGACCATTAAGCATACCACCCCAAGAGGGTGCGATTAGCATGATTGAGAAACCTGTTCCTACGGCCTGTGCCCATGCTGGTAAAGATGTATATTGTAAATGGTGAGGGCCTGCCCAGATATATACAAAAATTAATGACCAAAAGTGGATAATTGAAAGTTTGTATGAGAATACTGGTCTTTCTGCTGCTTTAGGTAAGAAGTAATACATCAAACCTAATACAGGCGTTGTTAATACGAAAGCCACAGCATTGTGACCATACCACCATTGTACTAATGCATCTTTAACACCAGAATAGATAGAATAAGACTTCCACATTGTTAAAGGAACCTCAAGGTTGTTGAAGATGTGCAACATTGCAATGGCAACCCATGTACCCAGGTAGAACCAAATAGCAACATACAAGTGTCTAACTCTTCTCTTGGCGATTGTCCCGAACATGTTAATACCGAAAATCACCCAGATTACCGTAATTAAAATGTCAATAGGCCATTCGTGCTCGGCATATTCTTTAGAAGTGTTAATACCCATAAGGAATGTGATGACTACAGAGACGATCATAATCTGCCATCCCCAGAAGTGGATCCATGACAACGTGTCGCTCCACATTCTTGTTTTTAGAAGTCGTTGCATCGAGTAATATGCCCCAGCAAAGAAGCTGTTACATACGAACGCGAAAATCACAGCACTAGTGTGCAACATTCTGATTCTTCCGAAACCAAATGCCCCATGTGAGTTGATTAATCCCTGCATATCCCCACTCTTAAGACTGGCAATTGTCGGGTCGTCCGTTCCTAAGAAATATTCAGGAAGTTCCGGATAAAAAAGCATTAGTGCCGCAGTAAGCCCAAGTAAGAATCCAACCAAGCCAAAAACTACAGTTGCAATCAAAAAAGCTTTTACGATACTATTGTCATAACTAAACTTTTGTGTTTCCATATCTACAAATCACTATTATCTTTTCTTTCTTTTTCTTCAGATTCCAATGTCTCATCTTTTATTTCGTCATCCATCAGGATCCGAACCGCAGGGCTTTCATCGTCTTCAAAATGTCCTTTTCTAGCCCCAATAATAAAGATTATTAAGAAAACTACAGCCAGAGAAACGCTGCATATAATCATTAAATATAGAATCTCCATATGTGAGACAAATTTAAACTAAATAAAGTTCCCAAATTTAGTTAAAATTAATGACTTTGGTCAGAATGATTTTATTTTAATTAATTTATAATTTATCTAAATAGTTTTTATTTACGTAATAGCTTGAAATACTTTGTACTACGGTACCATGTTGACAAGGTGGTGAAAGCCACAACGCTTATAGAGCTGATAGGCATAATAATGGCCGCAAATAAAGGCGAAACTTTCCCCATAACCGCAAAGCTAACCCCAATAACATTATAGAATAAACTGATTGCAAATGTTAATTTTACAATACTTATAGCGTCTTTTGAGAATTTTAAGTATTTATCAAATTCTGGGATTTTTCCACCGTCCATAATCACATCAGATGATGGTGTGAAGGCGTTGGTGTCGTCAGCGATTGCGATGCCTACATTGCTTTGTTTCAAGGCGCCGGCATCGTTCAATCCATCACCGAGCATAGCGACTTTATGATGCTGGTTTTGAAGCTGTTGGATGAATTCCAGTTTATCTTCTGGACTTTGGTTAAAACGCATTTCTTTAACATTTGGGATCATCGCTTTCAGTTGTTGTTCTTCCGAAGAATTGTCGCCGCTTAAAATGCTGATTTCGTAGGATTTTAAACTATAAAAAAGTTGTTTTAAATCTTTTCGATACTCGTTTTTAAAAGTGTATTTTCCTAAATAATCATTACCAGCTTGGATGAAAACTGCGGTTTCCAAATTGCCAGATTGTTGTCCTGTGAAATTGGCTGATCCTATTTTGTAAATCTTACCACGCACATTTGCCGAATAGCCTTTTCCTGAAATCTCCACAAAGTTTTCGACAGGGAAATAATCGTCCTCAATTTCAATGAAATCGTATAAAGATTTGGACAATGGGTGGTTTGAGTTTTTAAGTAAACTTTTAATATTTCTTAAATCAAATTCAGAAATCGTATCACCATGATAGTTGATATTTGATTTTTTACTTTCGGTAATAGTTCCTGTTTTGTCAAATACCAAGCTGTCAATTTTAGCTAGTTTTTCGATGGTTAAAGTGTCTTTGACGTAGAATTTGTTTCTTCCCAAAATTCGCATCACATGTCCAAAGGTAAATGGTGCCGAAAGAGCCAAGGCACAAGGGCAAGCGATAATTAATATGGCCGCAACCACTTGGAACATTTTTTCGAAATTCTCTTGCGACCAATAGATGGCAGAGATGGCAGTAATACTTAGTATAACAATAGTAAAGTACTTACTAATTTTGTTGGTTATGGTATCGAGCCCTGTTTCTGTTTTTTTGAACGCTTCTTTGTTCCAAAGTTGAGTAAGATAACTTTGGTCCACGTTTTTAATAACTTCCAGCTCCAATATTGGTCCGCTTTGTTTCCCTCCAGCAAAAATCTTGTCGCCCGCTTTTTTGGAAACTAAAGCAGCCTCTCCTGTTATGAAACTGTTGTCAATATTGGCTTCCCCTTTTATTAGGATAGAATCGACAGGGATAATTTCCTGATTTCTTACCATAATTCTGTCGCCCACTTTTAGGTCGGACAAGAGAATGTTTTCTTGTTTTCCGTTGAAGTCTATTTTGGTAACCGCAATTGGGTAAAAAGATTTATAATCGCGGTCGTATGATAAAGTATTGTAAGTTCTTTTCTGGAAGGTTTTTCCTAAAAGCATGAAGAAAAGCAGTCCGCAAAGCGTATCGAAATACCCTGGACCATAGTCTGTTGCGATTTCGTAAATGGATCGTCCGTACAGCATGATGATTCCAATAACAATAGGAACGTCGATGTTGATAATTTTGTTTTTTAAGCCATACCAAGCAGATTTGTAATAATCTTGCGCGGAATAAAATACCACAGGTGTCGCTAAGATTAATAACATAATTCTGAAAAGATGCTTGTAACTTTCCATCCAGACATCGTTGCCGCCGATGTATTCTGGGAAGCTTAAAAACATGCTGTTTCCAAAAGCAAATCCTGCAATCGCTAACTTTACGAGTAAACTTTTGTCAAGAGTTTCCTTTTTTTTATCCGCTGTTTCTAAATTAATAACAGGTTTGTAGCCGAAGCTTGTTAAAAATCGAGCGAGTTCACTCAGTTTTAATTCTTCACTTTTGTACGCGATTTGTACGGTTTTTCGAGTGAAATTAACTTGCGAGTATTTTATTTTCGGATTAATTGTGTTAAGACTTTCTAAAAGCCAAATACAAGACGAACAATGTATAACTGGAATTTTGAAAGTGACCAAAGTTGTCCCACCTTCATGGAAATCAACAATTTTGTTGAAGACATCTTCGGCATCCAAATAATCGAATTGCGTCTGGTCGTCGCTATTTGGTCGTATCCCCGAACTTTTATTAAACTCATAAAAGTTACCAAGATTATGTAGGTTTAGGATTTCGTAAACGGACTGACAACCATTGCAACAGAATAATTTTTCATCAAACTCAATGCGCTCTTTTTCAATAGGCTGACCGCAGTGAAAGCAATTTTCTGACATGTGGCATGATTGTTTTAGCTTACAAAATTACGTCAAAAAACTTTGCTTTTAGAGGTAGAATGTCTTATTTTTGCTGATAAATGTCATTCGTATGTCACTTGAACAACAGCAACTTATCGAGCAAAACTTTATCCAAGCCTTTAACAGAGAGTCTTTTAGAAATAGTTTAAGTTCGGAAGATTATGAAAAATTAGTAGCCGAACTTAAAGATTTGGAATTCGCAAAAGGCGAAACCGTTTTCGAGGATGGAGAAGCTCCACAAGGCGTCTATTTTATTAAAGAAGGAACTGCAAAGCTTTCAAAATCTGGAGTTTACGGAAAGGATCAAATCCTCCGATTCTGTAAAGAAGGCGATCTTATTGGTTATAGATCACTCTTGTGTGGGGAAAACTTCCAAGCTAAAGCAGAAGCCATGACGCCTTTGAAAGTCACTTTTTTGCCAGCCGATTTTTTCATTCACTTATTAGAAGTTGATGCGAAGTTATCTTATGCAATGTTGCAAAAAATAGCTTTCGAACTAGGAGAGTCATCCAATACAGTTACTTTTTTGGCTCAAAAAACTGTTCGTGAAAGATTAGCCGAAATTCTTATTTTACTAGAACAAAAATTAGGAACAGATCCAGAAGGTTTTATTAATATTTCGCTGACCCGTGAAGAGATTGCAAATCTTATCGGGACTGCTACAGAAAGCGCTATCCGTTTGATTTCTGAATTTAAACAAGATGAACTTATTCTGGTGGAAGGTAGAAATATAAAAATCATCAACCACGAAAGACTTATCAAGTTAGGTCACGTTGTGATATAGAAGTAATATAACAATAATGATTTCATTGCTTATCATTATTAAATAATAATTTATCAATCAAGAAAATGTCTGTACATTCTGAAATAAAAAAAGTAACCACCGAGAGCCTTCGCAAAATGAAATTTGACAAGGATAAAATCTCGATGATTACAGCTTACGATTTTACAACGGCTAAAATGGTAGACGCAGGAGGAGTGGATGCTATTTTGGTTGGAGATTCTGCAGCCAATGTTATGGCGGGTTTTGAGACGACACTTCCTATTACATTAGATCAAATGATTTATCACACACAATGTGTCGTTCGAGGAGTGGATAGGGCTTTAGTAGTTGCGGATTTACCCTTTGGAACTTACCAAAGTAATCCCGAAAAAGCGTTGGAATCTGCGGTAAGAATGATGAAAGAAGGAGGAGCCCACGCCGTGAAAATTGAAGGAGGAAAGGAAATTGAAGATTCCCTTAAGAAAATTGTAAATGCTGGAATTCCTGTAATGGCGCACTTGGGCTTAACACCGCAATCTATCTATCAGTTCGGGACTTATAAAGTTCGTGCTAAAGAAGATGCTGAGGCTGAAAAATTAATTGCTGACGCCAAATTGGTGGAAGAATTAGGCTGTTTTGCATTGGTTTTAGAGAAAATTCCTGCAGATTTGGCTAAAAAAGTTACAGAAGCTATTTCTATCCCGACAATTGGGATTGGCGCAGGTGTTAATTGCGATGGACAAGTTTTGGTATATCACGATATGGTAGGTATGAACAAAGGCTTTTCGCCAAAGTTCTTAAGAAGATATTTGGATTTGTATACCGAAATTACAGGCGCAGTTTCGCAATATGTTAAGGATGTAAAGTCTGCCGATTTTCCAAATGAATCAGAAAGTTATTAAACTTTCCAGATATTAAAATATAATAGGGAATTGTATAGAATTCCGATTTTTAAAGCATATTTTAAAAATGATAGTTTTTTAATGACTATCATTTTTTTTAATGTAGCGTGTAGTTTTTAGCAAATATAAAAATATATGAAAAATTTAATGGCCATACAGGCAGGTGTATCTTTTGCCGCTTTAGCTTGTTTATTAGTTGGTTGGATTCAGCCATTTTCACCAGAGATTAATAATTTTATTTACAATAAGTTATTTTACATTTTAGTAGGTGCAAGTTTCGCGTTACAAGCACCAACTTTAGCAAATCAAAGATTCAAAATCCCTATGTATATCGCAGCAGGACTTTGTATTGTTGGTGTTTTTTTACCAACTGAAACAAGACTTGCTGGTATTAAAACTATTGGATTAGTTGCGGGAGTTATCATGTCTTTGTTTGGAAGAAATAGAAGCGTAAATTAAAAATGGCGGATCAAAAATTTTCTTCTGAACAAATTGTTTTTGAAGACAATCATATTATCGTTATTAACAAAAAAGCGGGTCAGCTTGTTCAAGGAGATAAAACAGGTGATGAATCTTTGCTAGAATTAATAAAAGATTTTATCAAAATAAGAGAGGCTAAACCAGGAAATGTTTTCCTAGGTTTGGTTCATCGTATTGATAGACCTACTTCTGGTTTGGTGATTTATGCGAAAACTTCAAAAGCACTTTCTCGTTTGACGCAAATGGTGAAAAACCGCGAGATTAAAAAGACCTATTGGGCTTTGGTGGCAAAGGAGATGATTCCCACTTCTCAAAAATTGGTTCATTATTTAAAGAAAAACGAGAAAAATAATAAAGCTATCGTTTTTCCTAAAGTGACAGAAGGTGCCAAAGAAGCGATTCTGACTTATACTATTATTAAAGTTCTGGACAATTATCAATTATTGGAAATCGATTTGGAAACAGGTCGTCATCATCAAATTCGGGCACAACTTTCAAAAATTGGAATTCCGATTAAAGGCGATTTAAAATACGGTGCGCCAAGATCCAATCCCGATGGAGGAATATCGCTTCATGCTAGAAAACTAAATTTTATACATCCCGTAACGAAAGAAGAGATTGAAATTGTAGCGCCACTTCCCAAAAATGACAAAGTTTGGCAAGCCTGCGAAACATTATAAACAAAAGGCATTCAAAAATTTTCTGAATGCCTTTCTTGTTAATATAAATGTAATTTGAGTCGTTATTTTGTGTTCATTAATCCGCCATTGTCATCTTTTGGAATGTCGTTTTTCAGCATATTCGGGTCTTCTTTGGCTAATTTATTCTTGGTCGGAATTTTATAATTAATAGAGAATCCAAACTGGCGACTATCCCAACGGTTGTTAAGGTAGATTGGCGATGGCGTGTTCACGGTTTTGAAATTCATTCTACTGCTTTTGAAAATATCATTTGCAAAGAGACTTAGCGTAATTCTGTCTTTATTAAATTTCTTACTAAAATTCAAATCAACACGATTCATAATAGGTTGAGTCGCTTGGAAGAAATAATAATTTCCTTTGGTGGAATAGCTAAATGTAGGTGAGAATTTTATTTGATATGGTAAAATAAACTGCCCTGTTACATTAAAAAACCACATGCCTTTTTTGTCTGCAATTTCTTTAATATCCTGGAACTGATATCCTGCGTACAGATACAAAAAGTTAATTTTATCAGGATTAAAATTAAACTTCATGATTTCGCTAAAAGGCTTACTGAAAATCATTAAAGGAACAGGTAAACCAACGTTGAAACTATGCTGTGTTAAACTATTAATGTTAACATTGGTCTGCGAAATATTGTAACCGTCGCGTTCCACATACATCATCACCTGATTGTCCACTTTGCTCACGTTATAACTTATAAAAGCATAATCGAAAGCACTTAATTTAGCTTCAAAATTGTCATAAATGGTTGGCTGAACATTTGGGTTTCCGGAAATGTCGACATTCGGATTTTGGAAAGTTGTGTTATTGGGGTTCAGTTGACCTGTAGATGGCAAACTTATTTTTCGGTTGTAGTTTAAATTGAAATATAAAGATCTTGCAAAATCATATTGAATACTCGCATTTGGAAATAATTCAAATTTTTTGAAAGCCGTTAAATCGTCCCAAGTGTTTTGAGCCACATTCAGAGATTGACCAGAAATATCATAATCTTCAGCTCTCAAACCTGCAATAAAACTGAATTTTTTCAATTTAGCATTCAATTCTGCATAAGTGGAAGTGGTCTGTCTTTGGTACTCTAAATTTTGGATTCCCATAAAGTCAGTTGTAAAATTCACTTTTTCATATAAACCACCAAAACTAAATTTCCCTTCATCAAGAAGTTTTATCGGCTGGGAATAATCTACACGAAGATTATAAAAGTCTTGATTAGAAGCATTGTTAAAGTCGGTATTTGTTTGGATTGAACCCAAAGGGAAGTTGACAAAATTATCGCCTTTTTGATCAAATTTTGATTGGAAGTTAGAGTAATTCATTTTGATGTCTAACTTTTGGTTTTTGTCATCAAAACGTTTTTGGTAAGTAGCTGTAATTTCGTTTCTGTCGCTTTTGGTTTTACCTTTTCCAAGATTTAAATAATCTGCAACCACAAAATTGCCAGAACCAATTGGTGTTTCAAATTGTGCAGTTCCGTCCGAATTGTTGTAAGTATCGTTGTTTGAGGTGTTATAATCGTAGTTCAGTAATAATCTGTCTTTTCCAATATCAAAAGTCATGGCACTTTTTGCGAAATATCCTCTCGAATATTTATCTGCAAAACCTTTTGATAAATCATCCATTTCGTTGCTGCTAAAGGCTTCTGCATAAGTTTGACCAGCACTAAACTGCCACCCGAACCATTTATTTCGTGAGTTTAAAACGATACTATTGTTAAAACGATTTCTAAATTTATCATAATCAGAAAAACGATAACCTCCAGAATAGGTTGCTGTAAGATAATTTTTTGCTGATTTAGAAGTTATGATATTTAAAATAGCACCTCCAGAAGTGGCGGGAAATTCTGCGCCAGGTTGTGTTATGACTTCAATTCTATCTATTGCCGAAGCGGGCATTCCTTCCAAAAAAGCAGTAAGATCGTTGGTGGAAATATTCATCGGTCTGCCGTCCATATAGACTTGGAGGGGTTTTCCTTGATACATCATTCCAGCAATATCCGTAACCACCATTCCTGGAAGTTTTTTAATTCCTTCCAATGAAGAACCAGAATTAAGATTGGCTTGTTCCGAGAAATCAAAAATCGTTCTGTCTGCTTTTTGTTCAACGGCTTTTTTAGTTTTTGTAATTGTTACCGCTTCTATTTGTTTTTCTTTAGAAATTTCTGTTTTTGTTTGCTGTGCAAATCCTATTTGAAAACTCAAAACCAAACTTGCTGCGAAAATAATTTTTTTATTCATAAATTCTAATCTAAATAATAAGACTATTTTTTTTTAAGTTTGTTACAATTGTATAAAAAAAGGATGAAAAATCTATCAAAAAAACCGCTCCAAAGGAAGCGGTTTTAATATTTAAAGCAAAGGAAGTTTAGTTTTCTTGTTGCTTAATTAAGTTAAGAGCAGAACCTGCTTTAAACCAATCAATTTGTTGCTCGTTGTAAGTGTGGTTTGCAATAACGGTGTCTTTTGTCCCGTCGTTATGAACAAATTCTAAAGTCAATTGTTTTCCTGGAGCAAATTGATCAAGGTCTAAGAAATTCACCACATCATCTTCACGGATTTTGTCGTAATCCGACTTGTCAGCGAAAGTTAAGCCAAGCATTCCTTGTTTTTTCAAATTCGTCTCGTGGATACGTGCAAAAGATTTTACCAAAACGGCTTTCACACCTAAATGTCTTGGCTCCATGGCAGCGTGTTCTCTTGAAGAACCCTCACCGTAATTTTCGTCACCAACAACAATAGAAGGAACTTGAGCCGCTTTGTAAGCTCTTGCTACTTTTGGAACTTCGTCGTATTGACCCGTCAATTCATTTTTCACTTTGTTGGTTTCCATGTTGTAAGCGTTCACCGCTCCAATCAACATATTGTTTGAAATATTATCCAAGTGACCTCTGTATTTCAACCATGGACCCGCCATAGAAATATGGTCGGTTGTACATTTTCCGAAGGCTTTAATTAAAACTTTAGCTCCGGTAATATTTTTACCGTCCCAAGCTGGAAATTCTTCCAATAATTGAAGTCTGTCCGAAGTTGGACTTACCACCACCTGAACGCTAGAACCATCTGCGGAAGGCGCTTGGTAACCATTATCGTCCACCGCGAAACCTTTAGCTGGAAGTTCAGAACCATTAGGTTCATTTAATTTTACTTGCTCGCCAGCTTCGTTGGTTAAAGTATCGGTAATTGGATTGAAATCTAAACGTCCCGAAATTGCGACAGCAGCTACCATTTCTGGAGAAGCTACGAAAGCATGGGTATTTGGATTTCCGTCGGCTCTTTTTGCGAAGTTTCTATTGAAAGAATGGATAATAGAGTTTTTCTCACCTTTGTCCGCGCCTTCTCTGTCCCATTGTCCAATACAAGGCCCACAAGCGTTGGTGAAAATTCTTGCATTTTCAAATTTTCTGAATGAATCTAAGAAACCATCTCTTTCCGCTGTGAATTTCACTTGCTCAGAACCTGGGTTGATTCCTAATATGGCTTTTGGTTTTACTCCTTTCGCTACGGCATCTTCAACGATGGAAGCAGCTCTAGATAAATCTTCGTACGAAGAATTGGTACAAGAACCAATTAGTGCCCATTCTACTTCTAAAGGCCATCCGTTTGCTTCCGCTTTTGCTCTGAATTCAGCCACAGGCGTTGCTAAATCTGGAGTGAAAGGTCCATTTAAATGTGGAGAAAGCGTAGAAAGATCAATTTCAATCACTTGATCAAAATATTGCTCTGGATTGGCGTACACTTCAGCATCACCTGTTAAATGTTCAGCGATTTTATCGGCGGCATCCACAATATCTTGTCTTCCCGTTGCAGAAAGGTATCTTCTCATGGAATCATCATACCCGAAAGTAGAAGTGGTCGCACCAATTTCCGCCCCCATGTTACAAATTGTTCCTTTTCCTGTTGCAGAAAGAGATTGTGCACCTTCTCCAAAATATTCCACGATGCAGCCTGTTCCTCCTTTTACAGTAAGAATTCCAGCTACTTTTAGAATAACGTCTTTAGCGGAGGTCCATCCCGACATTTTTCCGGTCAATTTAACACCAATCAATTTTGGCATTTTCAATTCCCAAGCCATTCCAGCCATTACGTCAACGGCATCGGCGCCACCAACACCAATCGCCACCATTCCTAAGCCACCTGCGTTTACGGTGTGAGAGTCGGTACCAATCATCATTCCGCCTGGGAAAGCGTAATTTTCTAAAACCACTTGGTGAATAATTCCTGCACCTGGTTTCCAGAAACCGATTCCGTATTTATCACAAACAGAACTCAAAAAGTTGAAAACCTCAGAGTTTTTGTTAATTCCTTCTTGCAAATCTGCTTCTGCACCCACTCTCGCCTGAATCAAGTGATCCGCATGCGCTGTTGAAGGAACGGCAACTTTAGATTTTCCAGCTTGCATAAACTGTAATAAAGCCATCTGCGCGGTTGCATCTTGCATCGCTACTCTGTCTGGAGCGAAATCTACATAAGAATTTCCTCTTTCGTAAGCTTGTGTCGCGTTACCTTCCCAAAGGTGCGTGTAAAGAATTTTTTCTGAAAGTGTCAAGGGTTTTCCCACAATTTCTCTCGCTTTTGCGATTCTTTCAGGGTAACGGTCGTACACTTTTTTGATCATATCAAGGTCAAAAATCATATCTTAATTTTTTAATATTAATAGTATTTAAAAAAGGCTATACAATTTACAAATTATTTTCGATCAGAGAATTACTTATTTTTTTCTTTAGAATTAAAATAAATAAGAAGATAGGTTCTTTAACGAATTCAGCCTTGCTATTTGGATGGAAATTTCGTGCCTTTAGCGTGTTAACAAATTAGAAAGTTTGTATTTCGATGATGGGAATTTTGGATAATGCTTAATTTAAAAAAATTAAACATACATTCTTTTATTTAGGTTTCCTACTATTAATAATATAAAATTATTTCACTAATGATTCCACTAAATTAGAATCACTATCAAAATACGCTACAGTTATATCTAATTTGTTTCGCTGTACATTATATTGTTTGATTTCCAATTCCTGAGAAGGCGATAAATCGAACTTGAAGTCTGGATCTTTTTTACCTAAAACATTTTTATTGTAGAACAAAACATAACCTTCAATCGAAAGTTCTTTGTTCATTTGCGATTCTAAAAATCTAGCGTATTGCTGAATAGAATTTTTGTCATCAAAATCAACTTGAAAATCTACTCTTTGCTTAATAATATCTAATCCAATTGTACCATGAACTGGCAACAAAGCAATCAATTCAGGTTCGGATGTTAAAGTGAACCAATCTGGCAATGCAAACACGGCTTTGTTTGAATACCATTGATCTTCTTTATGTTTTGCTTGTGAAATTAACTTTTCAATCATTTACTTGTTCTTTATACACTTTGGCATATAAGAAAATTGCTTTCCTTTCAAAAGCATAAAACTACAAATTTCAAAGTCGTTACAAACATCTATTGAAGCCAAATTCCTAGTAAAGAAAAGGCTATCCGAAAATGGACAGCCTTTTGTTATGATGTTCGCTAATTTCTTAGTGACAAGAAATAGGAGTGAATTTCGTTAAGTTAATACCTTCAACAGCATCTTGGTACTCTTCAATGTTCGGAATTCTACCTAAAATAGCAGAAAGAACAACCACTGGAGTAGAAGCCAATAAAGATTCACCTTTTTTGTCGGCTTTATCTTCTACCACACGACCTTGGAAAAGACGCGTAGAAGTAGCCATCACGGTGTCACCTTTTTCTGCTTTTTCTTGGTTACCCATACAAAGGTTGCAACCAGGACGCTCTAGGTACATGATGTTTTCGTATTCTGTACGAGCAGCACCTTTTGGAGCGTCGTCATTAAATTCGAAACCTGAATATTTTTGCAACATTTCCCAATCACCTTCCGCTTTTAATTCGTCGATGATGTTGTAAGTAGGGGCAGCAACCACTAGCGGAGCTTTGAATTCTACTTTTCCGTTTGCTTTTTCTACGTTTTTCAACATTTGAGAAACGATTTTTAAGTCGTCTTTATGAACCATACAAGATCCTACGAAACCTAAATCTACTTTTTTGTCACCGCCATAATAAGTAAGGTCTCTAATGGTATCGTGCGTGTAACGTTTAGAAACATCAGCATTATTTACGTCTGGATCGGCAATCATAGGTTCGTTGATGATATCTAAATCTACAACAACTTCAGCATAATATTTAGCATTTGCATCAGGTTGAAGAGCTGGTTTAGCACCAGATTTAATTTCTTCGATACGTTTGTTGGCTTTGTCAATTAATCCTTGAAGAACTGCATGGTGGTTATCCATTCCTTTATTAATCATGATTTGGATACGCGATTTCGCAATTTCCAAAGATTGAATTAAAGTATCGTCTTGAGAAATACAGATAGAAGCTTTCGCTTTCATTTCTGCAGTCCAGTCGGTGAATGTAAAGGCTTGGTCCGCCAATAAAGTTCCGATATGAACCTCGATAATTCTACCTTGGAAAACGTTTTCCCCATCAAATTGCTTCAGCATTTGAGCTTGCGTAGCGTGAACCACATCACGGAAATCCATATAAGGTTTCATTTCACCTTTGAATGTTACTTTCACAGATTCAGGAATTGGCATTGAAGCTTCACCCGTTGCCAAAGCCAAAGCTACCGTTCCAGAGTCAGCTCCGAAAGCAACGCCTTTAGACATTCTTGTATGCGAGTCGCCACCGATGATGATTGCCCATTCGTCGATGGTAATATCGTTCAATACTTTGTGAATAACGTCCGTCATTGAATGATAAACGCCTTTCGGGTCTCTAGCAGTAATTACACCAAAATCATTCATAAATTTCATCAATTTAGGGATGTTTGCTTGCGCTTTTTTATCCCAAACTGAAGCCGTGTGACATCCTGATTGATACGCCCCATCAACTGTTGGAGCAATTACTGTAGCAGCCATTGCTTCTAACTCTTGAGCGGTCATTAAACCAGTGGTATCTTGTGAACCTACAATATTTACTTTTACACGAACGTCAGATCCGGCATGTAACGTTTTTCCTGGAGTCACCCCAACTGCATTACGGTTGAAAATTTTCTCTACTGCTGTTAAACCTTGACCTTCATTTGATATCTCTTTAGAAGGAGCAAAAACTACAGGCGCTTCCATTCCTAAAGTTTGAGCCGCAAACGTTTGGATTTTTTTACCAAAAACGATAGCGTAAGAACCGCCCGCTTTGATAAATTCTAATTTCTGAGGCGTGAAAGATTTAGAAATATCTTTTAATTCTACTTCTCCGTTGTATAATTTTTTTGATTTCGTATTAATCGTTAAAACAGTTCCTGTAGCAACAGAATAAGCTTGTTCAAGAATCACATCACCATTTTCGTTACGAACTACATTTCCGTTTTCGTCTGTTTTCTTTACCCAGTTTTGAAGATCGATTCCGATACCTCCCGTTACATCCACCGTCGTTAAGAAAATTGGAGAAATACCGTTAGTTCCCGCAACAATTGGAGCAATATTCACGAAAGGAACGTAAGGCGACGCTTGTTTCCCTGTCCAAAGTGCAACGTTGTTCACACCCGACATACGAGAAGAACCAACACCCATTGTACCTTTTTCAGCGATTAACATTACAGAAGCATCAGGGTGTTGCGCTTGTAACGCTTTAATTTCAGCTTGAGCTTCTGGCGTAATCATACATTGACCGTGCAATTCTCTGTCTGAACGAGAGTGCGCTTGGTTACCAGGAGACAATAAATCCGTAGAAATATCACCTTCCGCGGCGATGTAGGTTACCACTTTAATTTCTTCTGCAACTTCAGGAAGTTTTGTGAAGAATTCTGCTTTAGCATAACTTTCTAAAATATCTTTAGCAATTGCGTTTCCTGCTTTGTAAGCATCAGCTAAACGAGCTGTATCAGCATCATACAAGAAAACTTGAGTTTTCAAAACATCAGCGGCTTGTTTTGCAATCGCTTCGTCATTTCCTAAAGCCAAATCCAAAAGAACGGCGATAGATGGGCCACCTTTCATGTGAGATAACAACTCGAATGCAAAAGTAGGTGTGATTTCAGCTACTACAGCTTCACCTAAAATAATTTCTTTTAAAAATTTTGCTTTTACACCAGCTGCAGGAGTAGTTCCTGGAAGGGTGTTGTAGATGAAAAACTGTACAGAATCTTCTCTGTTTGGGTTGTTAGCATCCTTAATTTGAGCGATGATTTCGCTTGTTAATTCAGCGCCGTCAATTGGCTTTGGGTGTAAACCTTGACCTTTTCTTTCTTCAATTTCTTGGATATAATCTGTATAAATACTCATAATACTAGAAGTCTTTTTCCTCTGATTTTCTCGAAACCAAAAGTTACATTTTTACTTAGATTTTAGTTAAAAATAAATTTGCGCAAAAATACGAAATTTATATTTTTTATGGACTATATTCGTGTAGTTTTAAAATAAGATCATATTTGTATATTTCTATAGTGTTGTTAATGTTTTGATAGTCATTGGCTTGGGATTTTTTTTGTTTTAAAAATTGTTGTGTATTTCTTGGCGAATGTTCGCTGATTTAGAGTCGTAAATGATGAAACTAAAATCGTTTTTTTTGTTTTTACTATTCTCTGTTATTTTGGCTTATTATTTTATAGATCCAAAAGTATCATCATGGACGTTGATGTGTCCTTTCAAGAGTGTCACCAGTTATGATTGTCCTGGTTGTGGGAGTCAGCGGGCTTTTCATGAAGTTTTACATGGAAATCTAGACAAAGCATTTATTCTTAATCCTTTATTTGTTATTGCAATTCCGTTTTTTGTGCTGTTTTTAGTATTCCAAATTGGAGATTTGAAAATGAAATATTTAAAATGCTATCAAATAATTTTTGGGTTTAAAAGTATCTTAGTTTATTTAGTAATATTGATTTTATTCTTTATTGTCAGGAATACTAGCTTTTATCATGAGGCGTTTTCTAGATTGTAATTTAGAATCCCGATGAAATTTTAATTTTCATTGAAAAATTACCAAGAATTTAATTTTATTTTTTATAAGTTTGCAAAACGGAAAAAGGGGTGCCCAAAAGGCTGAGATTATACCCTAAGAACCTGGGCAGGTAATGCTGCCAAGGGAACTAAGCGAACAGCTTGGCTGTTTTGTGCATCCTTTTATTCCAAATAATAATATTGAGAATGAAAGGATTTATTTTTTTATCAGCGTTAAGTATCGGTGCTTTGGCTTTTGCACAATCAAAACAAGATACAATCAAAGAAATAGAGCAAGTTCGCGTGTTCAAGAAATTGCCAGTTTCTAAAGAAATTATCAATGTTCAGAAAGATCTTGATGGTCGTAATTTAGGACAAGATTTACCTATTCTTTTAAAAAATCAAACTTCGGTAATGTCAACTTCCGATGCTGGAAATGGCGTTGGATATACAGGTTTTAGAATTCGTGGTGTTGCCGGAACGAGTATTAATGTAATGATGAACGGGATTCCTTACAACGATTCGGAAAGTCAAGGGACGTTTTTTGTGAACGTTCCAGATTTGACAAGTTCGGCTTCGCAGATTGTTATTCAGCGTGGCGTTGGCACTTCTACTAATGGGGCGGCGGCTTTTGGTGCGAGTGTTAACATTGTTTCTAAAGATCCAGAAAAAGAGTTTTATGTAAAAACCGACAACAGTTACGGCTCCTTTAATACTTACAAATATTCTGCTGAGGTTGGCTCTGGAAAATTCTGGAAAAATAGATTGTCTGTGATGGGACGCTACACCAAAATCCACTCAGATGGTTATATAGACCGTGCTTTTTCCGACCTTAATTCTTATAATCTTACAGCCTTATTTGAAGAAGATAAAATCAAAATCAGATTTATGGCTTTTGGGGGAAAAGAAAAAACCTACCAAGCTTGGAATGGTGTTGACAAAGCGACTTACGAAAAGGATATACGTTTCAATTATTCTGGGGCAATCTATGATGCCAGTTGGGAAAATATTGTCGGATATTATGATAACGAAACTGATAATTATCGTCAAAACCATTATCAATTGCTTTGGGAGCAGGCCTTTAATAATCATTGGAAATTAGAAACAACTTTACATTATACAAAAGGAAAAGGTTATTACGAAAATTATAAACAAGATGCTAAATTTTCAAAATATAATTTACCGAATCTTTTCGTTGATGCCGCAGAAGTCAAGCGTACAGACTTCATTAGAAAAAAATGGCTGGATAACGATTTTTATGGTGCAGTTTCTACTTTGTATGGTAAATTTGACAATGTCGATCTTAACGTTGGCGTTGTTGCGAACCAGTATTTTGGAAAGCATTTTGGAAATGTTACTGGCGTGTATTTTCCTCAAATTAATGAGCATGAATATTACCGAAACAGAACCTTGAAAAATGAAATTTCAGGTTTTGTAAAAGCGCTTTATCGTATTGGCGACTTTGAGTTGTTCGGAGATTTGCAAGCAAGAAATGTAACTTATGATGCGAAAATAATTAACCAAGGCGATGACGAAGGTTTTGACTTAAATAAAAAATGGACCTTTATTAATCCTAAAGCTGGCGTTAACTATAGAATTAATGGTGGCAAGTTGTATTTGTCCTATGCCATCGCTAACCGAGAGCCCAATCGTGACGATCTGCAAGCCAACCCAGATACCAAAAATGAATTTCTACAAGATTGGGAATTGGGATTAGAAAAACAATTTTCATCGGTGTTGTCCTTCACCGCGAACCTATATTATATGCAATACAAAGATCAATTGGTTTTGTCGGGCGTTATTAATGATGTTGGTGATTTTGTTCGTCAAAATGTCGATAAAAGTTACCGTGCAGGTGTAGAATTAGGCGCTTTAGCGAATCTTACAAAAGATTTCCGAATGAATGCTAATTTAACTTTAAGTAAAAATATAATCCAAGAAGTGAATGCGACAAAAGATGATTCGGTTGTTGTGATTAAAGATGCCGATACATCTTTTTCGCCTTCGGTTATTGCAAATTTAGGATTGTCTTATGATCTTTCCAAAGCCTTTACTGTTGGTCTTATCAATCAATATGTAGGCAAACAATATTTGGATAATACACAAAACGAGAACTTTAGGTTAAAAGATTATTTTCTTACAGATTTTAATGCGAAATATTCTTTTGAACTGCCATGCACAAGTGTTGACTTAAAGCTTTTGGTGAATAATCTATTCAATCAAAAGTATATTAACAATGGTTTTGTCTATGGTGACACACCTTATTATTACGCACAAGCAGGTCTTAATTTTATGTTCGGTATTTCAGTGAAGTTCAGATAACTTACTCAAATTAAATTTTTCAATAAAACATCTCATTATTGGGGTGTTTTTGTTTTTTATAAATTAATAATTAATTTGCCATCCTATTATAAAATCATAAATTTGCAAATTATGGACATTACACAGCAAATTTTACAGGTTCTTAATACTCAGGAAAAACTCGAATTGGCAGGATTGGGCTCACTTTCGCTTGTTAAAAAACACGCTGAATTGGATGTTCAGAATGATAAGATTCTGCCTCCGAAAAAAGAATTGGTTTTTAATCTTGATCGAGGGCAAAAAGCGAGTAATGCTTTCAATGATTTGTCATCACAAATTCTTAAAGATCTTTTAGAAAAAGGAATTTACGAAATTTCTGGTGTTGGGAAATGGACCAACTTTGCAGGCAAAATAGATTTTGTTGCCAATCCTCAAGTTGCTGGTGACGATTTTTATGGTTTTGAAGAAATCATTGTACCCAGAGTAGGCGCAGGCTCTCCTCAGCTAATGCAAGTAGCGGAAGAAGATTATAAATATAATAAATCCATATTGTGGGCTTTTCTGGTTTTAATGCCTGTCGCTGGGATATTGTACTTTGCAGCGACGCAAAAAGAAAAAATATTTGGGAAAGCCTCTTTTGAAAGCCTCGAACTTTCTAAAATTGAAAAAAAATCTGCAAAACCCGCTGTTATAGATTCAACAAACGTGCGTGCTAAAGACAGTATTAAAAAAGATTCTTTGAATTATCTTCCAAACAATAAAAGTAAATAATTTATGCAAAAATCAAAAAAAGCATCAGAATCACTTACGGTGATGACCAATATCGTTTTACCCAACGAAACCAATTCTTTGAGAAATCTGTTTGGAGGAGAATTGCTTTCCAAAATGGACAGATGTGCGTCAATATCGGCAGCGCGTCATTGCGAAAGACGTGTGGTAACAGCTTCGGTTAATCATGTATCTTTCAATCATCCTATACCCGAAGGGGGTATTGTGGTTTTGGAGTCGAAAGTGAGTCGCGCTTTTTCAACCTCTATGGAGATTTATGTGGATGTGTGGTTGGATGATCCTATTAACCAGAAAAAAATCCATACTAACGAAGGGATTTACACCTTCGTGGCGGTAGACGAGTTTAACAAGCCTGTGCCGATTCCCGCTTTGGAGCCAGAGACCGAAGAAGAGGTGAAACGATTCGATGCTGCGCTTCGCCGAAAAGAATTGTCATTGATCCTTTCGGGAAGAATGAAAGCTACAGATTCTGTAGAACTTAAAAAATTATTCGCTGGAGAAATATAATACAACGGGAGATTTATCTTCCGTTTTTTTATCATTATAAAAGAAGACATCATGAAGCCAAGAATATTATTATTAGACAAAAATCATCCCTTAATAGAAGAACAGCTATTAGCAAAACACTTTGTTCTGGAAGAAGATTACCAATCGAGTTATGATGAGGTTGTTGCTAAAATTCATCAATACGATGGCGTTATTATTAGAAGCAGAATTCCTGTAGACGCCACGTTTTTAAAAGCAGCCAAGAAGCTGAAATTCATTGCTAGAGTAGGCGCTGGGATGGAAAATATCGATATCGAAACGGCTAAAGATTTAAACATTAAACTCATCAATTCGCCAGAGGGCAATCGCGATTCGGTTGCCGAACATGTTTTGGGAATGCTTCTGTTGTTGATGAATCGTCTTTTCATAGCTTCTCAGGAAGTTAAAAATGGCATTTGGCTTCGCGAAGAAAATCGTGGCGATGAGTTGCTGGGCAAGACTTTCGGAATAATAGGTTACGGCAATATGGGAAAAGCCACAGCCAAACGGCTTTCGGGTTTCGGCGTTAAGATTATCTTTTATGATATTTTGCCCAATTTGTCAGACGAGTTTGCAACGCAAGTTGATTTGGAAGAATTGCAAAAGCAAGCAGATATTATCAGCCTCCATGTTCCAGAAACCGAATTGACCCATTATATGATAGATGAGGTTTTTATCAATAATATGACGAAGGCTTTTTATTTGGTGAATACCGCGCGTGGCAAAAATGTTAAAACTTCGGCTTTGGTGCAAGCGCTGAAATCTGGAAAAATAAAGGCTGCCGCTTTGGATGTTTTAGAATACGAAAAATCTTCTTTTGAAAATCTAGAAGTTGATAATGAAGATTTAAACTACTTACTCCATTCAGATCAAGTTATTGTCACGCCACACATCGCGGGGTGGACACATCAAAGCAAAGAAAAGCTTGCACAATTTATCGTGGATAAAATTTTGCAAGACTTTTAAAAGACTTTTCAAATCTATATTTTAACATAATATAACATTTTAGCTTACCTCAATTGTTTTAACAATTCATAATTTAGCCTTTTCCTATGAATGTTAAGAAGATGAAGAAATCGAGTCTTGTGTTGTTGTTGGTGACTTTGCTGTCACTTTTTAATTGTAAAAAAGACGATTCAAAAACAGAAAAGTCAGACTATCAAAGTAAATTACCCAATTATTCTAATGTAAAACTCGACAAGGTTTTCTCCGACGCAGACCGACAGCTTGATAACAAAGCGCAAATCCTCTCACAAATCAATAATTATTACGACATGGTTTGGGAACGGGGCAATCTCAGCGGAAGCTTTCTTGTGGCGAAAGGCGACGATATTCTTGTTGAGAAATACCGAGGTTTTGGTAGAGAAAATAGCCAAATGCCTATTGATAAAGATACGCCACTACATGTTGCATCGGTTAGTAAGACGATGACTGCGATGGCGGTTCTCAAACTGGTAGAAGCGGGAAAACTAAGTCTAGAAGACGATTTAACCAAGTTTTTTCCAAAATTCCCTTACCCCAATATTACAGTTTTCAGTCTGTTGTCCCAACGCAGTGGCCTTCCCAAATACGAGCATTTTGACCAGTCGATAAAACCAAAACCTGCCGAACTGGACAAGGCATTTATCACCAACCAAGATGTTCTTAATATTTTGGAACGCGACAAGCCAGAACTGGCGCGCCCTAGCAATACGGGTTTTATGTATTGCAATACCAATTTTGCACTATTGGCTTTGATTGTTGAAAAAGTTACTGCAACGCCATTTCCAGAAGCCATGCAAGAGATATTGTTCAAAGCTTTGGGGATGGACCATTCTTTTATTTTTCAGGAAAAAGATATTCCCACCGCGGCGCAATCCTTTTATAATGGGCAGAATAGGCTCTATCCTTTGGATAATCTCGACTTGATATATGGGGACAAAAACGTTTACACCACGCCAAGAGATTTACTGAAATTCTCAACGGCGATGTTTTCCGATGACTTTTTGAAACCTGAACTTAAAGCTAAAATCTTCGAACCTTACAGCAACGAAAAGGCAGGCGTTAACAATTATGGACTAGGTTTTCGTATGAAGGTTTTTGATAATGGCGAGAAGTTGACCTACCATAACGGATGGTGGCATGGCTCCAACACCGTGTTTGTACATCTTTTAAAATCAAAAGTCACCATTGTGGCTTTGGGGAATAAGTATTCGCAAAGAGTCTATTCGGCGATGGCTTTGTCGGGTTTGTTTGAGCCTTTTCCGTTTGAGGTTGAGAAGCTTAATAAAGTCTTAAACGGTGGTAAAGCTAATGCTGGAAACGCCGATTCTGCAAATGTTAATGCCAGTCATTATTCGGAATAGAAAAAAAATGATAAACATTCCTAAACATCGATAAGCACAGGCTACAAAACGGATGCGCATCCGACGATTGACGGATGCGCATAGGATGAGAGACGCGTGCGCACAGACGAGATGTCCGATGCGCACACGTTGGCTGGTCTTTCTACTTGTTGTATTTCTCGTACTTTACAGTGCTTAGCATATCGCGCAGGTCAACCCCTGGACGAAAGAGGATTTTGTTTGATCGGATCAGTGCCGAGGTCGCTTTGGCAGCAGTGGTTGCACCCTCGCTAGAGATGGAGATCTGGAAGTTACCGAAGTCGCCGAGCTTACGATCTTACCATCTGCAAGATGACGGCTTACTGTTTTTATAAGGTCATTGAGCACTGCTAAAACATCGGTGTCGGATACCGTGGTGGAGCCACCTGCGATTTCTTTAGAAAGGCTTTTTAGGTTAACTTCCCCATCGGCTTTGGCGCTTGCATAGAATTTTGGAGCGGCCTGCGGATCTTGCAGGTTCTTACGCTCAATCACATTGTACTTTACTGGCATAATATAAATTTTTAAAATTGTGTTTTGATTTAATAAAACTAATAAAAAAAGCATTACAAATTTTAGTTTTTCTATTTTTGCACTATGAATCCAAAAATGAAGAAGTTTCTTTTTCTAGTAATCATAAGTTTGTTGGTGTATTCTTGCGCGCGCGTTGGTTCGCCAATTGGTGGTGCCAAAGATAGCATTCCGCCAAAAATGTTGTCAAGTAATATTGATACAACGCGTGTCAATGTGCCCACAACAACCAAAGAATTGCGCATCGATTTTGATGAATATATCAAGCTGAAAGAGATTAACAAAAACCTAATTATCTCGCCACCCATTACTAAAATAAAAAAGATCTTGCCGGCAAACCTCGGGACCAAATTCCTATTGATCCAGTGGGAAGATACCCTGAAAGCGAATACAACCTATAACTTCAACTTTGGAAATGCAATTACCGATCTTAATGAAGCCAACACATTGCCGTATTTTAATTTCGCATTCTCCACAGGGCCAGAGATTGAGGATTATTACATCAGCGGCGAGTTGACAGATGCGTTGGGCGAGAAAAAGGCGGATGGTAAAGACGTTAATTATGTTGTCGGACTTTATCAGGTGAAAGACTCTATGGACTATCGCCAAAAGCCTTATTATATTACCAATGTTGACCCAGATGGCTATTTTGAGCTTAACTATCTGTCGCCTGGGAAGTATAAGATTTTAGCCTTCGAAGATCAAAATCAAAATTCTATTTTTGATAACGGAAAAGAGAAGTTTGCCTTCTCAAAAGATGATATTACGATAGAGGACAAAACGAATATTTCTGGGATGAAGCTAAAACTTTTCCCAAGTGTCCCGAAGGTTAAATACAAAGAATACAAGCCAACACAAGGCGGTCTTGTCTTGCTATACGAAGGCAAACCAGATAAGGTGGAGGTGACGTCAGCATCGGAGAATCTTAAAGATTTTAAAGTGACGCACCGTCGCAAGTCGGATTCGGTTTTTGTGTGGTTTGACGCCGTTTCACAAAATATAGGAATTGAGAAAAGCGACAATATAAAGTTGGCTGCCAAAACTACTGTTAAATCAGATTCAATCTCTGCTTATTACAAATACGATCCCAAAGTAGAGATGACACTTGGCAGCATTGGCGACAAAGTTGTTGCCCCGAATAATCCGTATAAAGTACGCGCTAATTTCCCTGTTTCCGAGATGGTAACGGACAATTGGGTTTTGACATCGGATAGTATTTCTCAGAGTTTTACCGCGAAAGTTTCGAAAACCAATATTTATGATTTAGAGATTAATTCGGATTTTAAAGCAGGGAAAACCTATCAGCTTTCTATCCCAAAAGAAACGGTGAAGTCCTATTATAAAAGCATTGACAAATCGTATCGCTTGGATTTTGAAATTGGAAAACCCGAGAATTACGGCTCTCTGAAGTTGGCGCTTAGCAATGTGCCACAACATTATTTTTGGATACAAATGTTGGGTGATAAAAATGAAATCCAATACCAACAATATACAAGAGATCAGCAAATCACCTTTAAAAACTTAAAACCAGGAAACTATAAGCTAAGGATTTTGCTAGATAATAATGATGATGGCTATTGGGAACTGGGTTCTTTTGATGAAGGGCGCTATGCCGAAGACGCTTTCTTGTTCCGAAAAGGAAAAGATACCAATCCGATGACGACGGTTAATATTCGTCCAATGTGGGAGATTAATGAAAAATGGGATTTGAATTCTGAAATACAAAACAATTGAGAAAAACGATAAAAATTTTAATAAGTGCCATTGCCGTTTTTGGGCTAATACAGTTGGTGCCAATAGACCGCAATAACGAACCTGTAAGGAAAGAGGAGAATTTTGTAGACCTCCACAAGACCAATCCGCAAGTTGTTACATTGCTTCGTGCTGCTTGTTACGATTGCCACTCCAACGAGGTTAATTATCCCGATTATGCTTTTGTAGCGCCTATTTCGTGGTTGGTGAAAGACCATGTCAGAGAAGGTCGAGATCGGCTCAATTTTTCGAAATGGGGCACTTACAACTTATTTCAAAAACAAGGTATGCTGGAAAGAAGTATTTCAACAACCCAAAACTATACAATGCCAATGCCTGTTTATATCCAAAAGCACCCGGAAGCTAATCTTAGTAAAGCCCAACGTGAGCTTTTAGTAGGTTATTTCCGAGAAATTTTGAATGCAGAAAAGCCTTAAGCTTTTAAACTTTTCATTGTAAAACTTGTCAACTATCAATACCTAAACTATGAATTTTGAAGATTTTATCATCGCTCCCAAATCTATAAAAACCGAAGACTGGCAATTGGGCGCACACTTTTCCAACGAGATTTTGGAAGACAGCATTGTGTTGTTGTTTGTTTCGGATTATCGTGGCGCGCGCGGCGATGCAGAAGTTCAGGATTTTATGAATATCCGTCGTGAGTTTTACCGATTGTCAAAATTAGATTTTGAGATTCCGATGGTTGATTTGGGCGATTTGGTTTCAGGGAAAAGTTTGGAAGACACGCATTACATTCTTCAAGAGTTGTTGTCGGCGTGTCATTACAAACGTGCAATTCCTGTTGTGGTAGGCGGTTCTACAGATTTGGCGTTTTCGTTATACGCGGCTTTGGACTTTCATTATAAAAAAATAAACTATACGCAGATTAACAATGTCGTGTCTCTGGAACAAGGCGATGGTATTGATGAGCGTAATTTTTTAAGTAAAATATTAGGTAGCAAAAACTTTGAAATCCAGAATTACCATCATCTAGCTTATCAAAAACATTTGAATGAAGTAGACTCTGTGAAATTGATTAAGGAAGTACAGTTTGATGTGATCCGTTTGGCCGAAATGATGAATTCCACAGACCGAACAGAGCCTTATTTTCGAAAGACAGATTTGGTGACTATCAACTGTGATGCTATAGAAAGTGGCTATGACGCGTTCTCTATCAATCCGCAGGTTAATGGGCTCAACAGACGTGAAGTTTGTGCTTATATGAAGGAGATTGGTCTTAGTGAAAACTTAAAATCTGTAGGAATTTTTAATTATAATATTTATTCTGATGATCGTATGAATCATCAACTTTTGGCGCAAATGCTTTGGTATCTTATTGAAGGTATTAACATCCAACGCACGCATCCAAAAGAGCGAAAATTCGAGACTTATTGGGTGATGGTCGGCGAAGAAAGTTATGCTTTCCAGCGCGATACGTTTAGAAATCTTTGGTATTTTGGTGAGGACGAAGATGCTAATAATTTAGTTCCGTGTTCTCGATCAGATTTTGAAGATGCCAAAAGAGGTTATTTGGGCGAGCGTTTCACCAGACAATAAAACCTATGCGTCCAAAAGTTTCTATAATCGTTCCTGTTTATAATGTCGAAAATTATTTAGAAAAATGTTTGAATTCTTTGGTGAATCAGACGTTAGACTCTATTGAAATTATTGTCGTTAATGATGGTAGCCAAGATCAATCTCAACAAATAATTGATGTTTTTGCGCAAAATTTTCCTGAGAAGATAAAAGCTTTTTCTAAAGAAAATGGTGGGCTTAGCGATGCCAGAAATTTTGGTTTAGACCGTTGTGCAGGCGAATATATTGGTTTTGTGGATAGCGATGATTATGTTGCTAAAGAAATGTTTGATGAGATGTATCAATTGTCTCAAAAACATGATGCTGATATGGTGATTTGCAATCTGCAGAAAGTGGATGAGTGTGGGAATGTTACCCAAAAACTGACGCAAATCCCAAATATGGAGGAGAAGATCGAGCTTGAGAGACATTTTTCTGTGTTTTCGGATCTGAGTTATTTTGCATGTAATAAGCTTTTCAAAGCCGAATTGTTTGCTTTAAAACGATTTAAGAAAGGAATTCATTTTGAAGATATCCAGTTGATTCCGCAATTGTTATTGGATTGTAAAATCCTTGCTCAGACGCAGGCGTTTCATTACCAATATCTAGAGCGGACAGATTCGATTTCCAAAACACATACGTTGAAAGGTCTTGATATTTTGAATGCTGTGGAAGATGTTGAAGTGTTTTTTAATAATTCGTCTTTTTCAAATTTTAAAACCGAATTGAAAGCGTTCCAAATTTTGGAAGGTGTTTATACCTTTTTAGCCTATTTGGCTTTTGTAAAAGATAAAGCGACTTATTTACAAATGCGTTATGCGCTTTCTGATTTTATGCAAATGCGGAATATTTCTCGTAAAGATGTGATGGGGTATCAACGTTTTGGCGCAAATTATTTTTCGAGTCTTGGGCTAGCAAAACGTGTGTATTATCTGATACAGTTTTTTGTTCCGATTCGTTTTCATCATTTTTTACTTTCAAAATTGGCAAAATAAGTTTTTGAATTTTTAAGTTTTCAATTGATTTTTTTGTTTAAAACTATTGTAAATATATTAATGTATTGTTAATTTTTTTTGATAACGATACGGATATATATGGTTTTTATTAGTATTTTTGCGATGTTTATGGTTTTTACCGAGACAAAAACACAAAAATATGACGAAAAATTATTATCTCAGCCTATGGACAAGTTAGGTTTGTTACAAGACTTGGATTCTAAAACAATCTTTTATATTAAGGGGGTATTAGGTTTTACAATTTCTTTTTTGCTAACCTATATTACTATTCCTGCAATAATTAAAATTTCCCGAAGAAAAAATCTAATGGATGAGCCGACCATTAGAAGTTCTCATGAGCGCAAAATCCCTAATTTGGGAGGTATTGCTATTTTCTTTTCCTTGGGTGTCTGCGCACCTATTTTTGCGTATGAACTTTTTGAACAGTATAAGTTTTTGTTTGCTTCTTTGGTGATTTTGTTTTATGTTGGCGTTACAGATGATATTGTTGTGATGCGCGCTTATAAAAAATTGTTGGTGCAGATAGCGGTTTCGGTGTTAATGGTGGTAGGTTCTGATGTTAGAATAAGAAGTTTTTTTGGACTTTTTGGTATAGAAGAACTCAATTATTATTTTAGCGTATTTTTTAGTATTCTGACGTTTATAATTCTGATAAATGCCTTTAATTTAATTGACGGTATCGATGGTCTAGCTGGTAGTTATAGCGTCTTGTCGAGTGCTGTTTTTGCTATAAGCTTTTACAGGTTAGGCGAATATAATTATCCTTTGGTTGTTTTTTGCATCATTATTATTGGTGCCGTTTTAGGCTTTTTAAAATTCAATCTTTCAAAAGAAAGGAGCTATAGGATATTTATGGGAGATACAGGATCTATGATCTTGGGGTTTTTATTGGCTTTTACCGCGATACAATTTATTGACGTTTTTATAGATAAAGACGATATTATGATACCTCGCTATCATCTGTTATCTGCACCAGTTATTGCTTTGTCTATTTTGATTTTACCAGTAATAGATACGTTTTCCGTGATATTAATTAGATTGTTTAAAAAGCAGTCCCTCTTTAAGCCCGACCGAAATCACTTGTACCATAGGGTTTTGGATTTGGGTTTAACACATAAGCAAGCCACTTTAGTAATATGTTTTATTTATGTTTTGGTAATTATCTTAGTCTATTTTTTAAGACATCTTGACCTTAACCTACTTTTTTTTGTGGTATTTTTGCTGGGCATGTTTCTTTCAATTTTGCCTATAATTTTAAAAAAAAATATTAATTAAATAGTTTACAGATTATAAGATAATGATACGAAAGTTTTATATAGTCGCCATCCTTTTACTAGTGTTTTCATCGTGTATTTCTCGAAAAGATATTACTTATCTGCAACCAAGTGAGAGTCTTACGCTTAACGAGGAAGGCTTGGTTCCTTACAATATTCAAGAATACAGAGTTACAAAAAATGATATTTTGGGTCTTAATATTATAACGACGCCCAAAGGAGATGCTGCACAATTTTATTCTAATTATAATGTGACGCCTTCTGGGGAATCTGGAGGCGGCGGCGGGCAAAACCCTACAATATCAACAGGTGGTGTGGGTAGTGGCGGACAAGGTTTAGGAAATACCAGATTTTATTTCAATGGTATAAAAGTAGATTCTAAAGGTGATATTTACGTTTTTGGAATTGGTTTTATAAAAGCTGAGGGCAGAACATTGGAAGATATTTCACAAGAAATACAAACCAAGGTTAACGAAAACTTTCTGGATGGTAAGTCGGAAGTACGTCTTAATATTGATGGAATCAATTATTACATCTTGGGCGACATGGAAAGTGTGAATATGACGGGCGTAAAAAAAGCGCACGTTCAACAACTTAATATCCTTGAAGCTTTGTCAGCCAACGGTGGGCTCAACAGGACTGTTGATAGAAAAAATGTCGTGCTTCAGCGTAAATATCCAGAAGGTATAAAACGCGTGAAACTCGATCTTACAAGAGAAGATATCATGAACTCACCCTACTTTTGGATTCAGAATGGTGATATGATTTTGCTGAGTACCAACAAGAAAAGTATTTCTGGATTTGGGAAAGAGCCACTACAAAGTTTAACGACAGGGGTTTCGTTGTTAACAACGGTCTTGTCTATTTATTTGATTTTTACAAAGCTGTAAAATATGATCCCAGATAATAATAAAAAAACAACACATCTTGAAGATGAGGTTAAAACCAAGTCTTTTAGTTTGTTTGATCCTATGCATTTTGTACATAGGTTACTTAAAAATTGGTATTGGTTTGTAATTCTAGGACTTATAGGTTATGCTATTGCTTTCTTGTATAGTAAATATTATGCGCAAAGAGTCTATGAGTCGAGTTTGTCGCTGAGTATTTCTAATAATACAGCAAGTTATTTTACACCCAATCAATCTATTAATTTTATTTGGGGGCAAGGGGGCAATCAAGATGGGGTCTATATTAAAAAGATTTTACTTTCCAGAAGTCTTAACGAATATTTGGTTAACAAGCTGGATCTTTATACTAATTACACCACAAAAGGGTTAATAAAGCAGACTTACTTGGACCAAGATGATTCTCCAGTGATTTTAAAATTGGACAAAAGTCATGTGCAACAAGTTAATTATCAAATTACACTTATCCCAAAAGGAAATGATAAATATGAAGTTGTGCTTCCAGAAGATGGCAAGTCAACAACGCTTTATAATTATCAAACAGAAAGTTATGAAACGATACCCGATTATCCACAGCCTCAAAATAAAATTATAGGTATTGATGAATGGTATACCTCTCCGAATTTAAGATTTAAGCTAGAAAAAAATCCGAATCCTTCTTCGATTAAATTCGATAATATTAATATAACATTATTGGCTATTAATACCGCAGTTAATGGTATTGTATCAACACTTTCTGTACGTTTTGATCAAGAATTGCCATCTATTATGATTATCAGCAAAAAAGGATACAATCTTAATGGGACCGTTAGGTTTCTAAATATTGCTGTCGATGAGCTTATCAAAAAAAGACTAGAAGATACGAATACCGTTGACAAAAACACATTAGAATACCTAGCGAAGAATATCGATAAAGTAAGAAAAAAATTAGACTCTAGCGCAGCTTATCTTAACCATATTAAAGTTAGTAACAGGCTATATGATTTTAAAGGCTTAGATTCTAAAACCTTTGACAAACTTAAAGAAATAGAAACGAAAAAGGCAGAGCTTTTATCCAAAGTTAAAAATCTTGACCAAGTCCGAAATGTTGTTAACTCGAACAATATTGAGAAAATTATTAACATCAGCAGTGCAGGGATAGAAGATGGCGTATTTTCTGCTACGGTTTCTGAGCTCAAAGCACTTTATGCAAAGCGTAGAGAAATGGCGAAAATCTATACGCCCAATTCGGAGCCAATGCGTGAAATCAACAGATTGATTAACGAAGCAAAACTGAATTCAGTCGGTGGTTTACGACAATATTATTCCACATTCGATCAACAAATGAGGGATCTAGATGTAGAATTAAATAGTCTTGAAGGAAGTCTAGCAACTTTGCCAGAAAAGCAACGTTTATATCTGGATGCCGAAAGAGGTTACAACATTATAGAATCAACATACAACTCACTTTTGACAGAGCAAGCAAAAGCCCAAATGAGAATTGTATCAAATAAAAGTAACTTAACAATAATTGATAAAGCGAAAAATCTAGGACAAGGGCCTATCGCTCCCAATGTCGAAATCGTGAAAAGCGCGATTATCGGTGGATTATTGATTATTCCGTTAGTGCTCATTGCATTGTCAGAAGTTTTAGACAATCGCGTAAGAAATATCAAAGAAGTTGTAGGTGTAACCAAAATGCCGTTGTTAGGTGTTATTGGAAAAAATACAGATGATAGCAATCTTAGCGTTTTGGACCGTCCAAAATCTTCTATTGCAGAAGCATTCCGAGGCGTACGCGCCAATCTTAAGTTTTTATTCGATGAGGCCAAATCCAGCAAAGTTATCCTGGTAACATCCTCCATTAGTGGAGAAGGGAAAACTTATAACTCGATGAATTTGGCAACTGTCTTAGCCATAAGTGGCAAAAAAACAATATTGCTGGGAATGGACCTTAGAAAACCAAAAATATTTGGAGATTTCAAAATCAATAATAAAAGTGGTATTTCCAATTATTTAACGGGAGAATCATCTTTAGACCAGATTGTTAATAAGACCCAGATTGCAAGTTTGGATGTTATAACTTCTGGACCTATTCCGCCTAATCCTTCGGAGCTTTTATTAAGTGAGAAAAATCAAAAATTATTGGAGGAACTTAAAAAACAGTATGAATATATTGTCATAGACTCTCCACCTGTGGGACTCGTAGCTGATGCGTTTGAGTTGATGAAGCATGCCGATGCAACCATATACGTGGTAAGACACGAGTATACAGAAAAGTATATGCTGAATCTTATCAAAGAAAAAGTTGCAAAGAAAGAAGTATCCCATATAGGACTTATTTATAACGACTACGAAGCCAAACAAGGTTATGGCTACGGTTACGGCTATGGCTACGGCTACGGTTATGGCTACGGTTATTTCGAGGAAGATGTTGATTATAAAGAACCGAAAATTATTAAAATTAGGAACCAAATGAGAAGAATCTTTAAAAGAGGTTAATTGTTCCATTGTTGTTAGCGTTTGAAAAGAAAATTTTCACTTAGTCAATAATAATCTTACATTTTTTCGTTATTTAATTAACTTATTTTAATGTACTTCAAGTTTTTTTAACTAAACTTTAAGAAGTTTGTTAACCTAAAAATGTGTTATATTTGCAGCAATTTTAGGGAGAATTTGTCCCGAAATAATATGAGAATTAAAACTGTTTATACTTTTTTTATACTACTTGTCAGCTTTTTTAGTGTTACTAAAATAAGTGCACAACGTCATGAAGTGGGAATCCAAGCTGGGCTTAGCAATTTGGTGGGAGATATTGGAAATACCAATTTCATATTGCAAAAACCAATTCTGGGTAAGACCCTTAGTCTAGGCGTTCCGGTATATTTTGGCGCAATTTATCGCCTCAATGTCAATCCTCAGCAATCTTTGAGATTAGGTTTGGGCTATAGCCATATCCAGTTTAGTGATTTGCATGCCAAAGAAAATTATAGAAGACAAAGAGGATTATACGGTTCAAACTCTGTATTTCATGCAGATTTAACATTTGAGTATTATTTCTTCGATATTAATGAAGAACATAAAAGTAAAGTAAGCCCTTATGTTTTTGCAGGGATTGGAGGGATGATGTATAACGCCGTTAAGCTGAAAAATGTAGAAGTAGTAAATGGCCAGGTAGAACCTACTTACGATTCTACAAAAAAGATGAGTATGGATTTGCCCTTCGGTGTTGGAGTGAAATATAAATTTAATTATAATTGGGCGCTTTCCGCAGAAGCAACTTTTCGACAATCATTCTCAGATATGATTGATTATAGCCAAATCGAATCTAATGTTGAAGGAATTCCTAATGATTTTAGACAAATTGGAAATCCCAATTCTAATGATTGGATAAATTCTGCAACCATTATTTTATCATATTCATTTGGAAGACCACCTTGTTATTGCAAATAATTACATGTCAGATTTAAAACAACAAATAGATAAGACGAAATTGCCTCAACATGTTGCGATCATTATGGATGGCAATGGACGATGGGCAAAAACCCGTGGCGAGCAAAGAACCTTCGGACATCGTAATGCGATAGAAGCTGTTCGCAACGCCATCAATGCTTGTAACGAAATCGAGATACCTTATCTTACCCTCTATACCTTTTCAACAGAAAATTGGAAACGTCCTACAGATGAAGTAGATACATTGATGTCGCTGTTGTCGGAGTCATTGCTTAACGAAGCGGAGGAGATTTATACCAAAGGATTACGCCTGCATTTCATTGGAGATATTTCAAAACTACCAGATTTGGTGAAAGAGCAACTCCTTAATTTGGTCGATTTAACCAAAAATAATACAAGAGGAAATCTTATTTTGGCACTCAATTATGGCTCTCAGAATGAAATTTTAAAAGCCGTGAAAGAGATTGTACAAGACGTTAAAGAAGGCAAAATACAACAGGATGAGATAGATGACAAGGTTTTTGAACAGCATCTCTATACCAAAGATTTTCCACCGGTGGATCTTATGATTCGCACCAGTGGAGAAATCAGAATCAGCAATTTTATGCTTTGGCAGATTGCCTATGCTGAGCTACAATTTTTAGATGTTTTGTGGCCAGATTTTAGTAAAGACATTTTTTTCCAATGCATATTGGATTATCAAAATAAAGAACGACGTTACGGCATGACAAGTGAGCAAGTCCAGTAACATTTTGAGATTAAGCGATTGAAGAACTCATAAGAGAAAATGAAAAAATTAATTTTACCTATCATATTTTTTGCAGCCACAACCAGCGTGGTGAATGCACAAATAACACCACAAACAGGTAATCAAACTGCAGAGGTGCAGAATGAAGATGCGAACGAGTATTATCTTAAAGACATCGTTGTCGATGGTGTTAAGAAATATAATTCTGCACAAATTCTTAGAATGGCAGGCTTGGTAAAAGGCGAAAAAATCGAAATACCAGGGCAACGCATCAGCTCTGCAATCAAAAAATTATGGGAATCACAAGCTTTTTCGAAAGTGGAGATTCTTGTAGAAAATGTAGAAGGTGACCAGGCGGTTCTTAAGTTTTCACTCCAAGATCTTAAAGAACTTGGCGAAGTGAAATTTACAGGAAAAGGAATTGGTAAGTCTAAAAACGAAAAGTTTATAAAAGACAATAACCTTAAACCAGGAACTAAAATTAATAATAATTTAGTATCCAGTTTGCAAAACAAAATTCCGCAAGAGTACATCAAAAAAGGTTTTGCCGATGCCAAAATCACCATTGCCGACAAACCCAATGCCAACGATCCTAATATGGTCGACTGGACAATAGAAGTGGCTAAAGGAAAACGTGTGAAAATCGATGAAATTAGCTTCAAAGGAAATGAAAATGTGTCTTCTAGAAGACTTAGAAAAAGTGGTTTCAAAGACACAAAGCAGAAAAGATTTCTTTTAGGCTTATTAAAACCGTCACGCTTTATCGAGGACAAATACGAAGAAGATAAAAAAAATCTCATCAGTTATTACAACTCGCTAGGCTTTAGAGACGCTACAATTATTTCGGATAGTGTAACGCGTGACAACAAAGGTTATCATATCAATGTTAATCTTAACGAAGGAAAGAAATACTATATCGGAGATATCAACTTCATCGGAAATACAACGTTTACAACCGAGTTTTTGCAAAAAGTATTAGGTTATAAAACAGGAGATATTTACGACGCTGTTGGTTTTAATAAAAAAGTAGGTGAAGACGGCGGAAAGGAAGACGATTCTGATCTAAAATCGATCTACATGAACAATGGTTTCCTTTTCTCAAGCGTAACACCTATTGAAAAAGCGGTAAAAGGCGATTCTATCGATTTGGAAATCCGTATTAACGAGGGCGAAAAAGCAACTTGGAATCGTGTAACATGGTCGGGAAATACCACCACACATGACCATGTTATCCTCAGGTCTTTGAGAACGCTTCCAGGCGCATTGTTTGCAAAGTCTGATATCAAAAGAACTTATTTTGAATTGGCAGGTATGCAGTTCTTCGATCCCCAGCAGATCGGGACAGATGTAAAACCCAATCCTCAAGATAATACAGTTAATATGCATTGGACGTTGGTGGAGAAAGGTTCTTCGCAAGTACAATTACAAGCGGGTTATGGTGGTAACTCTTTTATCGGAACTTTAGGATTGACCTTCAATAATTTCTCACTTAGAAACTTCTTGAAGTTTAAAGATTTTAAACCGATTCCTCAAGGTGACGGGCAGACTTTATCATTGCAGGCACAGGCTGGACAGTATTTTACCAACTATTCCATCTCTTTTGTGGAGCCATGGTTGTTTGGGACGCGCCCAACAGCACTTAGTGTAGGGTTTAATTATTCGCGTGTTAATTACGATTATTATAATGGTGAAGATCAAAAATTAAATATCTTCTCAGCAAATGTTGGTTTAACCAGAAGGTTGAAATGGCCCGATGATTATTTCTCGTTCTATACAGGATTACAGTTCCAGAGTTATGATTTCAGAAACTATCCATTCCAGTTCGGCGATGCACAAGAAATGAATGGTAGTACAAAATCTTTAACAATGAACTTGGGATTAAGCCGAAACTCAGCAGGTCTGGATCCTATATTCCCAACTTATGGATCGAATTTGGATTTATCAGTGAAATTCACGCCACCGTATTCATTGTTTGAAAAGAAAGATTATTCAACAATGGCAGCTTTGGATAAGTACAAGTGGATGGAGTTCTTTAAAGTTAAATTCAAGGCAGACTTTTATAATGAAATCGTAGGAAAACTTGTTTTAAGAACAACCGCAGAAATGGGTTATCTTAGTGGATATAATAAAGAACTGGGTGCACCGCCATTTGAAAGATTCTATGTCGGAGGAGTTGGACTTTTTAATGGTAGATTCGACGGTAGAGAAATTGTTCCTTTGAGAGGTTACGAAAACTCATCATCTTCAGGTTTTACAAGTTCAACACCTTATGATATTACACCTTATGGTGGAGCGACAATTTATAACAGATTCGCTGCCGAATTGAGATATCCCATATCCATGAATCCAACGGCCAAAATCTTTGCTTTAACTTTTGTTGAAGGGGGTAACGCTTGGAACTCTTGGGGAAGTTATAATCCATTCCAGTTAAAACGTTCAGTAGGTATCGGCGTTAGAGTATCGATGTCAGCATTCGGACTTATTGGATTTGACTTTGCTTACGGATTCGACAAAGGTCTTGGGCAAACAGAGCCTTCAGGATGGCAGACACACTTCTTGATGAACCAACCATTATAATTTTTATACATTTGTAATATGAAGAAATTAGTTTTAGCTTTTGCAGTATGTGCTTTTTCTAGCACTGCTTTCGCGCAAAAAATTGGCGTTGTCGATACTAATTATATTTTGAGCAAATTGCCACAATACAAAGAGGCTGAAACTAGACTTAATACTCAAGTTTCGCAATGGCAAGCAGATTTGCAAAGATTGCAGAATGAATACGAAACCAAAAAAGCGGCTTTCGAAAGCGAAAAAGTTTTGTTGGTAGGAGATCAATTAAAACTTAGAGAAAAAGAAATTTCAGATTTAGAAAATAATATTCGTAACTCTATCAACGGTCGCTTCGGGACAGGTGGAGAGATTGACCAGTTGCGTTCAAGTTTGGTAAAACCTTATCAGGATCAAATCTGGAATAGCATCAAAAGCATGTCGGAGAAAAATAGTTTGGGCATAGTTATTGATAAAAGCAACAACACAAGTGTATTGTTTTTAGATAAAAAGTACGATTATACGGATGCCGTTTTAGCTTTGTTAGTAAAAGATTTACCTAAAACAGATAATGCTAAACCAGACCGCAAAGTAGGTGCACCAGTTAATAATACCAGACCTGGAGCTACGAAGTCTGCGCCAGCAAGAAGTAATAGTAGAGGTGGTGTCCGAGAGATAAAAGCGGCAGACACCCAAAAAATGGAATTAAAATAAGTAACAATTAAAATTATATATATTCAATTATGAAAAAACTAAGTGTATTATTTGCAGCAGTATTCTTGTTTGTTGCAGTAGGCGTTGCAAAAGCTCAGAAAATTGCATCTCTAGATGTAGGAGCAGTACTTAGCGTTATGCCAGAAAAAATCAAATTAGATCAACAAATGAAAACTTTATCTGATGCTAAAAAAACTGAATTAGATAAGAAAAGAACATCTGCTGAAACATTGTTCGAGAAATATCAAAAAGAAGCACCTACGCAAACACAGCAAATCAACGAGCAAAGAAATGCGGAATTGCAAAAACTTCAGTCTAACTTACAGCAAGAAGCTATGGCTGGTGAGAAAGATATCAGAGATAAATATGATGCTGGTCTAGAGCCAATCGAGAAAAAAATCCAAGATGCAATCTCTAAAGTTGCTAAGGCTAAAGGTTACGACTTCATCGTTGATGCAACTGTTTTTGTTTACAAAGGAGGTCCAGATGCGACTCAGGATGTAAAAGCTGAGTTAGGTTTGAAATAATCAAACTTAATTAACAAATATTAACCACTCTTTATGGAGTGGTTTTTTTATTTTTGCCCTATGGAAAAAGAATTCAAAAGTATAGCCAAAATACGTTTCGGAGATTGTGACCCGATAGGACATCTTAACAACATCAACTATCTTGTGTATATGTTAAATGCAAGAGAAGATCATGTAGAACAGCATTTTGGTTTTACTTACGAGGAATACGCTACCAAAACAGGCTTTACCTGGGTAAGTATTCAAAATGAAATCGCTTATTTTAAAGAAGTTAGATATAATAAAAAAGTTGTTATTTCCAGTAAATTAATCGACCTTCAAGACCGCATTTCGAAAGTTGAAATTCTTATGATGAGCGAGGACGAAAAAACAATCCACGCCGTACTTTGGATGACGGTTATTCATTTTAGTATGAAGTCCCGAAAAAGCGTGGCACATCCACCAGAAACTTTAGCTTTGTTCGAGCCAACGATCATTAACTTAGAAGAAAAAGATTTTACAGACCGTACCAAAGTCCTTAGACAGCGAAATAAAAAATAAAAACTATGAAAAGAATTTTAGTCATTGGTGCCAATGGTCAGCTGGGACATTGCCTGCAAAAGATTGCCCCAAAATATCATGAACTGTTCGATTTTAATTTTACAGGCTCATCCGTTTTAGACATTACAAAACATGAAGACATTGCTCGTGAGTTTCAAGACTATCAACCCGACTTTTGCATTAATGCTTCGGCTTATACCGCAGTCGATTTAGCAGAAACCGAGCAAGAAAAAGCTTTTGCCGTTAATGCTTATGCTGTGGCGGATTTGGCAGACGTTTGCGAAAGTCATGACTGTACACTTATCCATGTTTCTACAGATTATGTGTTCGAAGGCAATACCAATATCGATTATGATGAGGATAACTTTACCAATCCAACGGGTGTTTACGGTGCGAGCAAAAGAAAAGGGGAAGAGTTGGCTTTGGATAACAATCCTAAAACCATTATCCTGAGAACATCTTGGTTATACTCGGAGTTTAACAAGAACTTTGTGAAAACCATGCTTAGTTTATTTAAAACCAAAGATGAGGTTGGCATTGTTGATGATCAATACGGACAACCAACCAATGCTAATGACCTTGCAGAAGCGATTATGTCAATTATCGAGAAACAAGCGAAGCATTATGGGATTTTTCACTTTTCAAATTATCCGGAAACGACTTGGTTCAAATTTGCGGAGAAAATTAAAGAATTTTCAGGTTCCGATATTAAGCTTAATCCAATTACCACAGAGCAATTTCCGACGCCGGCAAAACGCCCTATGCGCAGCACGATGAATCTTGACAAAATCGAAAAAAAATATGGTATCGAACCGCGCCGTTGGGAACATAGTTTGGAAGAATGTGTTGATATTTTAAAACATCTTTAATTAAATAATATTTTTACAAACATTAAGTTTACTGAACATGAGAATAGCAAAAAAAATAATTTTTGGATTAGCATTGATATTTGGTTTCATCGCTATGGCACAAAATGTTGTGTTAAGCAGCGTGGTGAAATCCAACGACAATCAGGATAAATTCCTTTACAAAATAAATCCTGAAACGACCAAAGGAGACTATCTCGGTGAGATTTTGGTGAACGGATTTTCCAATGACGATGTTGCGGTTTTTGATGCTGTTTATAAAAAAGCAAAACAAGTGGGCGCCAACACATTTTCTTGGAAAAAACCCGACGGAATGGAAGATGAGGCCTTCAATCCCAATCATTATTTTTTGAGTTTGTATTATACGCCAGCTTCAGAAATTCCGCAAGAATATAACACGATTTATTTGGTAGCATCCTCCAAGAATGACCAAAAAATTAGCATTAACAAAAATAAAATGAATTTAAAAGAAAGACATTTTATCAGAAAAACATTTAGTCCAGGACAAGAAATTACGGTTTCTACAAGACAATTTTTAGGAAGCGGAATAAAAGTCACAGGAAAAGAAGAACACCCAGCACAGTATTTCCAAATCTCCAATTTCAAAGTCAAGGAAAACCAGAGCATGTACGGCGGCATTAATATAAAATCCAGCGACATTATTGGGTTAGAGCGTTCTTACGGTGATTTTTTAACAACGATCTATACAGAACAGAAATAATCAAAAAAACATCTCAATCGAGATGTTTTTCGTTTTTTATATTTAAAAAAAAGTTCCAAAGCAATCGTATTTCATTGTACTCGAATTCCAGTGGAAGCACCGCTTTCCAATCGTTGAGATTGTCTTGTGGATTTTCCTTGAAAACCTTTTCAAAATCATTAAATTTTTCTTTTGGGTAAATTCTCAACATGTCTTTTTTATCCAAAATGCCTTGCTCAGCAAATTTTCCTAAATGACCATACACCGTTGACACGACCAATCCGCGTTCTTTAGCCACTTCTGCCAAAGTCTTTCCTTCTTGGAACATCTGGAAACTTAAGATATGCGTTGGGACCTTTTTAATTTTTGAAGAAATTTCAACATCTTTACTTTTATCAAACAAATCGACATTTAGCAATTGTGCGTCTTTGATATCATTGAGATATTCTTGCATATCATCGACCCAAATTTTAAAATCTTCGTTGTAAGCTTTTAGCCCTTTTACGCCTTTGGTTGTTGCATAGAAATCTTTTAAAGGAACAAATATTTTCTCATTAACATTGCTAAAAAAGAAATTAACGGCGCCTTTAGCTTTTTCCTCAACTTGTTGCCAATCACTTTCCTGACTGATGAATTTTTGAGTCAATTGTTTTAAAACTTTTTCAAACTTATTGAAGATTTGTACCAGATTTTGGATTTCGGGTTTTAGACTTTGGTAAAGATTTTTCTTTTGTTCGCGGTCCAGATAACGACTATCTTTTCCACTATTAAACCAAATTTCCAATGTCGGTGCAAACCAAGTGCAGTCCAATCTTCGGATCACTTTTTCGATGCTGTAATCGTATTTTTCGGCTTCCAAAATTGCCTCCATTCTGTCATTCGCATTTGTGGAGGTCTGGAACTGTGCTACACGATGGTCTTTAAAAATAACATCGGGTGTGATTCGGGATTTTAAAACAATACCTTCCAAAGTTCGGCAACGCGACAAAGCCACATAAACTTGGCCAGAAGCAAAACTTTTTCCAGCATCGATAATCAAACGGTCAAAGGTTAAACCTTGACTTTTATGAATGGTAACCGCCCAAGCCAAACGTATTGGATATTGTTTGAAACTACCCAAAACCTCTTCGGTAATATTTTTTTCAGAATCGAGGCTGTATTTTTTTTGTTCCCAAATTTCAGGTTTTATAGTAAATTCTTCCTGACTGCCGTCCAAAACAACACTTATCTCGTCTCCGTTGATGTAGGTGATTTCTGCTAATTTTCCATTGTAATAAAGCTTATCTGGCGAGGTATCATTTCTGATAAACATGATTTGAGCGCCTACTTTTAGTTCAAGTGTTTGCTCATTTGGATATTGACTTTCTTTAAAATCGCCAACAATTTCAGCATCGAAATAATGAGAACGATTGCCAAGCTCTTTTAATTTGCGTTGGTTAATTTCGTCAGCTTGTCGATTGTGAGAACATAGATAGACGTAAGATTCTTCTTTTGGCTCAAAATCGGGATCGTAGCGAGCGTTTAGTTCGTTAAAATCAATGTTTTCAGTATCTCCATTTCGGATGGCGTTTAGTATTTCAAGGAATTTTTCATCGCTTTGTCGATATACTTTCCGAAGTTCAATGGTGATAATGGGATAGTTTTCTAAAGCTTTTGCGTGGAAAAAAAATGGCGAAGCATAATATTGATTCAATAAATATTCGTCCCGAACAACAGGCGGTAATTGGTAAAGATCACCAATGAATAGCATCTGCACACCACCAAATTTTAGTGGATTACGTCGAATATGACGTAGCGCAAAATCCATCATGTCCAAGACATCTGCGCGCAACATTGACACTTCGTCGATGATGATAACTTCTATCTCGCGAAGTAGTTTTAATTTATCTTTTCGATATTTGAAATGAGGCATCAGATCCGCAATGTTGTTAGCAAGATTTTGGTCGATACGCTCTGTCGTAGGGATAAAAGTCCGAAGTGGTAATCCAAACATCGAGTGGATGGTGACGCCACCAGCATTGATTGCCGCAATACCTGTTGGCGCGATAATGATATGTTTTTTCTGAGTTTTCTTTACGAAATTATTTAGGAAAGTTGTTTTTCCCGTTCCTGCTTTTCCTGTTAAAAAAATACTACGATTGGTATGTTCAATCAAGTCAAATAAAGCCTCATTCTGTTCCATAAAAAATAAGTTTATTTAATTCGATTAGGATTTTGTTTTAGAAAACTGTCCCAACCAGAGTAGGATTTTTCTGTCGAAAGATTTCCAGAATTAAAATGATGACAAACCGCCACAGCCAGACCGTCCGAAGCATCCAGATATTTGGTCGGAAATTCTTTTAGGTTCAAAAGTTTTTGCAACATTCCTGCAACTTGTTCTTTGCTGGCATTTCCATTTCCAGTGATTGCCATTTTAATTTTCTTAGGAGAATATTCAACAATTGGAACATCGCGATGCAAACTTGCGGCCATTGCCACGCCTTGTGCGCGACCTAATTTCAACATACTTTGGACATTTTTTCCAAAGAAAGGTGCTTCCAAAGCAACTTCATCAGGATGATATTCATCAATCAAAGATAGGGTGCGGTCGAAGATGTGTTTTAGTTTTATTTCGTGGGTTTCATATTTCTTAAGAATAAGTTCATGAATGGCTAGTAGCGACATTTTGCCACCTTTTATGGTGATAATTCCAAAGCCCATTACGGCGGTTCCTGGGTCGATTCCTAAGATGATTTTTTCGGTTTGCATTAGCGCAAAGTTACGTTAAGATTTTTAAAATATTAAATCAAAAACAGTATCGAATTAAATAAAAGCTTACTTTTAATAATCACAAAATATCACTAATTAATTATGAAAAAACTTTTACTAGCCTCGGCTTTTAGCTTTGGATTTGGTGTAATGCCAATTGCTATTTATGCGCAAAAAAGTGCTGTAGAATCGCCAGTTTACGTTAGTAATACTGAAGGAATTAAAGAGTATAATCTTAAAAATGGACTTAAAGTATTATTAATTCCAGATGCTTCACAAAGTAATATGGTTGTTAATATTATCTACAATGTTGGTTCTCGACACGAAGGTTATGGTGAAAAAGGTATGGCCCATTTGCTGGAACACATGCTTTTCAAAAGCACCAAAAAATTAGGTGACATCAAAAAACAATTGTCGGATAAAGGAGGTGCTGCCAACGGTACAACGTGGTATGACAGGACCAATTATTATGAAGTTTTCCCTTCTAGTGACGAGAATCTTCGTTGGGCTTTGGAGATGGAAGCCGATAGAATGATAAATGCAACAATTCTTCAGTCAGATTTGGATAAAGAATTTTCAGTGGTAAGAAACGAGTTCGAGATTGGAGAAAATAACCCAGGCAGTGTGTTGCAAGAACGTATTGTCTCAACGGCTTATTTGTGGCACAACTACGGAAACTCAACCATCGGTAGCAAAGAAGATATCGAACGTGTTAAAGCACCGACGTTGAGAAAGTTTTATGAAAAATTTTATCAACCGGATAATGCAACTTTGATTGTTGCTGGTAAATTCGATGAGAAAAAAGCTTTGGATTATGTATCACAATATTTTGCACCTATCCCGAAGCCGACAAGAGTTATTGATCCAACATACACCGTAGAACCAGCACAGGACGGAGAACGTTTTATCGAATTGAAGCGATCTGGTGACAGCAAAGTTGTCGGAGCACTATACCATACCGCGCCTTTTGCGGATAAAGATTACGCGGCTTTGGACGCACTAAGTGAAATTTTAACTTCGGATCCTTCGGGGTATTTGTATAAAGCATTTATTGACACGCACAAGGCCGCTTCTGTGTACGGGTGGCAACCAACGGTTCGTGATGCGAGTTATTTATATTTTGGACTAGAAGTTCCGAATGATAAAGATGTTAAAGCGACACAAGAAGAGTTTAGAAAAGAGTTGGATAAAGTGGCCAATATCAAATATACCGATGATGATGTAAAACGTGCCAAAGCCAAACTTCTAAAACAAGTTGAAAATATTAAAAACAATACCATCAATTATGCTATTAGCTTAACCGAAGTTATTGGTGCTGGCAATCACAAACTTTTTATGCTGTATCGTGATAATGTTGAACAATTAACCAAAGCCGATATCCAACGCGTTGCAGAAAAATATTTTAGAAGTAATAACCGTACAATAGGCGCTTTTATACCAACAAAAGATGAAGTTCGTGTTAAAAACACCGAATATTCTGACAGCCAAATTGCAAGTTTAACCAAAGATTATAAAGGTAAAGCATTAGAAAAAGAAGCCGCAGCTTTTGAAGCTTCCATCAAAAATTTAAAAGCCAATCTTACAGAGTCTACATTAAATAATGGCCTTAAATATGGCCTAATTAAAAAAGAAATAAAAGGAAACAAAATGCTTGCGAGTTTTCGTTTTCCAATTGGCAATGTAAAGGATTTAACAGGTAAGTCAGACGTTGGATCATTAATGGCTCAAGTGCTTAAAACGGGAACGAAATCCCATACCAAAGAGCAGATCCAAGACATGTTGGACGAGTGGAAGACCAATCTTAACTTCGGATTTAGCGGTCAGACTCTATTTGTAAACATTAATACCTACAAAGAAAATTTCCCTAAGGTGATGAATTTGGTGAAAGAAATTTTAACTGAATCTACTTTCCCAGAAGCGGAATTGGTGAAAACTGTTAACGAATATAATACTTACCTAGAATCTTCGTTGAACGACCCACAGGCTTTAGCTTTTACAGAGATTGAGCGTCAAAGTACAGCTTATCCGAAAGAAAGCATCTATTACACGCCATCAACAAAAGAACAAATAGAAAATAACAAAAAAGTGACGCGTCAACAACTTTTAGATTTTTATTCAAATATGCTAGGTGCTAATAATGGCGTAGGTTCTGTAGTCGGCGATTTGGACGGAAAAACAGTTTCAGGATTGATAGAGTCAACCTTTGGAAATTGGAATTCTAAATCGAAATACGAGTATATCAAACCAGAACTATTCGGAACTAAAAAATTAGATAAAGATTATTTGACGCCAGATAAAGAGAATGGCGCAGCGGTTGGCCGTATCAATTTTGCCATGAATCGTAATAGCGCAGATTATCCTGCCATGGTGATGGCGAACGAAATTCTTGGAAGTGGCGGTTTCTTGTCTGCGCGTATTCCGATGCGTTTGCGCGAGAAAGACGGCATCAGTTATGGTGCGGGTTCTTTCATGAATATTCCGATGAATAACGACGTTGCGTCTTGGTCTTGGTATGCACTTTTTAATCCGACAAAAAAAGAGGCTGTTAACAAAGCTGTGAAAGAGGAAATTGCAAAAGCGCTTAAAGATGGTTTCACAGCAGAAGAATTGAAATCTAATTTGACATCGTGGCTTAACTCTAGAAAAACTGGATTGGGGAACGATAATACTTTAATGAATCTTGTCAATACGCAATTGCTATATGGCGTTTCACTAGATGAATATGACAAGTTGGAAAAAGAAGTTTCTGCGTTGAAGTTGGATCAAGTCAACGCTGTTTTAAGAAAATATATTTCTGAAGACAGGTTAACTTCTGTCTATGCAGGTGATTTTAATAAAAAATAAAAAGCATGAAATAATTTTAAACAAAAAGTCCAAGTATTTCGCTTGGACTTTTTATTTATTTTTGAAAAGCTTGAACAGATTTTTAAACCAAATAAAACTCGTTCAGTCTTTCCTCGCAAAGAGTTTTTACAACATTAATCCATTGGTCTTCGTCGTTAAGACAAGGGATGTAGTGGAAGTTTTCGCCACCTGCATGGAGGAATTCTTCTTTACCTTCGACCGATATTTCTTCTAAAGTTTCTAGACAATCGGATACAAAAGCAGGACAAACCACAGCGATATTTTTGATTCCTTTTTTCGGGATCGATTCAAAAGTTTCATCGGTATAAGGCTCAACCCATTTGTCTTTTCCAAGTCGAGATTGGAAAGAAACAATCACCTTTTCTTTTGGAATGCCCAATTTTGCAATGACAAGTTCTGTCGTTTTGTAGCATTGATGTCTGTAACAATAGGCGTTGTGTGTTTCCACTTGGCTGTTGATACAGTTAGCATCATCGATTTTACAAGTCTTAGAAGGATCGGTTTTATAAAGATGCCTTTCCGGAACGCCATGATACGAAAACTGTAAAGCATCAAAATTTCTAGGTAATTTTTCCTTAATACTTTCAGCTAAACAATCGATATAATCTTCTCGATCGTAAAATGGCTGAACATAATTAATTTTAACTTCCGGGAATTTTTTCTTGCGTACAGCTTCTGCTTTTTCTATAACTGTTTCTGTCGTACTCATCGCATATTGCGGATAGAGTGGGAACAAAACAATCTCTGTAACGTCTTGGTCAACGAGTTTTTTAATTCCTGTTTCTATGCTAGGTTCTGCGTAGCGCATTCCGATTTCTACCGGGACATCAACCAACTTTTGAAGTTTCTCTTGGATTTGTTGTGTTATGACAATCAGCGGAGAACCTTTTTCTGTCCAAACTGTTTTGTACGCTTCTGCAGATTTTGCGGGGCGTGTTTTCAAAATAATGCCTTGCACAAGAAGCGCACGACCAATCCAGCGATAATCGATAACTCTTTCGTCCATCAAAAATTCGTCAAGATAATCTTTAACATCTTTCACAGATGTCGATTTGGGCGAACCTAGATTAACGAGTAAAATGCCTTTTCGTTGCTTAGCGTGTAGCTTGTTGGTATCCAATGTTTGATTTTAAATTTGAGTAAAGTTCTGATGTTTTCCATCAACGATTACAAAAGTGATTAGCCATTAACAGCTTCTACTTTGTCCACTAAATCTGGTACAAATTGTTTTAAAATATTTTCGATGCCATTTTTAAGGGTTGCAGTGGAAGAAGGACAACCGCTACATGCGCCTTGTAAAAGCATTTTAGCTGTTTTGCTCTCTTCATCATATTCCATCAAGGAGATTTTTCCACCATCGTTTTCTACAGCTGGAGCAACATATTCCATGAGGATATCGCTGATTTTTTGCTCGTTATCGGTATAGTCACGATTTAAAATTTTCTGAACTGGATTCTCATGCGGATGAGGCTCGATGTTTGAAACTTCGCCTCCTGCCTGAAGATAATCAGCAACTTTGGAACGAACTTGCGTCATAATCTGGTGCCATTCGTATTGATTGTCTTTGGTGACAGCCACAAAATTATCGCTAATAAAAATTTCTTTTACAAAATCGAATTCATCGAAAAGCGCTTTTGCTAAAGGTACAAGCTCTGCGTCTTGCGCATTTTTGCATTCGAGAAAGCCGTCCAAAAGCAACTTGTTAGAAACGAATTTCATCACCGCTGGATTGGGCGTCATCTCCGAATAGATTTGGTACAATTCTTTTTTCTTTTGAAGGTAAATTCTTGGATTTGCCAAAAGTTCGTCTTCAATAACATTTTTAAGACTTTCCGTAATATGTTCCCATTCTGCAGAATCTTCTTTGGCTACCGCGATGAAGTTAGCCGTGATAAAAATACGACTTACAAAAGGGTAGTTAAACAATTCTTGAGCTAATGGAATTTCCGAAATATCGGAGTCTCTATCGAGTTCTAAAGATCCTGGGACAAGGTTGTAATCGGCTACAAACTTTAGGACTTTAGGATTTTCTGTTGGTTCTATTAAAATTTGTCTCATTGACTGATTTTTTCTCTTACAAAAATATCGTAATTTGGTGGAAGAAAAAAATGTGGCAGGATAAGCTATTTCTCGAAAGCTTGAAGAATAGGGTTTTAGGTGTTTTTGATTTTTTCTATATAGCTTATTTGTAATAGAATGACAAAATTCTAGCCCCGATTGTAGCATTTGTTTGAGCTCTTTGCAAAACAAGGCATAAGCTAGGGCTTTGCAAAAGCGAGTGCGGAAAGCGGGAATAGCTTCAAAAAAGAATAAAATAATTAGCTGATAATAAATTTATAAAAATGGCAATAGTTAAAGAACTTTTGGGGAAAACGCCCAAAATAGGTGAAAATACGTGGCTTGCAGAGACGGCAACTATCGTAGGAGATGTGGAGATGGGAAAAGATTGCAGCGTTTGGTTCAATGCGGTGATAAGAGGGGATGTACATTACATCAAAATAGGTGATCGTGTGAATATCCAAGACAACGCGATGGTGCATTGTACTTACCAAAAAAGTCCGACAGTTATTGGAAATAACGTGTCCATAGGACATAACGCTATTGTGCATGGTTGTACTTTGAAAGATAATGTGTTGATAGGGATGGGGGCTATTGTAATGGATGATTGCGTTGTAGAAAGTAATTCTATTGTCGCGGCTGGCGCGGTTGTAACGGCAAATACCCACATTAGCGAAGGTGAAATTTGGGCAGGCGTTCCTGCAAAAAAAGTGAAAGATGTGTCGCAACAATTAATAGAAGGCGAAATCAACCGAATTGCCAATAATTACATGAAATATTCTAGTTGGTATAAAGAATAATATTTGTGGTTCATATCATTTTATTAGACTCTTTTCTCGAGATATTTTTTAATGAGAAAAGAGTTTTTTGTTTATAATACCGGCGTTGGTGTTATTTTGTAAAAATAAATTTCAATTTTGAATTCAGGATAATTGTCTTGGCATATTTTTCGCTACTTGGTAAAGCCTATTACTATTTGTAACAATATATAGTTTTAAATGACAAATTGTAATATCTAAAAAATGAAATAAACATGAATTGGTTACAACATTTTCTTATACTTTGCTCGGGCGCGAATGTTCATATATTGAAAAAAACACCTTCCGAATGGAACAAATTTGCAGGTATTGGTGGTATCGTTTTGTTCACTGCTGTTTTTGCAAGCTTGTCTGCAGGATATGCTATTTTTACGGTGTTTGATGATGTTTGGATTTCCGTCGGCTTTGGACTTTTATGGGGTTTGATGATTTTCAATCTCGACCGGTACATTGTGTCTTCCATTAAAAAAACTGTTGGCTGGTGGCATCAACTTTTGATGACTTTGCCGCGTTTGGCTTTGGCAACTTTTCTAGGTATTATCATTGCAAAACCTTTGGAACTTAAGATTTTTGAGAAAGAAGTTAATAAGCAACTTAACACGATTATCCAGAGAAATAAAAAACAATTACAAGCCGAGATGAGTGGGCGTATTCTTCAACAATCTGGCCCTTTTGACACCGAGAAAAAAGAAATTGCCGATAAATTAAAAACCTATCAGATCGCTTATGATTCTGCGGCTGTAGAATTGGAGAAAGAAATCCTCGGAACAAAAACTGGGCTTACCAGCGGAAAAGAAGGTTATGGACCTAATGCCAAACGAAAAGCAGAGTTGAAAGAGCAACGCCGCCAAGATCTTGAAAATTATCAAAAACAAATGGCGCCAAGATTGGATTATCTGGACAAAGAAATTTCGAAAGTCTATACGAATCTAGAAACTGAACGAAAAAGTACCGAAACCTTTGAGGATAAATTCAATGGTTTTGCAGCGCGGTTACAAGCTTTGGATGAGCTGGGGAAAAACTCAGCAATTATCGCTTTGGCAGCCAGTTTTATTATGGGAATGTTTATCTGTCTGGAAATTTCGCCAGTTTTGATAAAGCTGATTTCGAATGTTGGACCTTACGACTATCTTTTAGAAAAAACTGAAAATGAGTTTAAACTCTATGCTAAAGAAAAAATTGAAAAAGGAAATTCTTTGACCGATCATAGAATCCATGATTTTAAAGAAGAATTGGATGAGAAAAAAGTAAAACCACAAAATGATAATTCTCCCGAAGCTTAATCTATTTAAAATATAAAATAATTTGAAAATTATCAAGAAGAATTAAAAAGATTCTAGGTTCTATAAATAAAACTATATATTTGTCTTCCTAATTTTAAAAATTTATACTTATGAAAAGAATTTTATCTTTTTCTTTAACAGCCGTTATCGCATTTACTGCTTACTCATAGGAATTATGGAGCGATAATTTCGAGTCTTACAATATCGGAAATCTCGGTACACAAGGAGGCTGGCAAAATGATGGCGTTACCGCAAGTTGGACAAAAGTTGCAAATATTGATGCAGCACACGGAAAGTCTTTTCAGTTAGCTAGTCCATCTTCTAACTCGGATGGTGCTTGGAAATTTCGAGAATTTGATCCTGCTGCAAGAACAGAAGGTAATGATATTTTTGTTGTAGAATATGACTATTACACAGGAACTAACGGAACAGATGCTGTTGGAGCTGTACAAATTTATAATACTGATGACGGGTATGCTACTCTCATGGAAATAGGTTATAGTGATGGCGCTTTGTATTTGGCTGATTCTTTTGACGGAATTTATTTAGATGAAAATGCAAGTCCTAATACTTGGTATCACATCAAAGTTGCTTTTGATTCTAGTACAGGAGAAATTAAAGCACGTGTAAACAATGGTGAAGTGTTGACTTATGATGGTTATAGTGCTGGTTATTATCCAAACGAATTCGATGTTTTAATGGTTGGTGCGACTACTGCAGGTTTTGATAATATTTCTGTAACAGCAACTGCAACAGATCCTTTCTTAGCTGTATCTAATGTTTCTAAAAAATCTTTTGTAAGCGTTTATCCAAATCCTACAGCAGATGTTGTTAACATTAAATCTGATAAAAAAGTAGCATCTGTTTCTATCTATGATGCTGCTGGAAAAGTTGTGAAAACGACCGTAGAAACTTCTATCAACGTAGAAAACTTAGCTAATGGTTCTTATATTGTTAATATTAGTTATGTTGACGGTTCTAAAGAATCTACTAAAGTTATCAAAAAATAATTTTTTAGAATTGTAGATATTAAGAGGTTATTTCAGAAGTTGAAAATCATTGGATTTTGTCATTACCACAATCTCTTTTTATCATTTTTTAAACAAATAAAAACTCCGAAGTTTCTAAAAGCTTCGGAGTTTGTTTTATAAGAAATTCTTTTATAAAGAATAGTTAGGCGCTTCTTGCGTAATAATCACATCATGAGGATGAGATTCTTTCAATCCACTTCCTGTGATCATTACCATTTTTGAATCTTTCTGTAAGGCTTCAATATCTTTCGCGCCACAATAACCCATTCCAGCTCGAAGACCTCCCGTTAATTGGAAGATAACATCTTCTAATTTTCCTTTGTAAGGTACGCGTCCTTCGATACCTTCTGGAACAAATTTTTTAGCTTCACTTTGGAAATAACGTTCTTTACCACCACGCTTCATTGCTGAAAGACTTCCCATACCTTGATAAGATTTGAAGGTTCTGCCCTGGAAGATGATTTCTTCGCCTGGTGCTTCTTCAGTTCCTGCCAAAAGAGATCCTAGCATTACAGCACTTGCGCCACTTGCGATGGCTTTTACAATATCACCCGAAAGTTTGATACCGCCATCAGCGATAACCGCAACATTTTTCTTTTTAGCATATTCATATACATTGTAAATTGCAGAAAGTTGAGGTACACCTACGCCAGCAACAACTCGTGTTGTACAGATTGATCCTGGACCAACGCCAACTTTTAGAACATTAGCACCTGCTTTAATTAGATCTTTAGCAGCTTCAGCGGTTACGATATTTCCGCCAACGATGTCCAGAGTAGGATAGGCTTTTCTAATTTCAGCAATCTTGTCCAAAACACCTTTAGAATGTCCGTGTGCAGAATCTATGGCAACAATGTCAACGCCTGCAGCAACCAATGCTTTTACGCGATCCATTGTATCTTCGCCAACGCCAACGCCCGCACCTACGATAAGACGTCCATTTTCATCTTTGTTGGCATTAGGATATTCCATTTGGTTGTCGATGTCTTTAATAGTAATCAATCCAACCAATTTATTTTTCTGGTCAACAATCGGTAATTTTTCAACACGATTTTTAAGAAGTATCTCTTTCGCTTTTTCTAAATTAGTGTCTTTGTCGGATGTGATAAGATTTTCACTTGTCATGATCACAGCGACTTTCATATCAAGGTTTTCCTGATATTTAACATCACGATTGGTAATAATCCCGATAAGGATACCGTCTGCGTCAACAACGGGAAGTCCAGAGATTTTATATTTGTTCATTAAATCCTTAGCCTGACCCAAAGTATGATCTTTGGAAAGTGTAACGGGATCGGAAATCATGCCATTTTCTGAACGTTTTACGCGGTTAACTTGTGCAGCTTGTTCTGCGATTGTCATATTTTTGTGGATGAAGCCAAGACCGCCAACACGAGCAATGGCAATTGCTAAATCGGCTTCTGTAACCGTGTCCATCGCCGCGGAAACGATTGGCGCATTAAGCGTGATTTTGTCTGTAAGTCTTGATTTTAAAGATACCTGATTCGGTAAGACTTCGGAGTACGAAGGGATGAGAAGAACATCATCAAAAGTGATAGCTTGTTCTACAATTTTGTTGTGAATAGACATTTTTACTTTCTTGCAAAATTAAAGTTTTTTGCTGAATTCTGAAAATCAAGGAATTGATATTAACTAAATTTAATTTTCAATCTGTAAATCAGTCGTCTATATGTTTTTTATCGAATTAATGATCCCTGAGGCTTTATAGATCCCAACGCTTTTCGATGCCTAGATTGTTATAGATAATTTTCAAATGATATTTGACTGTATTTTCGGAAATGAAAAGTTCTGCAGCAATTTCTTTATTTGTTTTTCCTTGTTTTACAAGGTTGATGATGTCTATTTGTCTTTCGGAAAAGTTATAGTTTTCAATGTATTTTTCTTCTTTAGTTTTGGTATTGCTTGCAATTAATTCCAGCTCGTGTCGCATTCGGTTGTTTTCAGACTCAATGAATTTTTTTCGTTGTTTATTAGAAAGATAGAGTCTATAAAGAACGAATGCCAACGCAATTGCAAAAACAAATAGTAAAATAAATAAGAATTTTATTCGCTTTTCAAATTCGATTTCTTTGGTTTTTCTGTTGTCAAGAAGATTTTTGTCTAGGATTGTAAGTTTTCCTCGATAGTTGTTAGCATCGTATTTTGTTGTAATTTCGAGTGCTTTACTTTGGTAGATGTAGGCTTTTTCGTAATCGCCCGATTCGCCGTAAAAGCGGCTTATGGTGTAGTACAAATAATTTTCGTAGATCAACATATTGTATTTCTGCGCATAATACAATCCATTTCGGAAGGCGTCTTCAGCCTTTTTTTTGTCTTTGGTTTGACGCGCAATTTCGAGTGCTTTGATGTAGATGGCAGGAAGATGTTTCGGGCTTTCTTTTTTTAATATCGCGATGGTGTTGTTGAGAATGTCTTCTGCGCCTTGCACATCATTATCACGCATTTTCCATATCGCGAGAACGTTGTTGTAAAAAGCTTTAGTTTCTGGTTCTAAGATAGATACGTCTTTTTTTTCTATTTGTTTTAAGTAAACGTCGGCTTCCTCAAATTTTGAAGTGTCAAAATAGACGAACATCTTTTCGACAAGAATTCTTACTTCTACCAAATCCCGCTCCGCTTGTGTCTTGCTTTCTTTGCCAAAGCTATGCGCCAATTCCAGGTTGCTAAGTATTTCGGGATAGTTGTAGAGTCTTTTTTGCGTAAGTGCTTTTTGCAGATAAGCATTATACTTATCAAAGTTTGTTGATTTACGATCGGTAATTATTTTTTCTAATCTAATAAAAGATTCTTCATAATTAAATTTATCATTAAGACTAGAGATTTCATTATTCAGTTTGGAAGTATCAATGTTGTTGGATTTTGAAAACTGGAAGACAACAAGAAAGATAATGAAATATAGAAATTTTGACATGCTTGTATTTTTTAACCGGTTGGGGTCAGTAGCTTGATTTTAATGTTTTATTTATTGGATGTTTTGGACGTTTGTATTGGCTGTTAATTTTGCCACTGTTACAATACGAAATGGGTTTGCAATAATACAATCTATTTTTTAGAGCCATAACTTTTATACTGTTGATATATCTGGAAATGTTTTTATATAGCAGGTTGTAATTCGCTTCGGTTATCAATTTCCAGAATGTTATAAATAATTTTAAGATGGTATTTGACAGTGTTTTCAGAAATATGAAGTTGCAAACCAATTTCTTTATTTGTTTTTCCTTTTTTTACAAGCTCGATGATGTCCAATTGTCGCTGACTAAGATTGTAATTGTCAAGGCTGATTTTCTGCTCGCCTTTTTCGTCAAGCGCTTTGGTCAGTTTTTCTAGTTCGCCACGCATGCGGGTGTTTTCTCGTTGTATTAGCTTGTTTTTTTGCTTATTAGATTTGTGTAGTTTGATGAGTACAATTATAAAAGCTGACAAAATAACGATAGAAAACGCAAGAAAATATTGGAGCTTTTTTTGATAATCGCGTTCTAAATTATTACGTTTGTTAATCAAATTTTTTTCTAAAACAGCGAGTTTACCACTCTGGAAAGTTGCATTATATTGTGAAGAAATCTCAACGCCTTGGTTTTCGTAGAGGTAAGCGTTTTTATAATCTTCAAGTGTAAGAAAAAAGTGACTCATCGTATAATACATCGATATTTTGTAAATAGCCATATTGTATTTATTCGCATAAGCAATTCCCTCATCAAAAGCTTTTTGCGCCATGTCTTTATCTTTGAAATGTTCAGCAAGTCCTATCATTTTGGTGTAGATTAAAGGAAGATGTTTTGGACTTTCAACTTTCAAAATTTTTATAGCATCATCTAGCGTGGCTTTTGCAAGCGTGTATTCTTTATTGATGATTTGCGTTACCGCAACAGCGCTGAGGTAAAATGCATGCGTTTCTGGGTCTAATAGATTGAGGTTTTTTGTGGCTAAAATGTTGATGAGTTTTTCAGCTTGAGCATAAGATCGAGAATCAAATTCAACAAACATTTTTTCAGTCAATATTCTTACTTCAGCTGCTTCTTCGAAATCGGTATTTTTGGCTTCTTCCATCGCGTAGCCAAGATTTTCTAAAACTTCGGGATAATTATACAATCTTTTATAAGTTAAAGCTTTCTGCAAATGAGCATTGTACAAATCCTGTTGGCTTGCTTTTTTATTATTAAGAATATTTTCGAGCTTTACAATAGATTCTTCATATTTGTATCGATCATTAAGCTCTGATATTTCATGATGAAGCTTAATAGGATCAACCAGTTGCGCATGAATATTAAAACTAAAATTAAAGAGAAATAGAATGAATAGAAATTTATTCATTTTAAAAGTTTTCGAATTAGTTAATTTTTTTTGATTTGAACACGTTAATAATTTCATTATCATGAAATTATTCGCTAAAATAAAAAATTATAATTAAAAGATTTATATAATCATATATGATTTAAAACCGACTAACAATTCCCCAATGGATTTTGGTTTCTGCAAATTTGAAAGGAACCCCGAATTGGCTACCATTTGAGATTTGAAAACTCATTAGCCCAACAGGCAAAAAGAAGTTGAAGCCAAGTCCAAAACTATACAGACTCGGACTGACATTTAAGGCCTTGTTCGACATGCTTCCATATTGCGCGAAAATATCAAAAAACGCTCGGTCGTTCACGAGATATCGGTATTCTGCGCCAGCAAAAGCATAAAAATCGCTAATCAAACTTAATTCGTTAAAACCCCGAAAAGAATTCCATCCTCCAAATCTAAAAAGCTCATTGACCGATAAATCATTCTTGGCAGAAAGTAAGGCCGATTCTGCTTTTAAATTAAGATAATGGTTGCCACTTAGATGCAAGTTGTGTTCGCCAGTTACAAAATATCTTAGTTGATTAACGGACAAATTGGTCTTGTCATAAGTACTTTTAATAAAGTCAAATTCCGCACGAATATGGGTGTTGTACAAAAACAACGGAATCTCACTTCCTGTTTGATATTGGTACCAAAGTCCAACGCCTTTCTTGGTGAAATCCTGCGCCTGTGTGTACAAAGAATCCAAAACTGCAGAACTTTCAAACGTGCCGCGAAGACCTATTTTTTGATTTTGTGAAAGATGCAAATACAACGACGGACGGAATTTTACACTGGCAAAAGTCGAGTCTTGTCGGTAAATATTAACCCCAAAATTAACCCCAACATTCGAGTTGAAAACATACGGAATATCGGTTTGCAAATCAAAAGTCTGTCCACGATCTGGATTGCGTTGCCAATAAAGACCAATGCTTTCAAAACCATTAAACATATTGCGAAGCGATACATTAATCGTTCCGTTGAAGGTGAATTTTTCGGATTTGTCATTCCCAAATCCCAGCATGCCGTCAAAATTATTCACTTTTTTCTTTTGTAAAAACAAATAAATTTGCGTGGAATCTTTCGTGAATAAAGTCTGCGGTGGCTTTTCCAAACTTACAAAATTGTGACCTTGTAAATCTCTGTTAATCGACACAAGGTTGTTGTCATCGTAAATTTTGTTGAGGTAAGTTTTTTCTAGATTTTTAATAAAACGTTTTGGCACGCGCTCGTAACCACGCACCACAAAAGAGTTGATACGGCGCTGTTGCGAGGTATTTACAGAGATTTGTACAGTCGCAACATTGTTTTTAAAATCCACAAACCTGGTCTTAACACGATTGAAGGCAAAACCTTTATTTCTATAATTCTGATTAATCTTTTGTCTTAAAGAATCAAGATTTTTCACGAAAATTTCTTTTGGATAATTAAGCTCTTTTTGAAGACTATCCGAAAACTTGACTTGCGCTTGGTTAAAGTTTGGACCTTTGTCATAAACGATTTCGGTGCGGTTGTCTTTCTTCTCCACCGATTCTAATTTTGCAAAAAAGTAAGATGTCTGTGCTAGGCTATCCAGAAATTTGACTGCGGCAGCAGAATCTTTCACCATGTTTTTTTTCTGAGAATCTTTGTCAATTAGCCAAAAGTCTTTTTGCTGCGCTTGTAAAAAGGCAGTAGAAAAAATCATGACAAGGTAAAGAATCGCTTTCAACATCAATAGTGTCCGACATTAATGTAACAGAAATTACTTTAGATTATTGTATTTCTTCATCAGATGTTCATAGATGTTTTGTGGAAGAATCCACTTCAGCGGAACACCTATTTTTTGTCCAAATGCGCCAAAATAATAATGGGCTTTCCATTTATTTTTCTGTAGAAGTTGGTCGATATATTCGGCCACTTCTTGCGGGTCGTTACCTTGGTCAACATGCGCATTCATCAAAGAATAAACTTTTTCGAAAATCCCCTGATATGGTGTGGATACATTGGTTTTGATACGATTGTCAGCAATATTGGTTTTAATATCACCAAGGTGTAGACTGCAAACTTGGACGTTCCATTGGTCAACTTCGTAACGCATCGCTTCCGTCACTTTGTCGAGCGCTGCTTTTGATGCCGAATAAAATCCTCGAAAAGGCAATCCCATTTCGCTGCCAATACTCGATATATTAATGATTTGTCCAGATTTTTGATGACGCATACTAGGCATTATGGCACTCATCATTTGGACGCTTCCCACAAGATTTAGGTTAAAAAGCTTCAGGATTTCCTCTTGGTTAGAATCTTCTACAGCGCCCACCATGCCCATTCCAGCATTGTTAATCAAAACGTCAATTTTGTTCTCGACTTCCAGGATTTTTGCAACTGCAGATTTCACCGCGTCATTATCTGTCACATCTGTTGGGATACATTCAAAATAAGGGCTTTCGGTCAATTTTCGGCTAAGTCCAAAAACCCGATGTCCTTGTTTTCCGAAATATTCCGCAAGCGCCCAGCCAATACCTGTTGAGCTTCCTGTGATGACGATTGTATTTTTCATTTTTAAAAATTCATTTTTTTTGAAGCAGGAAAAATTCCCATTCTTAGAAGATATACGCCCGCTGTCCGCTGTATCTTTATTGTTCGCTCGGTCGGCTCCGCTATCGCTCCGCCGCCTCACTCACAACAAAGGATGTCGCTTCCATCGGGGCTAGGTTATAGTTTCTAGCCTTGTTGGACTATATTTTTCGCGTTACTTTAGCAAAATCCAGCCAAAATTCAGGATAGGATTTTTCAACCACTTGCTCGTGTAGGATTTCAATATCGCGATCCAAAGCAACGGGCGCAAAAGCCATTGCCATACGATGATCGTTGTAGGTTTCTATCACAGGCAATTCCTCAACATCTGAGAAAGAAATAGACTGTATGCTATCTTCTTCAATCTCGGTTTCAACGCCAATTTTACGAAGTTCGTTTTGTAAAGCAACCAGGCGGTCTGTTTCTTTAACCTTCAATGTCTGCAGTCCCGAAACATAAAATGGAATTTTCAAAACCGAAGCGGTCACACAAAGTGTTTGTGCAATGTCTGGACAATCGTTCATGTCGAGCGATATTAGTTCAGGTTTTTTATAATGCACATCTGGCATCAAAGTAATGCTGTTTTCTGCAAAATCCGAAAGTGTGTCGATTCCAAAATGTTTCCAGTACAATTCTTTTATATGACTGTCGCCTTGCAAAGACAAGGTTTTAAAACTTTTAAGGTGAATGGTTTTGCGACCAATTGCTGCCAAAGCATAAAAATAGGATGCCGATGACCAATCGCTTTCCACTTCATAATATTCTGTTCTTAAGCTACCAGAATGGTGATCGATAGAAATTATTTGTCCTTTTATAGAAGCTTCAATTCCGATACTTCGCAGGATTGATAAGGTCATCTCCAGATAAGGCCGCGATGTTATTTCTCCAACGAGATTTATATGAAGTCCATGTTGTAATTTGGAACCAATTAACATCAAAGAGGTGATGAATTGACTTGAGATGTTGGCAGGGATTTCAACCGTATTTTTGATTAAGTTTTGTCCTGTAATTTTTAAAGGTGGAAAACCATATTCTTCCAAATAGTCAATCTCAGCGCCAAGACTTTGCAAAGCAGCAACCAAATCTTTTATAGGACGTTGTTTCATTCTGCTAGATCCTGTCAACGTCACTGTTCTTCCTGCTTGGATTGAAAAGTAAGACGTCAAAAAGCGCATGGCAGTTCCCGCATGATGAATGTCGATAAGATTGTTTGCGCTGTTAAGAGCGGTTTTCAGAAGTTGTGTGTCTTGGGAATTCGACAAGTTGAGAATATCGATATTATTGAACAGTTGGGCTAAAATCAAAAGACGGTTCGAAATGCTTTTCGAACCGGTAATTTGTATCTGTTGTCCATCAATAAGTTGAGACTTTTTTAATAGCATAAAAGCTTATTTTAATTTATCATTTTGCGCGTGACGTTCCGCGTCGCGCTCGGTTTTTATTTTCATTTTTTTATCAAAAGCAGATTGCAAGTCAACACCCGTTTGGTTGGCCAAGCATAAGGTTACAAACAATACATCTGCCAGCTCTTCGCCAAGATCTTTGGATTTGTCGGATTCTTTTTCACTTTGTTCACCGTAACGTCGGGCAATAATTCTCGCGACTTCGCCAACTTCTTCGGTCAGCATCGCCATATTGGTTAGCTCATTGAAATAACGAACGCCAACAGTTTTTATCCAAGCATCAACTTCTTGTTGAAGTGTTGTGATTTCCATTTTGGTCTTAACAATTAAAATTCGTAAGCACCGATGGTTGACGGATTTTTTCTTGCTACGCCTACAATATCCATGGTGTTTCCAGGAATTGAAACGCCTTTTCCGATTGCACCAGAACCTTCTTTAACTCTTAAATTCATTTTTTGGATGTAATAATTTGCGAATTTTGGTTCGATATTTTTTATGGAATTTTGGATTTTGTTATTGTTCTCAAATGTATATCCCGCGTTGTCACCATATTTTATCAAACAGTTTGAAATGTTGTAATCGAAAATTTGTCCTGGTTTTGGCGCAAATAATATTGCATTTATATTGTCATTGTAAGCGATAGAATTGGTCATTTTAAAATTAAGCGGTCCTTCGTAGTTTTGTCCGCCATTGCTCCAAGAGTTGCTCGCATAAATGCTGTATGCAGATAATGCACCATTAAGATCCCAATAATTAGCAAATGTGCTATAGGTTAAATTATAATTTCCTCCTTTAAAAATTGCTAAATCTGCTTCTCCACAATTATTCATCACAAGATTATTGGTTGTTAAATTGGCGCCAATAGCATATATCCCGAAACTTTGGAACGTGTGTATGATTGTATTTGTTATCGTGGCATCGTTATCTTGTAATTGCAAACCAACATTTCCGCCATAGACTTTGGCGTAATTCATGTGTAATTGAGAGGACTCTTCCATACGTATTCCGTTCCAGTTGGCAGGTAGTGTGTCGTATCGTGCATCGTTGCGATCGCCTCGGAAAATCACTTCATGGTTTAGTTCGCCCTTCACTTCTAGCGTTGCGCTTTTAGAAATATTAAGTCCACTTTTTTTATGGAAATATACTTTTGTTCCTTTTTCTACAGTCAGTTTTTTTCCTTCGGCAAGCGTTAAATCACCAAATATAATTTTAGCTTTATTATTGTTCCATGTGGTGTCGTCGCTGAGAATATTTGGGTTGCTATCTGACTGGATAAAATATTCAGCATCTTGAACGACCGAGAAAAGTGTAACTTTCTGTTCGCCTGCAGCGGTCTGGAAAACCACTTTGTCTTCAGCAATGGCTTCTGGCGCGTTGGCAACGGGTGCAATTTCCACGAAAACATAAAGGCTATCGTTTTTTCGCAAAGGGACATTTTTAAAATCTGTGCCTGGACGCCCATCTACATTGATTCGGTATAAAGAAGCATTCCCACTTTCTAGATAGATTCTTGGGATTTGGACATCTTTGTTTTCTTTGTTATAAACTTTAACAGCATAGGTTTCGGACCGCATTTGGTTGTACACAGTATCACAGAATACAGTATCAGCAGAAAATCTTAAAGATTGTGCAGGTTCTTCGAAAGAAATATCATCATTTTTACAAGAAAATAAAAACAAAGCAGACCAAAAGGCTAATCCCAAAAGTACTCGTAGTTTCATCAATTTTTTTTAAGTGTTTCAAAACTACAATATTTTTTTATTTCATTCAATGCTAATTGTCTTAAAAGTGTAATATTGACCAAAATCACTAACTAACGTTTGTTAGCGTCGTCGATTTTTTTATATTTGTAATAACCTAATCACAAGATGTTTTTTTGGGGAATAGCCTTTAGCATTTATCTTTTTTATTGCTTTCCCAAAATCATCTTAACCAATCGAAATATATAGCAGACCGTAAAAATGGAAGTTACTCAGCCAAAAAGAAATATCAATGAAAGCAACTTAGAAGATTTTCTTAAAAACGCATACAAGTTAATGTTTACCGCAAAAAGCTTGTCGGATTTGTATGAAGAAGAAAAGAGGATTGCTTCAAAATATGTACATGCAACCTCTCGCGGTCACGAAGCTATCCAGCTAGCCCTTGGTCTTCAGTTGTTGCCTCAGGATTTTTTAAGCGCTTATTACCGCGACGACAGTATTTTGTTGGGCATCGGGATTACACCTTACGAGTTGATGCTGCAACTTCTTGCAAAACGAGACGACCCTTTTTCTGGCGGTAGAACTTATTATTCGCATCCGAGTCTTAATCGCGATGACATGCCAAAAATTCCACACCAAAGTAGTGCGACAGGTATGCAGGCGATTCCTACAACAGGCGTTGCAATGGGACTTAAGTACAAAGAAGAACTAGGACTTACGAAAGATTTTAAAGACAAACCAATTGCTGTGTGCTCTTTGGGAGATGCGAGTTGCACCGAAGGTGAAGTTGCAGAAGCTTTCCAAATGGCAGCGCTTAAGCAGCTTCCTATTTTGTATTTGGTGCAAGATAATGAATGGGATATTTCCGCGCACGCTTCAGAAATCCGCGCGCAAGATATGTCAAAATATATCCAAGGCTTCGAAGGAATTGAAGCGAGAACTATTGACGGAACAGATTTTATTAAATCTTACGAAACCGTAAAAGAATGTATCCGCATCATTCGTGAAGAACGTCGCCCGATGTTGATACATGCCAAAGTTCCTTTGTTAAATCACCATACTTCTGGCGTTAGAAAAGAGTGGTATCGCGATGATCTTGAAGAAGCAGCAACAAGAGATCCACTTCCTAAATTAAGAGCAAAACTTTCAGAATTCGGTATTGAAGATTCTGAAGTTGAGATATTAGAACAAGAAATTCAAAAATCTGTTCGCGAAGATTACGAACGTGCTTTATTGGCAGAAGATCCGCGACCAGAAGATTTGTTTACGCATGATTTTGTGCCAACGCCAATTACCGAAGAAAAAGGAATTCGTGAGCCCGAAGGTAAAATCCCAACCGTGATGGTGGATTGCGCATTGTTTGCCATTCGAGAATTGATGTCAAAACATCCCGAAGCCTTGTTGTATGGACAAGATGTAGGGGCAAGATTGGGCGGTGTTTTCCGTGAAGCCATTACATTGGCGGGACAATTTGGAGACAAAAGAGTTTTCAATACACCGATTCAAGAGGCCTTTATCATTGGTTCTACTGTTGGGATGAGCGCAGTTGGACTTAAGCCAATTGTTGAGGTTCAGTTTGCTGATTATATTTGGCCAGGACTTAACCAGTTATTTACTGAAGTGGCAAGAAGTTGTTATTTGTCCAACGGAAAATGGCCTGTGTCAATGATTCTTCGTGTGCCAATTGGTGCTTATGGAAGTGGAGGGCCTTATCACTCGAGTTCGGTGGAAAGTGTTTTAACAAATATTAAAGGTATAAAAATAGCGTATCCCTCAACAGGAGCCGATCTTAAAGCTTTGATGAAAGCAGCTTATTACGACCCGAATCCTGTGGTGATGCTAGAGCACAAAGGTCTTTATTGGTCCAAAATTGAAGGAACCGAAGAAGCTAAAACTATTGAGCCAGACGAAGATTACATCATTCCATTTGGGAAAGCGCGCGAAGTTCTTTTGGCAGAAGCCAATGATAACGAATCTACTTTAACGATTATCACCTACGGAATGGGTGTTTATTGGGCGAGCAATGCCGCAAAAAGTTTCGACCGTCGCGTAGAAATTATCGATCTTAGAACTTTGGCACCGCTTGACGAAAACCAAATTTTTGAAAGCGTTAAAAAACATAATCGTTGTATGGTTTTAACAGAAGAACCTGTTAATAATTCTTTTGCACAAAGTATTGCAGCGAGAATTTCTGACGAATGTTTCCGATTTTTAGATGCGCCTGTTAAAGTAATTGGTGCCGAAAATATGCCGGCCATTCCACTTAATTCAGTTTTGGAAGAACGCATGCTTCCCAATGCGGAGAAAGTGAAATTGGAAATCGAAAAGCTTTTAAATTATTAAAATGGCTCCGCTAAGAACTAAAATAAATAAAAAAGAACTCATACTCACAGAGGCTGCGAAGCTTTTTAAAGATCGGGGTTTTGGAGGAACGGGTATGCGTGATATTGCCGAAAAAGTAGGCATGGAAGCGGCATCAATGTACAATCATATCAAATCAAAAGATGAGATTTTAGAACTGATTTGTTTTAAAATTGCAGATGCTTATACCACACAATTGTCCGAGATTGAAGCTTTGGAAGAAAGTTTTCAGGACAAACTGAAAATGATTATAAAACTTCACGTCGAATTAATAATAAACGATGCCGCAGCGGTTTCGGTAGCCAATAACGATTGGAAATACCTTCGTGACGAGAAAAAACAAGAATACAAAAGCATCAGAAAATCTTACGAAAGAAGTTTTGCAAATGTTTTGGAACAAGGGATGGAAACAAGCGAATTCAAAACCATCAATGTTTCTGTCGCTTTGTTCACGATTTTATCATCATTGCGCTGGATAGAGCTTTGGTACAAGCCAAGCCGTAATATCAGCGCCGAAGAGTTGGAAGAAGAGCTTTCAACTATATTACTTAACGGAATTAATATTTAATTATAATGTCAACAACTTTTCATCCTCTTAAAATCAAAAAAATAAAACGCGAAACGCCAGAATGTGTGTCTGTGAGTTTTGACGTGCCGGAGGACTTAAAAGACACTTTCAAATTCACACAAGGTCAATATTTAACCTTCAAAGGTCAAAGCAATGGCGAAGAAATTAGACGTTCTTATTCCATTTGCGCCAGCCCTTGTGAAAACGAATTAAAAGTGGCGGTGAAGAAGATTGCTGATGGCGCTTTTTCCACTTACATCAACGAGGCAGCAAAAGAAGGTGATGTGTTGGAAGTCATGACGCCACAAGGTACTTTTTTTACAACACTAAATTCTGACCATGAAAAGACTTATGTCGCTTTTGCAGCAGGAAGTGGTATTACACCCGTAATGTCGATTATAAAATCGGTGCTAAAAAACGAACCTAATAGCCAATTTGTGTTAGTGTATGGCAATCGTAACAAAGCCAATATCATTTTCAAAGAGGACATTGAAGCGCTCAAAAATATCTATATGGAGCGTCTTAGTGTTTATCATATTCTAAGTCGTGAGATTGCAGATGCCGACTTGTTAGCTGGAAGAATCAATTCAGAAAAAGCGCAACTGTTTTTGGATCACATTATTCCAGCAAATACAATAGATGAGGTCTTTTTGTGTGGGCCAGAAGAGATGATCCTTAGTGTGAGAGATACGCTGAAAAACGCAGGTGTTGACGCTAAGAAAATTCACTTCGAGTTATTCTACAGCGCAACATCCGAGCAAAAGAAGAAAGAACATGCACAGGCAGTTAATCATGCAGATGATCAATACAGCAAAGTCACTGTTAAGCTGGACGCATCAGCGCTCAATTTGGACTTGGCTTATCATGGACAGACAATTCTCGATGCCGCTTTACAAAATGGAGCAGACCTTCCTTTTGCATGTAAAGGTGGCGTTTGTGCAACATGTAAGTGCAAGCTAGAAAAAGGAGAAGTCGAGATGGATATCAACTACTCGCTAGAACAAGACGAGCTGGATGCAGGATTTATTTTGTCCTGCCAGGCGCATCCACGTTCGGAAGAAGTCGTTGTTAATTTCGATATTAAATAAAATAAAAATTATGGCAGCTGTATCCGCCTTCCGCTCCCAATCTTTTTGGAGATATCTTCGCTTTCGCTCGGGCATCTCCAAAAAGGATTTCCGCTCAAGTCGGGCTGCAACAACCAAGCTGTACAACTTCTGTTAAATTATAAATTATGGACACAACAGAAATCAATTTGGAACAACATTTCCAAAGCAAAATAGACAAAGAAATTCGCATCGAACCAAAAGATTGGATGCCCGATGCGTATCGCAAAACCTTGATTCGTCAGATATCGCAACACGCCCATTCCGAGATTGTCGGGATGTTACCCGAAGCCAATTGGATTACACGTGCACCGAGCCTTAATCGTAAAAAGATACTTTTAGCAAAAGTCCAAGACGAAGGAGGACACGGCTTGTATCTGTATTGTGCTGCCGAAACCTTAGGCGTTTCTCGCGATCAAATGTTGGCAGATCTGCACTCAGGCAAAGCCAAATATTCTAGTATTTTCAATTATCCAACTTTAACCTGGGCAGATATGGGCGCTATTGGCTGGCTGGTAGATGGTGCTGCCATCCTTAACCAAGTGCCGTTGTGTAGAGCATCTTACGGCCCTTATGCCAGAGCCATGGTGAGAATTTGTAAAGAAGAATCCTTTCACCAAAGACAAGGCTACGAGTTGATGATGAAACTAGCACAAGGCACGCCAGCGCAAAAAGCAATGGCGCAAGATGCCTTCAACCGTTGGTGGTGGCCAACTTTGATGATGTTTGGACCTCGTGATGCGGAATCTGGAAATACCGAGACTTCGATGAACTGGAGAATCAAACGTTTTACCAATGACGAATTAAGACAACGTTTCGTTGATATGACAGTTCCTCAAGCCGAATACTTAGGACTAACAATTCCAGATCCAAAGCTTAGGTTTAATGAAGAAACGGGTCATTATGAATTCGGTGAAATCGACTGGGACGAGTTCTGGAAAGTGGTGAAAGGTAATGGCATGTGCAACAAAGAAAGATTGGACACACGCCGTACAGCTTTTGACGAAGGCGCTTGGGTGAGAGATGCTGCTACAGCTTATCACGAAAAAAGAAAAAGAAAAACAGTTTAAAAATAAGTACAAAGATTAAAGTCTATTATCTCTAATCTTTTTGTCTCAAATCTAACAATATTATGCAAAATAAAGAATGGCCACTTTGGGAAGTTTTCATTAGAAGCCGCCAAGGTTTAGATCACAAACACGTAGGAAGTCTTCATGCTGCAGATGCGGAGATGGCTATCCAGAACGCAAGAGATGTCTACACAAGACGATTGGAAGGCGTAAGTATTTGGGTGGTAGAGTCCAAGCATATTACGGCTTCTAGTCCAGACGATGCTGGCGCTTTTTATGAACCCTCGGAAGATAAAGTCTACAGACATCCGACTTTTTATCACGTTCCGGAGGAAATCAAAAATATGTAAAAAGAGTCTTTGCAAACCTGCATGAGTAAGGCTTTAAAAAAGTACGTCTAGCCTTGCTCAATTTCACACGTACTTTGGACGAACTTCACACGTGCTTCAAATCTACTGCTGATTTGATAACAAAAATTAAGTATAAATGACAACAAATAATAATACAATTGCTTACCTGCTACAGCTTGCAGACACCAGCATGATTTTGGGACAACGTCTGTCAGAGTGGTGTGGCAAAGGTCCCGTATTGGAGCAAGATATTGCTTTGTCCAATATCGCTTTGGATCTTTTGGGAGAAGCTTCTCATTATTACCAATATGCGGCAGAACTTCAAGGAGAAGGAAAGACCGAAGATGATTTGGCTTTTCTCCGCAACGAAAGAGAATTTAGAAATCTATTGTTAGTAGAACGGCCTAATGGCCATTTCGGTGATACTATTGCACGTCAGTTCTATTTTGATGTTTACCATGTTTTGTTGCTAAGTGAGTTGAAGAATTCATCAGATATTAATATAGCTTCTATCGCCGAAAAATCTCTTAAAGAAGCAACTTATCATGCCAAATGGAGTGGCGAATGGGTCATTCGTCTTGGAGATGGCACCGAAGAAAGTCATGCGAAAATTCAGAAGTCGGTTCAGGACTTTATCGATTATACAGACGAAATGTTTATCCCAACCTCTTGGGAGCTAGAATTGATAGAAGCTGGGCAAATACCAGATATTCGCTTATTGCAAGAGAAATGGATGACTCGCGTTAATGCGGTTTTAGATGAAGCGACTTTATCTGTTGATGTTTCAAAATCCCGCGTGTTAACAGGGGGCAAAAATGGTGAACATACCGAAGCTTTGGGATATATATTGGCCGAAATGCAATATATGCAACGCATGTACCCAGGGATGGAATGGTAAACTTATTGAACCCCATCGGAGTAGATTCGTAAACATAATTAAACAAGAAATGACAATCACAGAACAAGATATTTGGCAATATTTAGGAGAAGTACAAGATCCTGAAGTGCCTGTTCTCAATATATTAGATTTGGGAATTGTTCGTGATGTTATTTGGGATGGTGCAGACGTCGAGGTTGTTGTAACGCCAACCTATTCTGGTTGTCCAGCAACATCTATGATTAACATGTCTATTCGATTAAAGCTTGCTGAAAAGGGCTTTAAAAACATAAAAATCACCAACCGATTGAGTCCTGCGTGGACGACAGCTTGGATGACCGATGAAGCCAAAGAGAAGCTGAAAGCTTATGGTATTGCACCGCCTGTATATTCCAAAACCAATCAAGATGATTTGTTTGCAAAGCCCGATGAGGTCGCTTGCCCACATTGCGGATCCACGCATACATCTTTGATTAGTCAGTTTGGGTCAACAGCTTGCAAAGCTTTGTATCAATGCGAAGATTGTCGAGAACCTTTTGATTATTTCAAATGTCATTAACTCAGTTTGACGATGTGTTGATAAATTAATTTGACAATGAAAACTTTGCGCTCTTTGCGTTAAAAATTAAACAAATAAAAATCTAATATCTGATGTCTAACATCTAATATCTAAAGAATGAAAATAGGAATTGTAGGAAGTGGTGCTATGGGAAGCGGAATTGCGCAAGTTATTGCCAGTGCAGGTAACCAGGTTTCTCTTTATGATAGCAATCCCCTTGCATTAGAAAAAGCAGGTGCCAATCTTGAAGCGACTTTCCAAAAGCTAGCCCAAAAAGGCAAAATGTCTTATGAAGAGGCTGGCATTTATTTTAATAATATCCGTTTGGTTAATGAGCTGAAAGATTTGGCGAATTCCGAACTTATTATTGAAGCCATTATCGAAGATCTTGAGATTAAAAAAGAGTTGTTTCAAAAATTAGAAGCTTTGGTAAGTCAGGATTGTATCTTGGCGAGTAATACCTCTTCTTTATCCATGGCTTCTATAGCGGCATCTTGCCAGAATCCTCGTCGTGTGATTGGGATTCATTTTTTTAATCCAGCACCTTTGATGGCTTTGGTCGAAATTATCCCGGCTGTGCAAACGGACTCTGATTTGGTTTTAAAAACGAAAGAATTAGTCGAAACTTGGAAAAAACTGCCTGCAATAGCGAAAGACACGCCTGGTTTTATTGTCAACCGTGTAGCCAGACCTTTCTACGGCGAAGCAATCCGAATCTTGGAAGAAGGCGTTGCGGATTGTGCGACGATCGATTTTGCAATGACCAGTCTTGGAGGATTCAGGATGGGACCTTTTCAGTTGATGGATTTTATTGGGCACGATGTTAATTATCGTGTAACCGAAAGTGTTTTCAAAGAATTTTTCTATGATCCAAAATTCAAACCTTCATTTACTCAAAAACGTTTGTTTGAAGCTGGTTTTTATGGAAGAAAATCGGGACGTGGCTTTTATGACTATTCGGAAAATGCCATTCAGCCGCAGCCTACTACAGATTCTGCTTTATTGGAAAGTATCTTTAAAAGAATTCTTTTGATGTTGATGAACGAAGCGGCCGATGCTTATTTTCTGAATATTGCTTCAGCAAAAGATATTGATATAGCGATGACCAAAGGCGTTAACTACCCGAAAGGTCTTTTGGCTTGGGCAGACGAATTTGGTTTAGAAAACTTAGAAAAAGAATTGGATGCTTTGTATAATTTATACCACGAAGACCGTTACCGATGCAGTCCAGTTATCCGTCGTTTGGTAAAAGAAAACAAAAATTTTTATAATTAATTTTAATGATTCAGATTCAAATATTAAATCTAAAATCTGATGTCTAATATCTAAAAAAATGAATCAAGTATATCTAATTGATGGTGTTCGTACACCAATTGGAAAACTAAAAGGAAGCTTATCTGGGATGCGCCCAGACGATATGGCTGCTTTTGTTATGAAAAAATTGTTGGAACGTAATCCAAATATCGACCAAAAGAGGATTTATGATGTTGTTTTAGGTTGCGCCAATCAAGCTGGCGAAGATAACAGAAACGTCGCAAGAATGGCGGGATTACTATCGGGTTTGGATTATCATGTTCCTGGCGAGACGGTGAACCGACTTTGTGCTTCTGGATTGTCTGCAGCGATTAATGCTTCGAGAGCTATTCAGGTTGGTGATGCCGATTTGATGATTTCTGGCGGCGTGGAAAATATGACGCGTGGGCCTTTGGTTATTTCAAAATCCGAAAACCCTTTTGGTGGCGATGCTAAAATTTATGACACAACTTTCGGGTGGCGATTTGTCAACCCCAAAATGAAAGAAATGTATGGTGTAGATGCCATGGGCGAAACAGCAGAAAATCTGGCAGCACGTGATAATATTTCGCGTGAAGATCAAGATCTATTTGCCTTTAATTCTCAAATGAAAACCAAGGCAGCACAAGAGAATGGGAGATTGGCACAAGAGATTGTTGCTGTTAATATTCCACAAAGAAAAGGTGATGATCTTATTTTTAGTAAAGATGAATTTGCTAAAAACGATACCACTTTAGAAGGTCTTGCTAAATTGAGAACAGCTTTCAAAAAAGATGGAACGGTTACGGCAGGTAATGCTTCTGGACTTAATGACGGTGCAGCAGTTAATCTTTTGGCTTCAGAACAAGCGATTAAAGAATTTAATTTAACGCCCAAAGCCAGAATTGTGTCAAGTGCTGTGGTCGGTGTAGAACCAAGAATCATGGGGATTGGCCCTGTGAAAGCCGCAGAATTAGCATTGAAAAAAGCTGGTCTTAGTTTTAATGATATTGATATTATTGAACTGAATGAAGCTTTTGCCGCACAAGGTTTAGCATGCATCAGAGCTTGGGGACTTGCCGATGATGATCCGCGCATCAACCCCAATGGCGGTGCGATTGCACTAGGACATCCACTAGGGATGAGTGGCGCAAGAATCCTAAACTCGGCAATGTATGAACTTCATAACCAAAATAAAAAATATGCTTTGGCAACGATGTGTGTAGGTCTTGGACAAGGTTTCGCCGTAATTATTGAAAAAGTTTAAATCAGACGAATAGAAAAGAGACATCAGTAAAGTTTATCATCTATCGGTCTATTATCTAATTGTCTAAAAAAATCTATATAAAATGATGCAACTAAAAAATTATGCTTTAGGGCAATGGACCAAAGGGTCTTCCGAAGGGCAGATGTTATATAACGCCATTACAGGAGATGAGATTGCAACCGCTTCATCGGCAGGATTGGATTTCGGTGCGATGATGGATTATGCACGTCAAGTTGGTGGGCCAAAATTGCGTAAAATGACGTTTCAAGAAAGAGGTTTAATGCTAAAGAAATTGGCATTGTATCTTATGGAGCGCAAGGAAGAGTTTTATAGCATTTCTTGGGCAACAGGAGCAACGCGTGCAGATTCTTGGGTGGACATCGAAGGCGGTATTGGTAACCTTTTTGCCAATGCCTCTTTGCGCCGTCAGTTTGGCGATCAGCCTTTTTATGTAGAAGGAGAAACGCATAAGTTATCCAAGAACGGAACGTTTATCGGGACACATATTATGACCCCTAAGCGCGGTGTTGCCATTCATATCAATGCATTCAATTTTCCAGTTTGGGGCATGTTAGAAAAAATTGCGGTTAACTTTTTAGCAGGCGTTCCAGCGATTGTTAAACCCGCAACCATCACTTCCTTTTTAACGGAAGCCGTTGTGCGCGCGATCATCGAATCTAACATTCTTCCAGAAGGTGCGCTGCAATTAATTACAGGTTCGGCTAACGGAATTTTAGAATGTGTTGAGTCCGAAGATGTGGTAACGTTTACAGGTTCTGCTTCGACAGGTCAAATGTTAAAAGCGCATCCAAGAATTACTTCGGAAGGTGTTCCTTTCAACTTGGAAGCCGATTCTCTTAATGCTTGTGTTCTTGGCGAAGATGTGAAGCCTGGTTCTGTAGAATTTGATATTTTCATTAAAGAAGTAACGCGCGAAATGACCACCAAAGCGGGTCAAAAATGTACAGCGGTGCGTCGTGCTATTGTTCCAGCTAATTTGGTAGAAGACGTTCAGATCGCTTTAGGGCAACGTTTAGCAACGACAACTATTGGAGATCCCAATGTTGAAGGTGTCCGTATGGGTGCGTTAGCTGGTGCTGCGCAAGTTAAAGAAGTTCGTGAGAAAGTTGAAGAACTCGCAAAATCTCAAGAGATTGTTTTCGGAAACTTAGATAATTTCGAAGTGAAAGGAGCGGATAAAAACAAAGGTTCTTTTATTTCACCTATTTTATTTTTAAACAAGGATCCATTCAATAAAACTGATGTTCACAATATCGAAGCATTTGGCCCAGTTTCTACCATTATTCCTTACAACGGAATGGCTGAAGCGGTTGAATTAGTTCGTATGGGTAAAGGCTCATTGGTATGTTCAATAGTTACTTCGGATAACGATATCGCAACAGAATTTGTGTTGAATGCAGGATCACTTCATGGACGTATTGTTGTTTTGGATGCCGAGTGTATCAAAGAATCTACAGGTCACGGTTCGCCATTGCCTTTATTGGTTCATGGTGGTCCAGGTCGCGCAGGTGGCGGCGAAGAAATGGGCGGTAAGCGTGGTGTGATGCATTATATGCAACGTACAGCGGTGCAAGGTTCTCCTAACAAGTTGACGTCGATTACGCAACAATACCAATACGGCGCGGATTATATCGAAGATGACAAACATCCTTTCGCTAAATATTTCGAAGAAATAAAAGTCGGTGATACTCTAATTACCGCAAAACATACACTTCAACAATCGGATATCAATGCTTTTGCGGCCTTGTCTGGTGATAATTTTTACGCACACGTGGATGCGACATCTTTGGAAGGTACCATCTTCGAGCGCAATGTGGCACATGGCTATTATCTGTTGTCAAAAGCGGCGGGCTTATTTGTTCAAGCCAAGAAAGGTCCCGTATTATTAAACTACGGATTGGACGAATGTCGTTTTGTAAAGCCCGTTTATCCAGGTTCTACAATTGGCGTTCGTTTCACTTGTAAAGAAAAAATTACACAAGAGAAAAAGGACGAAAACGACGTGGCGAAAGGCATTGTACGTTGGTTGGTCGATATCTATGACGAGACTGGCGAAACCGTTGCTATCGCTACAATTTTAACCATGGTAAAAATGTTACATCAAGACTAATTTTTTGGGCAGCTATTTCCGTCCTCCGTTCCCGCTTTTTTGTTCCGCTTTGCTACACAAAAAGAGCTCCACTCAGGCCGGGCTGCAAAAGTTGTCAGTCAATTAAAAATTCAAACTAAATTATGGAAGCATACGTAAAATCACATATAGAAAATGGAGTTGGAAGCATCGAGTTCTTCCATCCACAAAGCAACTCAATGCCAGGAAGCCAACTTAGAAGTTTGGCTGAGGAAATTGACAATTTAGGAAAAGATAAAGAGGTCAACGTCATTGTTTTAAAAAGCTTTGGTGAAAAGGCTTTCTGCGCAGGTGCATCTTTTGATGAGTTAATCTCAATCAAAGATTTCGAAACAGGGAAAGCATTTTTCTCAGGATTCTCCAATGTTATCAATGCGATGCGAAAATCGCCAAAGCTGATTATCGCAAGGATTCATGGCAAAGCCGTAGGTGGTGGCGTTGGTATTGCCTGCGCTGCGGACTATACCTTTGCTACAGAAAATGCCGCGGTTAAGCTCAGCGAATTAGCAGTCGGGATTGGCCCTTTCGTCATCGGTCCTGTTGTAGAAAAGAAAATCGGAACGGCCGCTTTTGCTCAGTTAGCAATCAATGCCACTGAGTTTTATTCGGCGGAGTGGGCGCGCGAGAAAAATATGTTCCAAGACGTGTACGAAACAACTGAAGAAATGGATGCCGAAATTGAAATTCTAGCAAATAAATTAGCTAAGTCTAATCCCCAAGCCATGTTCCAACTAAAAGAAATCTTCTGGAAAGGGACAGAACATTGGGATCAGCTTTTGACGGAACGTGCTGCTGTTAGTGGACAATTGGTATTGTCAGCGTTTACGGTGAATGCAATCAATCAGTTTAAAAGTAAGAGTTAGGGATTGGAGACGGGAGACTAGAGATTGGAGACGGGAGACTAGAGATTGGAGACTGGGGATTGGAGATTGGAGATTGGAGACGGGAGATTGGAGATTGGAGATTGGAGATTGGGGATTGGAGATTGGAGACTGGGGACTGGGGACTGGGGATTGGAGATTGGAGATTGGAAACTGGGGATTGGGGATTGGAGACGGGAGATTGGGGCGTGTGTTTGTGGACACTGCGGGATATCCGATTCTAAAAAAATTATGTTAAAAATTCTTGGGTGAGATATTGCGGAATCATGCGTATGGGAGGTGCTTGAGAGGGCATGGGAAATGAGGGATATGAAAAATTATTAGTTTATATTCGCGAAAAAATTCTTACTTTCGTCAAATAATTAAGAAATAAACTATGAAAAGAGTTGTAGGGATACTTTTTTTGTTTTGTATAGGAATGTTGTCAGCCCAAAATTTTAAAATGGGTGTTACAGGGAATATTCATAAGAGTAGTATTGTAAATATTCATGATGTTTCTAAGCCTTCCTGGGGGGGCGGTGGCGGCGTTTTTGCTCAATTTGCTTTGGTGGAGAATGATGTTTTTGACTCTGCCTGGCTTTATTTAATGCCTCAGTTGGAGTTTAGTATGCAAGGAGAAAATGCAGAACCTGAGCAGGGTAAGCAGCAATTTCCTAATCATTATATCGGCTTGCCTATTTATATCAAATACTTTTTTCATAAAGGTAATATGAAGCGTGACGTGTTTCTTATAGCGGGTCCACGTTTGGAGTATCTTGTGTCGCATGATCGCAAGGGTCCAGAAGTTTATCCTATGTTTGTTGATCAAGAAAAGAAGATTAATAAGTTTGGATTTGGATTTTCTGTAGGAGCAGGTTTGAAACTTTCCGACAAGATGGAAGCTTTTATCCGTTTTGACAGAGGCTTCAGCAAAGTTTATCCAGACTATACCCATAAGTCTAATACTTATAATCGACTATTAGGTATCGGCGTTAATTATTATATTAAAACTGAATAATCAGCTTTTAATCAGAAATTTGGAATGAAGAAGGTACAAAGGGTCTTATTTTGGATGCTTATCGTGGCGTTCGGTGTTGTTGTTTCGTGTAAGCCAAAAGAGAATATGGTTTATATGAAGAATCATAATTTTGAACAAGAGGTTTCCGAAGCGCGCTATCATGGACTGCGCCTCCAAGAAGGTGATGTTTTGGATATTCTGGTGTCTGCCTACGATGATATTGCTGTGAAGCCTTTTAACCTTAGTACGATGGAGCAGACCAATAGTGGTGTTGATAAATCCACAGGAGGTATTGCCAAGGCTAATGAATATGTCGTAAGTGCAGATGGTTTTATTACGATGCCCGTTCTGGGGCAGGTTTTCTGTAAAGGCATGACCAAGCAACAATTAAAAACCGATCTTGAAAGCCGTTTAAAAACCTATCTTACCGATCCGCTGGTCAGCATAAAGCTGGTTAACTTCAATGTTAGCATTCTTGGAGAGGTGAAAAGCCCAGGTCAAAAGACGAGCAGTACAGAGCGTCTTACTATTTTCCAAGCACTCGCTTTGGCAGGCGATATGACCGATGGTGGTGACCGTACCAATGTTAAGCTCATCCGTTATTCTGAGGCCTTAAAAAAAGATGAGGTTGTTGCTCTGAACTTGTCTGAATCTAATATCGTTAATTCGCCGTATTATTATCTTCAACAAAATGATATTGTTTATGTTGAGCCGGATAAGAATAAGCAGATTATTGCTAATAACAATCCTAACAAAGGTTTGTATTTTCAGATTGGTGCTATATTACTTGCAACCATTGGTTTACTCATTAGATTTAAATAAGCGTCATGGAGTTATTGGATACGCAAACGAAACAAACTAAACATAGACTAGACCTAGAAAAGGAGTTCCGTAAGGCATTAAAGTTTTGGCCTTTGTTTATTGTTCTACCTTTATTGTTTTATGCTGGTGCCAAGATCTACATGCGCTATGCACAGCCGCAATATTTTAGCAAGACTACTTTAAAATTTGAGCAGGCTTCCTCTAAAGCTTCCACGCAGGCTCTTAATGATCTTAAGAATCTGGGTGTTGGCGTTTCTAATGATGAGTTGGACGCTGAAACTGTTGTTATGGTTTCGAAACCTATCTTGGGGCAAGTCGTTAAAAACCTCAATCTTAATGTTAAATACTATTCTGTTGGAAAAATTAAGGAGGTTGAATATTATGATGAGTTACCCATACGCGCAGAGGTTGTTAGTCTAAAGAATCCTGATAAATTTGGGGGTGCTAGTTTTATTTTGGATTCTGGTACGGGGAATAGTTTTAGCTTATCCTCAGTAGATGGCAGCCATCTTAAGACGTATCAGTTTGGTAGCTTGGTTGATTTAGGATTTGGAAGTGTTATTTTTGAAAAGCGGCCGATTTCGCAGGCTGTTCATCATATCAAAGTCGTCTTCACGAATCCTAAATATGTTGTTTCGGGATTAGAAGGGGCTCTCAATGTTAGTATTTACAAAAGCCTGTTGATGGATATCAACATGGTGAGTCCTACTTATAAGAAATCTGAAGCGATCTTGGCTGAACTTGTAAAAGTTTATAATGATGAAGGTATAAAAGATAAAAATCAAGAAGCACAGTTTACAGGAGATTTTATTGATAGACGTTTGCAGATTATCACTGATGAGTTAGCAGGCATTGAAAATCAAAAAGAAGGTGTCAAGCGCGACTACCAAATTACGGATCTCGCTACGCAGGCACAGCTTGCCCTTACGAATGTCAATGCTAATACCAAAGAAGTTTTGGGTTATGCTACACAGTTGGATTTGGTAAGTTCTGTTTACCAATTGGCCAATGCAGGAAGCCAAAGCCTTTTGCCTACTGGTTTGGGTTTGTCGGGTGCTATCGATGCGCAGATTAGCCAATATAATGACTTGGTGCTTACGCGCAATCGTGTGCTAAAACAGGCAACTAATGCCAATCCTGCCGTTATCGAGATGAACAAGCAGATTGGTATTTTGAAGGATGCTATCCGTGGGAATCTTGCCGATGTGCGTCGTAGTTTGCAAGATAATATCTCTCGTTTGCAGGGTGATATCAACCAGGATAAAGGCAAGATTGACCGTTATCCTACGCAGGAGAAAGTTTTCCGAAGTATTGACCGTCAACAAAATTTAAAAGAAGCCTTGTATCTCTTTTTGTTGCAAAAACGAGAAGAAAATGCCATTAACCTAGCCGTGGCATTGCCTAAGGCGAAGGTTATCAATCCGCCCTATACCTCTGGTGTTGTGGCGCCAAAGGGACAGTTGATTATCTGGGGTTCTACCTTGCTGGGTTTTGTCTTGGCGCTAGGCTTTGTGGTTGTGCGACGCTTAATGGATACTAAGGTGTATAGCAAGGCCGATATACTTAATCTTGTGGATAATGCCACCTTGATTGGTGAAATACCCGAGAGTAAGGCCGATGCGGTTTTGGTAGGTGCTAATGATTTCTCCATGTTTGCTGAATCTTTTAGAATATTATCTTCTAACCTAAAGTATATTTTAAAGACTAAAAAAACGACGGATGATGCTGCTGTTATCCTTGTTACTTCCTCGGTAAAAGGGGAGGGCAAGACTACGCTATCTATGAATCTGGCGATGAGTCTGGCAGGTAATTCTAAGGTGTTGATTATAGGGGCAGATATAAGGAATCCCCAGTTGCATCGTTTTGTACCGAGACAAAAATTGGGATTAACGGATTATCTTATCTCGAATGATGCACAAGCTGATGCATATATTTTCTCTTCTGGCTTATCGGAGCATTTGGATGTGATGTTTAGTGGTGCCAAAGCCCCTAATCCTAATGACTTGTTGGATATGGCTAAGTTTGATGAGATGATTCATACACTAAAGGTACATTATCAATACATCATCCTAGACTCTGCTCCCGTTATGCTGGTGTCGGACACTATCCATATTGTTGATTTGTCGGATGTCATTTTGTATGTTGCTAAAGCGGGTTATACAGAAAAGAGAATGATGCATTTTGCTGATGATTTTAGAAAAGAGCATCATATTGACAAGCTCTCTTTTGTACTCAATAGCGTAAAGCCAGAGTTTTCCCGTTATGGGAATAAGTATGGTTATGGGTATTATAATATGGAATCGAAAAGAACAGGTATAATCGGAAGAATTTTGAAAAGGGGGTAGTAAATGTCGTTAAAGCAACAGGCACGTTCAGGGATTGTATGGACATTTGCAGAGCAGTTTGGAACACGGCTTATCAGTTTTGGTATCAGCATAATTTTAGCAAGATTATTAACACCTGAGGATTTTGGTCTAATAGCTTTGTTTGGGGTGGTTATGGGAGTTGCGTCCACATTTATTGATAGTGGGATGGCATCTAGTCTGATAAGATCTAAGAATGTTAATGAAGAAGACTATTCCACCGTTTTTATATTCAATATTATTACAAGTCTTGTTATGTACGGCTTGGTATATATTATAGCACCTTATATATCCAGTTTTTATAAAGTCCCCGCTCTTACGGATATTATCCGGAGCTACTGTATCATTCTTATTATAAATGCATTTGTAAGTGTACAAAAAATGCATTTTGTGAAAGAACTGAATTTTAAAACCGCTTTTAAAATCCAACTGCCTTCTTTAGTTGTTGGTGGGGTGTCAGGCGTTGCCTTAGCCTATATGGGGTATGGGGTATGGTCTTTGGTATATTCGGCAATCTTACAAAGTACAGTCTTTACCTTGCAACATTGGTTTTATAGCAGTTGGCGTCCAAAGTTAATATTTAACATTAAAAAGTTTAAATATCATTTTGACTTTGGCTATAAGATGATGTTATCTGGACTGCTTAATATTCTATTTATAAATGTCTATACAGTCATAATAGGAAAAATGTTTTCTGTGCAACAGTTGGGTTATTATAATCGAGCAGACAGTCTTAAACAGCTACCTGTTAGCAATCTTTCTACAGCCCTTAATAAAGTAACTTTTCCACTATTTGCAAAAATAAGTCACGACAACGAACAGTTGCAACGTGTCTATCAAAAGCTACTCAAGGTTGTTATTTTTGTTGTAGCACCAGTATTAATCTATATGGTTGTTGCTGCAGAACCTATTATAAGTGTGTTGTTAACTGACAAATGGTTGCCAGCCGTTCCTTATTTTCAAATATTATCCATTGCTGGAATATTGTTTCCCATTCATGCTTATAATCTTAATATTTTACAAGTTAAAGGAAGATCTGATTTGTTTTTGAAATTGGAAATTGCTAAGAAAATATTAACTGTTGTTACGGTTGTAATTGCTTTGAAGTTCGGTATCTATGGACTTTTGTGGGGGCAGGTTGTCAACTCGATTTTGGCTTTGTTTATCAACACCCATTATACAGGTAAGTTTCTTAATTATACGATGTGGATACAATGTAGAGATCTTTTGCCGAGTATTATTTTGGCTTGTTTTTGTGGGCTCATATGTTATGTGTTGTATCATTATTTATTAATGAATATGTATGATATTTCCATTTTGCTCATCACGATAGTGGTCTATTTTTCGTTATATTTGGGTCTAAGTTATTTATTCCGATTCAAAGAAATCTCATACCTCAAAGAACTTATAAAAAAATGATACCTGTTACTAAACCTTTTTTACCACCTATAGAAGAATATCAGCAATATTTAAAAGGTATTTGGCAGCGCGAGTGGTTAACCAATATGGGACCTTTAGCGAGTGAACTGGAGATGGAGTTGAAAGCCTATTTAAAAGTCAAACATTTGCTGTATGTGACAAACGGAACCGTTGCATTACAAATGGCGATAAAGGCATTACAGTTAAATGGCGAAATCATCACCACGCCATTTTCCTTTGTAGCTACGACTTCCAGTATTGTTTGGGAAGCTTGTACACCCGTCTTTGTGGATATTGATTCCCAATCTTTAAACATTGATCCTACTAAAATAGAAGCTGCCATTACCGATAAAACTTCCGCCATCTTGGCGACGCACGTCTATGGGAATCCTTGCGATGTTGAAGCTATCGAAAAGATTGCCAAAAAGCATAATCTTAAAGTAATCTATGATGGCGCACATGCTTTTGGCGTCGAGGTCAACGGCAAATCCATTTTTGAGTATGGCGATATTTCAACCTGTAGTCTGCATGCCACCAAACTTTATCATAGTGTAGAAGGTGGTTTGGTAATTTGCAATAATGAAGCACTTAACCAAAAACTAAAATACATCCGTAATTTTGGGATTTCGGGTTTTGATAGCTTTGCCGAATTGGGAATCAATGGCAAGAATTCAGAATTTCATGCCGCCATGGGATTAACCAATTTGAATCATATAGAAAAAATACATAATAATCGAAAAAAAATAAGCGAATTCTACGATGTATTTCTGCGAAATGAAGCGATTTCTAAACCAGTTTGGCATACAGAAGCTTCAATAAATTACGCCTATTATCCGATTCTTTTAAAATCAGAAGAAATGCTTTTAAAAGTCAAATCTGGATTGGAAAAAGAAGAGATCCATACCCGCAGATATTTTTATCCGAGCTTAGCGTCGGCACTTCCTTATTTAGAAAAAACGGAGATGCCAGTTACAGAGGATATTGCCAAAAGGGTGCTGTGTTTGCCCCTGTATTATGGTCTGAGGAATGAGGAAGTAGAACGAGTTTCTAATTTGATTAATAATCTATTATTTAAACATTAAAATTATGAATAGCGACGAGAATAATAATGGAACTAGAGTCGGAAAGTTTTCAATAATCGATCCAGAAGCTGTCTTGGGTGAGAATGTTATTATTGGAAATTTTTGCGTCATACATGGAGGCGTAGAAATAGGAAATAATACTGTAATAAAGGATTATGTGGAATTACGCTCTGATACTGTAATTGGTGAAAATTGTATAATAGATTCTAGGGTTTCTAGTTCTGGTAACTGTAAAATAGGTAATAATGTTACCTTACGCTATGATACAATTATTGCAAGAGGATGTGAGTTTGGAGACAACACTTATGTTTGTCCACGAGTTATGACTAATAATTTAGATACAGATGGACATCAGGTTGGTGGTGCTAAGGTTGGTAAGAACTGTTTTATTGGAACCAATGCAGTTTTACAACATGGTATTGAAATTCAAGATAATGTCATAATTGGTGCAATGAGTTTTGTTAATAAAAATTGCGAAGAAAATTCTACCTATATTGGCATACCCGCACAAAAAAAAGCTTAAGGTTAATTATGAACACAACCAAAATAATAATATTAGGTGGTAAAGGGACTGCGGTTAATGTTGCGGAAGCAATATATGATGCACAATACAGCTACAATCAACCACTGGAGTTTTTGGGATTTGCTTTTGATGATGAATCTTTCGGGAATAGTATTAACGGATTTCCAATACTTTGTAAAACAACAGATGTTTACGAAAAGTTTGGAAGCTTGGATGATGTTAAATTTATTTTTCAAATGTATAGAGAAGATAAAATGGTAGAAAGAGCAGCGCTTATTAAATCCTATGCAATACCAGAAGATAAATACTATAACTTTATACATCCATCAGCTTTTGTTTCTAAAAGTGTTAAATTAGGGGTCGGAAATGTTGTCTATGCGCATTGTGCAATACATGCCAACACAATTATCGGTAACCATTGTATGTTTAGTGCACACACAACGATAGGTCATGATAGCAATATTGGGAATAGCGTTTTTACAGCTACACATGTGTGTGTAGGAAGCTCTGTTAACCTGGGGGATAGCCTATTTCTCGGGCAGAATGTTGGTGTGCGTGGGAGTATTGATATAGTAGGAGGTAATATCATTGGCATTGGGAGTAATGTCGTATCCAATATTAATGATACTAATAGTGTTTTTGTGGGAACACCTGCAAAGAAAGTACGCAGCATAAATTAGATGAGGTTATGAGAATAGCAGTTATGCAACCCTATATCTTTCCGTATATTGGGTATTTTCAAATGATAAAAGTGGTTGATACTTTTGTGTTTTATGATGATGTTAATTTCATTAAGCAGGGCTGGATCAATCGTAACAACATACTTCTAGGAAACAAAGCGTATCTATTTACAGTACCTCTAGACTCTGCAAACTCTTTTGTGGAGATAAAAGAAACCCTAATTAATAAAAAACTTTATAAAGACTGGAGAGAAAAGTTCCTGAAAACGCTATATCAAAATTATAAAAAAGCGCCTTTTTTTTCAGAAACTTGGCAGATATTAGAATCTGTTTTTAACCAAGATGTTAATACAATTAATGAACTTGCTATATTAAGTATAAAACAAATAGCTCAGTATTTGGAATTGAAAACAAATTTCAAAATCGCATCTGAAAGCTTTCAAAATAGACAGCTAGAAAGACAGAATCGACTAATAGATATCTGCCAGAGAGAGCAGGCACAACACTATATTAATGCAATTGGAGGACAAGCACTATATAAAAAAGAAGATTTTATAACACAAGGGATCAAGTTAGATTTTATTAAATCAAAACCAATACAGTACAAACAATTTAATAATGATTTTGTGCCATGGTTATCAATAATAGATATTCTAATGTTTAATTCTGTAGAAGAGGTTAATTTCATGTTAGACCAATATGAACTGCTCTAAATTAAAATAATAAAACGTGGATATTGTTTATAATACGACAACTGAAAAAGAAATTTTTCAATACCTTACCAAAATGAATACGGTTTTTGTGCCTGCATTGGACATAATAACAAATATTGAACAATACGCAAAAAAACTATATGAGAAAGCCTTTAGGATTGAATGTTATCAGGATCATGTTTTGTGCGGTTTTTTAGCTTGTTATATTAATGAAGAACAAAACTTTGTTTTTGTTACAACCATAAGCGTATTACCAGAATATCAAAATTTGGGAATAGCACAACAATTATTAAATAAAATTATAGAGTTAAGTAAAGCCAACCCAGCTATTAAAAAGATAGACTTAGAGGTTTCAAATCAAAATGCAAATGCACAAAAATTCTATAAAAAAAACGGGTTTGAAACTCTGCAAATTAAGCAAACAACAAAAATTTTATCAAAAGATATAACCTAAATGCAAAATACCAATCCTAAAGTTGTCGTTTCCATTTGTTCCATTACATTCAATCATGCGCCTTATATTAGGGAATGCTTGGATGGTTTTTTGATGCAACAATGTGATTTTGAGTTTGAAGTTTTGATTCACGATGATGCTTCAACTGACGGAACCCAAGAAATTATCAAAGAGTATCAAGAGAAATATCCAGATATAATAAAATCTATTTTGCAAACAGAAAACCAATGGTCTCAAGGTATAAGGAATATCCAAAGTCGGTATAATTTTTCTAGAGCAAAGGGCAAATACATTGCTATGTGTGAAGGTGATGATTATTGGACAGATCCTTTGAAGTTGCAAAAGCAGGTTGATTTTTTAGAAAAAAATGGGGATTTTGTATTAACTTTTCATAAAGCAAAAATTAAAGACATAAATTCAGGAAAATATAAAGAAGATTATTTGACGAAAGTTCCAGAAAGATATGATTCGCCAGAAGTATTTGCAATGAAAGGTAATTATATCCATACACCATCCATTCTTTTTCGAAATATTATAGTTAATTTAAATATGAAATACAATTGTAGTCAAATAGGTGATTTTTTTTTGTTACTCCATTTAGTCCAATTCGGAAAAATTGGATACATTGAGAAAAGCATGTGTGTATATAGAGTAGGTAGTGGTTTTTTTTCAAAGTCGTCAGGAATTAGCAAAGAAATTGAGCTTTTGAAATGTATTATATCTGCAATAAATTCATTACAAAATCAAAAGATAATTAATGTTTTAATAAGTAGGGAGAAGTTACTTAGTGATTATTTAAAGTTTAGTAACCAGAAATTAGAGAAGAAATCAATAACATTAAGTTTAAAAAAATGGATAAAAAAATTCTTACGATAATTGTTAGTTATAATGCTTTAAGGTATAATTGGTTGTATAACTGTATTGATTCTATAAAACAAAGTGCATATCCTACAGATGTTTTTTTTATTGATAATGGTTCAGATGATGCTTCTTGTGATGTCATAAAGTCATACAAAGACGAAAGGTTTATCTTATTTGAGACAAAAAAAAATTTAGGTTTTGGTCAAGCTAATAATATTGGGCTTAAATATGCTATAGAAAATAATTATGATTTTGTATTTCTTTTAAATCAAGATGCTTATTTGAAAAAAGATACATTAGAAAAATTAATAAGTCTACCAAATCTTGATGATTACGGTATAATTAGCCCAATACAATATTCAGGAACAGAGGATGGGATCGATGAAGATTTTTTAGAATTTGTAGGACCTAGAATGTGTGCTAATTTTTTATCAGACGGCTTAACTGGTGGATTCAAAAATAAAATTTATGATTGCAATTTTGTAATGGCTGCTAGTTGGTTTTTACCGATTGCTACTCTGATAAAAGTAGGAGGATTTTCTCCAGAATTTTTTCATTATGGCGAAGATGAAAATTATTGCCATCGAGTTTTGTACCATAATCTAAAAATAGGAATACTCCCATCAGCAGGAATTTACCATGATAGAAAAAAATCTCAAGAAACATTTTTCAATCCAATTGATGGGCCATTTAGACATCACATGATTAGAATATTAAATCCATTATTAGACCAATATAAATTTCGCAATAAGGGTTTTGTATTGTTAATGTGGACTTTTGCTTTTATAAGAAATAATAAAAATGGGAAAAAAGTATATTCTAAGCTATATAGTTATATAAAGAATAAGAAAAAAATTACATCTAAACTAGGTGAGTTTAGGCGTCAAAATGAATCTCTTTATTTGAATAGTTAAAATGATCTCAATAATAATTCCAATATACAATTCCGAGGATTATTTGGAAGCGTGTCTTGAGTCTGTTTTGGTTCAGACGTTTAAAGATTTCGAACTATTATTAATCAATGACGGCTCCACAGATAGAAGCAGAGAAATTTGTGATGTATTTGCAGAAAAAGATAATAGAATCAAGGTTTATCACGAAAAGAATAAAGGACAAGCTGCAGCGAGAAATTTTGGGTTAAAGCAAGTTACAAGACCTTTTGTTACTTTCCTTGATGCTGATGATGAAATTTCATCTGACACTTTAGAAAGTAATCTAAAGATTCTTGTTAATAATCCAAAAATTGATTGTTTGCAGTATCCAACATATGTTAATTATGGTACAGATAAGCAATTTGTTAGAAGTTCAAAGGAAGAACTTATAACATCAGATTTTTATAAAGCATGGTTGAAAAATAAGCAGATTAGTTGGGTGGTTTGGGATAAAATTTATAAAACAAAAGTTTTTGAAAATTTTTATTTCACAGAAGGGATTGTCTATGAGGATAACCTGCTTATTGCAAATTTATTAGAAAGAATTAATAATTTATATATTTCTAAAGAAGGTATGTATTATTACTATGTAAGAGACAATTCAACAATGACGAGTGTACAAACATTAAAAAAAGAAGAAGACTCATTTTTTGTCACAAGCAAAATAGCTGAAAAACTTTTCAATCATCATGAAAAAAAATTATTAATAGAGTTTATTTTAAGATTAGTTAATATTAAAAAATCTTTAAATGTAAATTTCTCAAAGAATGTAGATATTCCTAATAATTTAGTAAAGTCAATGTCAGTTATAGATGTTTTACTTTCAAAAATTTCTTTTAGAGGTAAGATGAAACTATTTATCGAAAAATATGCAAATTAAAACCATCACCTGTCACGAAGTTTATAACCACGGTGCCTCTCTTCAGGAATACGCGTTGTTACGTTTTTTGAATGATGAAGGGCATGAGGCACAAGTGATTCATTACAAGCCAGATTATTTGTCGCAACATTTTAATTTGTGGGGCGTTAGCAATCCTAAGTTTAATTTGCCACTAATAAAGCAAGCTTATCTTTTAGCAAAATTACCAAAACGTCTGAAGGCGCTGAAACGCAAACATAATTTTGATACATTTCATCAAAAATACATTCCGACAGATTCTACAAAATATACGACTAATGAGGAACTAAAAAGTAATCTGCCAAAAGCGGATGCCTTTATATGTGGTAGCGACCAGATTTGGAATTCTTTCTTCCAAAATGGGAAAGATGAAGCGTTCTATCTCAACTTTGTGCCAGATCATAAGAAGAAAATATCTTATGCTGCTTCGTTTGCTATAGACGAGTTGGCGGAGAATATGAAAGCATTGGTACGAGATAATGTTTCTCGTTTTGATGCGGTAAGTGTGCGGGAAACTTCGGGGCAAACTATTTTGAGAGATATGGGGATTACTTCCGCTGTGCAGGTTTTGGATCCGGTTTTTTTATTAGATGCCGATTTTTGGAAAAATACATTTGTAAAGCCAATTGCCGAACCTTATATTTTTGTCTATGATTTTGATAACAATCCTTTAATAAAGAAAATTGCTTTGGACTTAAAACAAAAACTGAATTGTAAAATCTACACGGTTAACCAAAATATTGCATATGCCGATAAAAATTTTTGGTTAGAAGGTCCAGAGCAATTTTTATCCTTGGTATATCAGTCACAATACAATATCACCAACTCTTTTCATGCGGTTGCTTTTTCATTATTATTTGAAAAGCAAATGGCAGTTGTCAATCGTGGAGAAGCGATTAATACTAGAATGAGAGATTTGTTGTCCTTATTTGGTCTTCAAAAAAGATTAATATCTTCGAAAGAAGATTTTGATTCGTTATCTACAATTGATTATGTAGAAGTTATCGGAAATAAGAATTTTCATATCAAAAGGTCCAAAGAATTTTTATTAGAATCCTTGAGATGAAAAAGCGAATTGTTTTTGTAATAGAATCACTGCATCTAGGCGGTGCAGAAAAAAGCCTTGTCACCTTACTCCAAAATTTGGATTACAATCTTTATGAAGTAGATTTAATTACCTTTCATAAGGCTGGTTTTTTTCGGGAGTTTGTTCCAGCAGAAGTCAATCAAATTCAGATTACTTTTCCGAAACTTTCTTTGATCGATCGATTGTGCTTTGCAATTAAAAAAAAACGACGTAAAAAGATGCATCCTGCCCAATTATTTTGGCCAATTGTTTCAAGCTATTTCAAAAAAATTGAAAAGCAATATGATATTGCCATTGCTTACAATCAAGGCTTTGCCACCTATTTTGCAGCCGATAAGATTTTAGCTACTAAAAAATTGGCTTGGCTTAATACGGATTATCAGAAAGCGGGTTACGAGTTCGAGAAAGACAAAGAATTTTATACTAAATTTAATAAAGTTGTAACGGTTTCTCAAGAAGCAGATGCGAGTTTTAGAAAAGCATTTCAAAAATCTTCGTCAGTTATTGAAACGGAAGTTATTAAAGATATTTCTGATGATAGAATAATAAAAGAACAAGCAAATAAGAAGTTAGAATGTAATTTTAATCCTTCAGAAATTAATATTGTTTCTGTTGGTCGTTTGATCTCATATAAAGGATTTCATCTTGCAATAGAAGCATGTAAAATTTTAATAGGAAAAGGCTATCCAATACATTGGTATGTCGTAGGGGAAGGTACAGAAAGATCTAGCTTGGAGAAGCAAATCGCAAACAATAATCTAGAGAAATCATTTAGCTTATTAGGAGCAAATACTAATCCCTATCCTTATATGAAAGCCTGTGATATTTACGTGCAGACTTCTTTGTTTGAAGGATTGGGTTTAACAGTTATAGAAGCTTCTATTCTTCAAAAGCCAATTGTTTGCACTAATTTTTCAACCGCATTCGGGATTTTGAAAGATAATGAAACAGGCCTTATTGCCGAGATGACGGCTGAATCTATTGCTGAAAATATAGAACGTTTGATAAATGATGTTGAGTTAAAAAATAAATTAATTGCAAATCTTTCGCAACAAAAAAATAAGGACAAAGAAGAAAGTCTAAGCAAAATTGAACAATTATTAAAATCATGAAACTCCTCTATATCACCAACGGCATTAACGGCTCTGGCGGCCTCGAAAGGGTATTGTCTATTAAGGCGTCTCATTTTGCCGAGCAATTGGGCTATGAGGTTCATATTTTGGTGTTGAACAAGGCTCACGAAAATCTGTTTTATGACTTTAGTTCAAAAATTAAATATCATTCAATTTCAGTAAATGGGAATCCAATTTCTTATTTTTTAAAATATAAGAGAGGTGTGCAAGACGTTGTCACTCTAGTAAAACCAGATGTTATTTTGGTTTGTGATGATGGATTGAAAGGTTTTTTTCTTCCAAGTCTTATTACGACTAAAGCCAAATGGATTTACGAGCGACATGCTTCTATAGAATTAAATAAACAAAAAGGATTTCTGGGGAGATTGTCAAGCCGACTCATGCAAATGCAAGCGTCCAAATTTGATTCGTTCGTCGTTTTAACCAATGCCAATCGTGAGGAATGGAGAGCTAAAAATGTGGTTGTCATTCCTAATCCGTTAAGTTTTTATCCTAAAGAAACTAGCGATTTGCAGTCAAAAAAGATGATTGCAGTTGGCTCGCATTCGTACAATAAAGGTTTTGATAGCTTGCTCTACATTTGGAAAAATATCGAACAAAAATATCCCGATTGGCAGCTTCATGTATTTGGGAAAATAGATAAAGACCAAACTTTTGTTAAGTTGGCCGAAACTTTAGATTTAAAAAAAGTCCAATTTCATCAAGCATCAAAAAATATTCAAGCAGAATATTTAAAATCTTCCATCATGCTTCTGCCTTCCAGATCCGAAGGTTTTGGTATGGTATTAATAGAGGCGATGGCATGTGGCGTACCTTGTATAAGTTTCGATTGTCCTTCTGGGCCTCGAGATATTATTAGCGATGGTGTAGATGGTATTTTGGTAGAAAATCAAAATAAAGATGTCTTTGAAGAACGTATTGTGAAGTTAATTGATGACGAAATCCTACGAAAAGAAATGGGAAGAACAGCTAAGCTGAAAGTAACGAAGTATCTTCCTGAAAATATCATGAAGGTGTGGCAAGATTTGTTTAACCAACTACAGAAGAAATAATGAAAATAGTCTTTAATACCGACCAAGTCCATTTGCATGGTGGCATCGAAAAAGTGATGGCGACGAAGGCTAATTATTTTGCAGCTTTGCCAGAGGTTGAGGTCTATGTGGTAACGACCGAGCAGAAGAATCTACCACCGCGTTATGCATTAGATTCTCGGATAAAGTTGGTGGATTTAGGAGTTGATTATGATCGTACAAAATCTTATTTTTCGATACAAAATTTAAAGAAAGCAAAACTTCATTATAAAAAGCAAAAGGCTTTATTTAAAAGTTTGAAGCCCGATGTTATTATTTCTCCCAATTTTAATTTTGATCATTACTGGTTGCCTTTTATAAAAGGAAATGCAAAACTTATTAAAGAACGTCACAGCTCCCGTTATCAGGAGGAAGAACAAAGGAAAACTGCGTCATTTTTAAAACAAATAAAATATACATTGAGCGATTGGGTGGAGCGACACTATAATCATATTGTTGTGTTGAATGTTGATGAAGCCCACTATGTTAAAACGGGGAATGCTGTTGTTATTCCTAATCCTGTTGAATTATCTTCGCTTTCCGCGGATATGCATTCTAAAAAAGTGGTCGCAGCAGGTCGTATATCTCCCGTTAAAAATTTCGGAGATTTAATAAAAGCCTGGGTATTTGTAAAAGCTGAGTTTCCTGATTGGCAGTTGGACATTCATGGCGAAGATTATTTGGGAACCCAAGCAACTTTAGAATCTCAAATTCGTGAAAATGGATTAGAGGATGTTATCAATTTCAAGGGAAGTTCAGACCAGATGCTAGAAGATATGTCGAAGTACAGTATCTATGCGATGACATCAGAAACCGAGTGTTTCCCTATGGTGTTGTTAGAAGCTTTATCGATTGGTTTGCCTATCGTGAGTTACGATTGCCCGAATGGACCTCGCAACATTATTGACAATGGCGAAGATGGCTATTTGGTTCCGCTTCATGATATTGAGACTTTTGCGATGGAGTTGAAAAGTCTTATGCGGAATCTTTCGGAGCGCGAAAGATTGCAAAAGACTGCCAAGCAACATGTTTTAGCTTTTGGCACGGATGTCGTTATGAAACAATGGCAGGAATTATTAAATTTACCACATGTTTGATTGGATTCCGGTAGAACTGTATACGAATGTTCATTATAATTTTTTGTTAGGGATTATTTTATTGGTTCTTTTCAATTCCTTTATATTTGATATTAACAATAATCAACAAAATCTTCGTATTACAGGTTTTCTAATTGGAGGGTATCTTGTTTTATTGATTGTATATATGGGATTAAGACCAATTAGTGGGCGATATTTTGGAGATACTGCTAATTATGCGAGAGCATACAAGATACTGCAGGCTGGTGAAAAAGTTAGAATCGAAAAAGATTATGTTTTTAATTATTTTATGCAATGGTGTAGCCGTTTCATGAATATTCATACTTTTTATCTCGTGTTAGATATTATTTATGTTGTACCTATATTTATATTTGTTAAAAGATACTTTGGTATTTATTGGTGGTTTGGTTTTCTTTTTACAATTGCATCATTTTCATTTTGGTCAGCAGGCACCAATGGACTTCGTAATGGTTTAGGAACTTCTTTATTTTTTTTGGGTTTAGTTTTTTATCGAAATAAAGCGATAATGTATGCATTGTTTATAGTGTCCTACTTTATGCACGCTTCTTTGATCATCCCCATAGCGGCTTTTGTGGTGTCTGGTCTTTATAAGAATCCTAAAGCTTATTTGGCTATTTGGTTGCTAGCAATACCTCTATCATTGGCGGGTGGTTCTGCTTGGACTACTTTTTTTGCCAATCTAGGATTTGCTGAAGACCGGACACAAGGTTATTTGACCGGCGGTTCTGATGAGTATAATGATCAATTTTCACAGACTGGTTTCCGTTGGGACTTTTTGGTGTATAGTGCTTCTGCAGTATTTGCAGGCTGGTATTTTATATTTAAAAAGAAAATTACAGATAAGTTTTATATCCACTTGTTTGGAACGTATTGTATTGCCAATGCTTTTTGGATCTTGGTGATTACTGCTGCTTTTAGTAATCGCTTTGCTTATTTGTCGTGGTTTCTGATGCCCGCCGTGATTGCTTATCCGATGTTCCGCTACAAACTATGGGATAATCAATATAGAGTTTTAGGTATTATTTTGTTTTTGTATTTTATGTTTACTTATATAATGAATGTGGTATTATGATAAAAAGCATCACTGTATTTACGCCGAGCTACAATAGGGCTCATTTGCTTCCTAGGCTTTACGAAAGTTTGAAAAATCAAACTTCCAAAGATTTTGTTTGGATGGTTATTGATGATGGTTCTACAGACAATACCAAAAGCTTAGTTGCGCAATGGAGGGAAGAAGCTGATTTTGAAATACAGTACCATTATAAGGAGAATGGCGGTATGCATACGGCTCATAACCTAGCATATTCTCTCATACAAACCGAACTGAATGTATGTATTGATTCGGATGACTATATGCCAACGAATGCGGTCGAATTAATTTTAAGTCTATGGGAAAATAATAAGTACAATAATGATATTGCAGGTTTAATAGGATTAGATGCCGATTTTGAGAATAATATTTTAGGCACGGCAATGCCTATAGGTGTTAAAACAGGAACGTTAAGTGGACTTTATAAAAAGTATAAAGCTAAAGGCGATAAAAAGCTTGTCATTAAAACTAGTATTGTGAGGGAATTTCCTGCATATCCAGAATTTGAGGATGAAAAGCTTGTACCACTCGGCACACTTTACTTAATGATTGATCAGCACTATCAATATATTTATGTAAATGAGATGTTTTGTAATGTGGAATACCAACCGAATGGTTCTACTAAATCAATAATTAGACAGTATAAACAGTCCCCAAAAGGATTCGCCTATGCACGGAAATTAAAATTAAGATATGAATCTTCATTTTCAGAAATAATTAAAAACTGCATACATTTAGTATCGCATGGAATAACAACAAAAAGTGTTAAAACCATCTTTGAAAATAATCCTTACAAGTTTTTGACTGTCTTCTTACTACCTTGCGGACTACTATTAGATATTTATATTAAAATTAAAGCAAAATAATTAATTATCAGACAAATGAAGGTAGCACATTTATGTCTCAGTTTAGGAAAAGGAGGAGCTGAAAAATTGCTCGTTGATAACTTACATACTTACAAGCAATATGGTGTTGATGTGTCGGTAATACAATTATCAGCTATTCTTGAAGAGCCATGCTATATTGCAAAAATGGCAAGTGATAATATACCAGTAGTCACTTTAGGAAAAGGAAGCTTTATAAGTCTTAAATATATATGGAAGCTTACTAAACTTATAAAAAAAAATAGATATGATATAGTTCATGTGCATCTTTTTCCTAATTTGTACTATATGGCAATTGTAAAATCTTTTTTATCAGATAAAGTAAAACTTGTGATTTCGGAACATAGTGTTGAAAATGGAAGAACTCATAAATTGTTGTTCAAACTTATTGAACCTTATATATACAAGCAATATGATGGCATAATTGCAATTTCAAAGAATGTGCAAAAAATGTTATTTAAAAGATTACCAAAATTAAAAACCCGAATATTTCTCATTAATAACGGAGTTAATTTTAATAAACTAACAACTACTAAAGCTTATAGTCGTAATTATCTTGCAAAGATTGTCCAAACAACAAATGAGGATGCTGTTTTTCTTATGATGGTTTCTAGATTTTCAAATCCCAAAAATCAAAATGCTATAGTAGAAGCCTTAACTATGCTCCCTGAAAATTTTTATCTTATTTTTGTGGGGGATGGACCAATGATGAATGATACTATTAATTTGACTAGACAGAGAAATTTGGATAATAGAGTTATCTTTTTAGGTTTCAGAGATGATGTCGCAAGTCTTATGTCTTCTGTTGATTTTAATATTCTGTCATCTAGGCATGAGGGTTTTTCAGGAGTTACCTTGGAAGCATTATGTTCAGGTAAAATGTTCTTAGGTTCTGATGTTGAAGGAATTAATGATGTTGTTCCTACAAAAGATTTTTTATTTGAAGAAAATAACTCAAAAGCTCTTGCAACTCTAATAATGAAATTTGTTAACAATCCTGCATTTAAAAAAGCTTGCATTAATGAAGCAATTAAATTTGTAAAGCAGTATGATGCTGAAAATATGGTGAATTCTCATATTAATTTATATAAATCAATACTTTAAATGGAAAATTATATCATAAAAAATATTTCACACTCTACAATTGATTTATTTAAATCATGCTTCGACCAAAATGGTTCACCAAAATCTAAAGATAAAATTGTTTGGCAATTTTTGGGAAATCCTATTGAAGACAAGTTTGTAGACATTGCCTATGATAATGAAAATCATAAAGTGGCAGCAATATATGCAATATTTCCAGTGAAATTTAAGATTAATGAATCAATTGTTTTAGCATCACAATCTTTAGATACCATTACTGATATTGATTATAGGGGCAAAGGATTGTTTATTCGGCTTGCTATGAGTGTCTATGAAAAGGCAAAAAATAAAGATATTAAGCTGGTGTATGGTTTTCCAAATGGAAACTCTATCCACGGTTTTAAGAAAAAATTAGATTGGCAAGTATTAGACCCTGTTCCTTTTTTAATTAAGCCCCTAAAAACAAAATACTTTAGCACAAAAATTAAAGCGATATCATGGTTTCCCAATGTTAATATTGGTTTCAAAAAAACAATTAGTAATAATGTTATAATAAAGGAAGAAAATACTTTTAGCGATGAAGTGAATATTATTTGGAAGAAATTTTCGCAATCATTAAAGATCGGAATTAATAGAGATAAGGAATATTTGAATTGGCGTTATATTCAAAAGCCTAATGAAGATTATAAAATCTTACATGCTTATAATAATTCAGGAGGCTATATTGGGTTTATTGTTTATTGTGTAAAAGGTAAACATGGAGGTAAAATAGGATATATAATGGAATATTTATATGATCCAGATTATAAGATAGAGGCTGAGAATCTAATGAAGGAAGCTGTTAATCGCATAATTTCTACTAATGCAGACTGTATACTAGCATGGTGTATGGAACATTCTGATAATTATAAAACATATAGAAATGTTGGTTTTTACGAAATGCCTAAAAAATTAAGACCAATAGAATTACATTTTGGGGTTTGCAGTTTTGATAATTCACTAAATACTATAATTAATAATAGGAAAAATTGGTATTTAAGTTATTCTGATTCAGATACAGTATAAAATGGCAGGTAAATTTATCATATCATTGGATTTTGAACTACGTTGGGGTGGAGCAGAAAAATGGGAATTGACTAAGTATAAAAATTATTTTCTCTCTACCCGAGGCACAATCCCTATTGTTTTAGACTTGTTCGAAAAAAGAAAGATTAAATCGACGTGGGCAACTGTAGGATTTTTGTTTGCCAAATCAAAAAAACAGTTGATTGAATTTTCTCCATTGTTAAAGCCAACCTATGATAATAAAAATTTAAACTATTATGAATATTTCAAGAACATAGGAGACAATGAAAAAGAAGACCCTTTGCATTTTGCAGGTTCCCTGATTGAACAAATTATTCAGACAGAAGGGCAGGAGTTAGGGACACATACTTTTTCACATTATTATTGCAATGAGAAAGGACAAAATATAGAACAGTTTGAAGCGGATTTAATCGCTGTACAGAATATTGCGAAAGAAAATTATCATATAGAACTTAAATCTTTAGTTTTTCCACGAAATCAATATAATGTAAGTTATCTTAACGTGGCGCGAGCAAATGGTATTGAGGTTGTTCGTTCAAATCCAAATGTTTGGTTTTGGAAGAATACACATGGAAAGGTAAGTCCTTTATTTCGGGCTATGGACACATTGATACCTATTAGTGATTCTGTATGTTTTGGAGAAAAGGATATAAAGCGTACAAGAATTATAGAATTACCAGCAAGTCGTTTTTTAAGACCATATTCTTCAAAAGAAAAGGCTATACAAACATTAAAAATAAATAGAATTAAAAATGAGATGCAGTATGCCGCTAAAAATAACTTGAATTATCATTTATGGTGGCATCCTCATAATTTTGGAAATTTTCCGATGGAAAATGTTCAGCAATTAAAAGACATACTAGACCATTATCAATATCTTAATGAAAAATATGGATTCGAGTCTGTATGTATGTGTGATTATAGGTAGTATATTTTATTAAACTATCAACAGTATTTAATTTTTTCATAGAATATAATTATTTTTTTATTGGAATTAGATTTCTAAATCTCAAGATTTCGGTTTTGCTTTATGGACGGTCGCTTTTATGGTGGCTTCTGCAGGCTCAGCGACTGGTGTGGAGATAGGTTGTGGGAGTGTTAATCTATGATGTATTCTATGACTTTTGCATGTTCTAGCCCCGTGTAGGTGCAGAATTCTTCGATGCTAACGAGGTGGTGCTCTGGTTTGTTATAGTGTTTTCTGATTTTTTGAATGAGCGCGCGGCTGTAACGCTCACTACGTCCTGTAATTCTTTGGATGTCTTTTGGGTAGATGCATAGCCTTGTCAGTTTGCTAATCATGTCTAAGGTTTTTGATAAACAAAGATTGGTAGACTGAATGAATTTTTTACGGTAGTCTTTCGGTAGTACCGAAAGATTTTTTAGCTTTTTGACCTATCCTTGCTGTATTTCTACTGGTAAACCGCTATCCATGCTCCGCTAAAATGAACGCCTGTCCTAAGGCTACTGCCGATTTGTGTGGTGTTACCAAAGGTTGAACCATCATGTTGCCCGTTATACATTGGCTACTACAATAAGGCTTTCTAATGGTGCTTCTATAGAATACGTTAGCAAAATGCTAGGTCATAAAAGTATTACAACCACACAGTATTACGCCAAAATCCTCGACAAGAACGGGGGTGAAGATAGGTGGATTTTAAAAGAAGTATAAAATTAAAAATAAGTAGCCCTATTAAATCAATTTAACATTTCAGATGTTTTCAATTTATATATAAATACAGGTGTTCTTATCCGTTTATAATTTCTCCTCCATTAGGATGAATAACCTGACCGGTAATATAACTTGAATCTTCGCTTGCTAAAAATAGAAAACTCGGAGCCACCTCATTAGGCATTCCAGCACGCTTCATGGGAGAATCGCTTCCAAATTCCGAATTTTTTTTTGGTGAGAAAGAAGAACTGATTAATGGCGTCCATATTGGTCCTGGTGCGACAGCATTCACTCGGATCCCTTTATCTACCAGATTGGCGGCTAAACTTCTTGTAAAAGACAGGATTGCTCCTTTAGTTGCGGAATAATCAATAAGGTGGGGGCTTCCTCGGTAAGCTGTTACAGACGACGTATTGATAATAGATGATCCTTTGCTGAGAAATGGTAAGGCATATTTTGTAATCCAGAAATAGGAGAAAAAATTATTTTGAAATGTTCTTAACAATTGGTCAGTAGAAATTTCTTCTAATGACGCGGATTCCCAATGCAAAGCCGCATTATTTATAAGGATATCTATTTTTTTATAAATTTTTATTGTCTTTTCAATTACTTTTTTGCACTGGCTTTCTTTTGCTAAATCTGCTTTTATCAATGTGCATTTTCTTGAAAATGTTTCTACCTCTTTTTTAGTTTGTTTGGCATCGTTGGTTTCGTTGAGGTAGGCAATGATAATATCGGCTCCTTCTTTTGCGAATAGCAGCGCTACTGCTTTTCCAATACCGCTATCTCCTCCTGTAATCAATACTACTTTATCTTTAAGTTTTCCTTCTTTAGGATAGCTGATTGGATTAGTTTCGGGAAGAGGAGACATTTTGTTTTCAGTTCCGGGTCGGTTTTGAGATTGTTTAGGTCTCAAAGCTCTTTTTTCTTGCTTTTTCATAAGCTTTTATTAAAGCTAATGCAATAATTATGCATAAAAAAGTTTGCCTATAGCATATTGACTCATAATTTATGCGGTATTCTACTATCAAAGGGGGGATGGATGAATTTGTTTAAATTATGTAAAAATAAAAACAGAGAACAAAGAATCTTTTCCCACATTTCAACAAAATTTTTCCAACACCAATAACGAATTATTAACAAAAGACTCTACTTTTGAGTGTTACTAAGAAGGGGGAGATTACAAATTACACTATGGTTTCAGGAATCGTGTTATTTGTAGAAATATAAGAAAAAAATTACTATATATGATTTTTTGCTGAATAAAAGGCGGAAATCTCTGGATTCTAAGCTTATAGTACGTCACTGGGAAATAAATCCTTATTAGCCTTAGTTTTATTTGCCTTCTCGCTTAAAGTGTAGGGAAACGGTATTTTTTGCAATTTTGGCTTTGTGCGGTTGGTTTGTGCGAATTGCAAATGTGTATGGTTTTGTGGTGGCAACTGTCAATTAGAAATATTCGTAAAGTCAAAAATTAAATGCTTTAATATTCCTATTTCGGAGTGATTGGATTCATAATAGGATTTCATTAGTTTGTGAGATGCAAGATTCAGTATTTCAGAATTCCTCTTGTCTTTTATAATTAATGCGTTAATTCCGTTTATGGTTTCATCTATTTTGCCCTCAAGTAAATATCCAACAAGGCTGCCGTTTTCATATTTTCTCGAAGTGAAATTATTAATTCCGGTGTCAATATATCTGCGTTTTAAAGCTGAATTATTTTGTTTCAAATTTTTCGCCTCAAAGAAATACTCGTATTCATAAGTTGATATGAAAGATGTCAGTCTAAAATCTATTCTTAAATCTTTATCAGCAAATCCTTTTTCTTTTGAGATTTTCTCATTGGGAATATGAGCCTCAACGTTTGTTGAAACTTTCCATTTCTTTCTTAAAGGATTTTCTTTTATGTTTTTGTGTATTTCAGAAGAAATGTCATTTTCGTTCCACTCTAACTGAATAATTTTTTCATCTAATGAAGTGCGATACGCTTTGATAATTAATCGAAAACACTTTTGCTCAAAAGCCTTTTTATAATTGATCTTGTATAACATTTCGTTAATCCTCATTTAAAATTTCAAGAATTAACTCTTGGGCATCTTCTAATGCCATTGATTTTGACCAAAATCTACGTTGGTTAGGACGAATGATATAAATATCATCATCTCTTTTGTAGTTCAGTTTTTTTCTAAAATAAATATTGTTTGATTTTTCTTCCCACAAATATTGGTCTAACTTTTTCAGTTCTTCATCAATATGATCTTTAGACGTAGAAACATCTTTTTTAACTTTCTCGTGAGAAAGTTTTATCATCATCAAGGGTGTAAATCGATTAGTATTAAAAACTGTAGCATTCACAAATAAATTTTGTCCATCAAGAAAATCGTTGAGTTCAGAAGTTATTATTTCTGAATATTCGGTTATCTGATTTTGCAGGACAGAATATAGTGCAGCTGATTTTTCCTTACTCTCGAAAAGGTCAATCGAATAGTTAATTAAATCCTCAATAGCCCATTTGTCAGAATCAGAGAATAAAAATAAATCTTTTAAAATGATTTTGTTAATTTCAGATTCAACAGGTTTTGTTTTGACAAAATCAAAATCATCTTGAATTAACTTTACCAACTTGTCAAAGTTTTGCTCTAATTTTAAAATAACATTCTTATTAATATTCATTGGCAATGGCAGAGTCAAAGTTTCATTAGATTGAACTCTTTCTCTTTCAATACCCCAAGACGCAGATGTTAGCGATAAATAATATTTGGCAAATGTTGAATTAATTAAACTACAGATTACTTTCAATATAAAATTGTTCTTTTCGTTTATTGACGAAATACTAAACGCACCAGTATGATATGATTTGTAATCTATCCAACTTGCACAAAATTCTTTGTTTTTTTGACCTTCTTTTATTATTAAATAAGGAGGTTTGAAAATATTTTGGTTGATGCTTCTATAAACTTTTTGAGAAAGTTCTTCTGCTGATTTTAACGTATAGAATCGTTGAACTTTTCTAAGATTAATCACTTTGGAAGGAATAAACGTTTTATTCTCTTTTAGTTGTTTTTCTGTTGGAGAGTGCAAACCTGAACCAAAATGATATTCTTTCTTATTCTCCTCTAAGAATTCTCCAATTGATGTATTGAACTTTTCAGAAACTCTATTTATTAGCTCCCAATCATTCATTCCTCCCCACATTGCAATTTTCCAAATCTTGGTGTTAGGATTCTGACATTCTTCTCTTGGTAGATATTTTATGTCTGTAAAATCAATACTCAAACCATCAATTATATTGGTTTTAATGAATGTTTTTGGAGCGTAATAAGAGATTTTATCAATCGGTTTTTTAGGTTGTTCTTTTTGATAAAACACAATACTTATTGGTCCTGTTGCATCGCCAAATAATTGACCACCAAAATTTTTTTTAGTATTTCGAAGAATAGAAAAATTGAAAACTTTATCTACATAACAATCATTAAATAACCATTTTCTGAAATTTTGATAAGTTCCTTTAGTATTGGTTAATATTTTTGTATTAAAGATTAATGCTATTTTTCCTTTGGGTGCAAATAACGTTGCTTTATGTAGAAAAGGAAGAACCATTTCTGTAGCAAAGCCTTGATTATTACAATAATTACGAATTGATTCTGAAAGTTGGGTTGTTCCAAAAGGAGGGTTACCGACTACTAAATCAAAATTAATAGCCTCAATTTCTTTGTTTTGAGCAATCGTATCTCTACAAAATAAGTTTTTACCTTGTGTTTTTAATGATAAATCTTCAGGATTATTAATAAGATATGGCAAACGATGTTTCTTCTTTTGCCATATCGTTTTAGGGTCTAAACAATCCACTAATGACAAATACAAACTAAACGCAGCTACTTTTATAGCTTGCGGATTTAGTTCTATACCAAAGATATTATCAGTTAGTAATTTCTTTAGTTTTTCAAAATCGTTTAGCTTTTCTTTAGTTTGATTTTCATAACGCTTTACTAATCGTTTAAAACTCTCCACTAAGAAAATTCCTGAACCACAGCTTGGGTCTAATACTTTTACATTGTAATTTTTTTCTCCATTATTAGTAGGTAATTTTTCGTTCAAGATAAATTCTACCAAAGATGGGGGAGTATAATAAGTTCCTGTTTGCTTCTTCAGTTCAGGGTCTGTTTTGAATAAGAAATTTTCGTAAATCTCGCTTAATAGTTCAATCTGAATAATGCTGAAATTGAACAATCTCCATTCTTCAAAAAGTTTTGTTTGTGGAGTGTTATCGTTTCCACTGATAAAACATTTTTTTATAATTTGAAGTTGGTCAGCAGATATTTTTTCAATTATTTCATCTTTTGCGTTTCTTTCTAAGGTAAAAACATTACCATTGAAATCATCTTCTAATCGTTCGTAAAGCTTGTATGTTGCTTCTGCATCATCTAATATATCAAGATAAGAAGCCGCATCTTTTTTGTAAATAGAATAAAGCTTTTTATCGGTTGCTCCTCTGTCTTCAAGATACAAAAGAAACAGCGAACGTAAAATGATTTTATGGATGAAATTAATTTCTAACCCCTCATTTTCAAGCTGATTTGAGGTATTGATTAGACTTTCTATCAGATACTTATCAACTCGTTTTTGTAAGTTGATTTTGTCTCTGATAAATTGAGCATCTTCTAACGTCCAAATAATTCCTGTATCAATAGCAATTCTCGAAAAAAGTTTGTTGAGTTCTTGCAACTGTTGCTTGTCGGAATATTGATAAGATGTAATTTCAATTTCCTTTAATTCTTTTTTGTAATCAAAATCATCCTTGGTTACAATAAGTGGTTTTTCAGAACAATTGTAGATACGAATTTCCGTTTCTGAATATACATACAGAAACAAAACTTTTTTGTAGTTCCAAATTTTGCGTTGTGTTTCAGCAATATCTTTTAAAGTTTCTTCGTCGTTGAAGTTTGTAACTTTTTTTAGAAAAACAGCAGGGAAACTGTTATTATTTTCTTCGTCTGTATTGAAATAAATTAAATCAACGCCAAAGTCTTTTTCTTTTACTTCATTTAGAATAATAGCTTCGCTGTCCGATAGTTTTTTGCCATCGGAATGAATGGGCTTTGCTTTGTCCAAATCAAGGAATTCAAGTACATCCAGTTCTGCCATATTACTCTGCATAATACAAAATTTATACTAGAAATACAATTTTGTCAATCCACAAATCTAATCAATTTTGGACGAAACCAGATAAGATTTAACGTATAATCTACTGTTGTTTTTTTCTGGCTTTTAAGATTGGTTGAGTGTTGGAAAGATTTAAGCACTTTTGGTTTTTGTGTTAGATTTGTGCGTGTTGAAAAACCAATTGTGCTTGAACGTGCGGTGGTTTTTAAGCTTTCATATCACGAAAAAGTATTACGAAGTGCGGGACAAAAAATGAACTTTAGTTCAATTGATGCTTTTTAAATTACAAATAAAATCACGATGGAAATCATTTTTACGTGGTAAATTGTTATCCATGTCAAATTTTATTTAATCTCGCATTTTACTCAGCAATCTTATATTTCTTAATGTCAAATTCAAAATCAAATAATTCCTTTGGTACAATATTTAAGCCTTTTGCCAACTCTTGTATTGTTGATATTCTTAAATCAACTTCTCCTTTCTCAATCTTACTTATATTGCTATGATCCACATCACATCTTTGTGCTAATTCACGATAGCTTAGTCCAAGTTTTTTTCTAAACAGTTTGACCCTATTACCAAAAGCTTTTCTAAAATCTGTTTTATCCATTGGAATTTACTTTAATAAAAGCAATTTGAAGAGATTTTTAAAAAATAATGTAGTTTAATTAACCTACATTAAAAAGTTTTACTATATTTGTGAAAAGATTGCATCATAAAATGTAATTTTGCGATACTTCAACGAATAATAGAAGCTATTGCTTAGAATCTCTAACTGAAAACTGGTAATTTTTAAACATACGAGACGATAAGCAGGAAGCTCACGACCTAGGCGTGGGCTCTCTTATCTGTATGTAGGGCATACCAGTGCCTCAGTTAGGATAATGTAGAGTACCCATGCCGTTTTGTTTCCTATGCTGTCAGCTTTTTCTACGACAAGCGATATTTTCAAAAATACTGATGTGGTCAAGCGATACTTTATCTCGCAGTGCTGCAGACAGAACGACAGTAAGAATAGGGTGTACAACCTATTGCGGCTTTTAGTAGCTAACACGTGGAAAATTTCATATCATTAATTTGTTTAGACTGGTAGTGCTGTAGCATTCCCCCACAATGCAAACCTCATTGCAGTGCTACCGTCTTTTTTAGTTGAGAAATAAGAGTCAAGAATCAAGAATCAAGAGACTGGAGACTGGGGACTGGAGACTGGTGACTGGGGATTGGGGATTGGTGACTGGTGATTGGAGATTGGTGATTGGTAATTGGTGACTGGGGATTGGGGATTGGAGATTGGAGATTGGAGATTGGTAATTGGTGATTGGAGATTGGAGATTGGAGATTGGTAATTGGTGACTGGGGATTGGGGATTGGAGATTGGAGATTGGAGATTGGTAATTGGTGACTGGGGATTGGGGATTGGAGATTGGAGACTGGAGACTGGGGACTGGGGATTGGAGATTGGTGACTGGTGATTGGTGATTGGTGATTGGTAATTGGTGATTGGAGATTGGAGATTGGAGACTGGGGACTGGGGATTGGTGATTGGAGATTGGGGATTGGGGATTGGAGACTGGTGAGGGGTAATTGGTGAGTGTGACAAGAATATAGTAAGAGACATAATAAAAATGCTCTTTCCTGATAGTTTGGCGACCATGCAAGGAAAGAGCGATAGTAATTAATATTAATTAAAAACCATTTCAAAAGTATGAAAAAAAACTTTTGCAGGAATCTATTTTCCCTAGTTTTCATTATGGTGGCAACAACCGCCTTTTCCCAAAATAAAGCTTTGAAGGTCGGTGATGCCATTCCAAACGCTGTGTAGACGACAACATTACAACTGGTCAACAGCCCAGAACAAACCACCACACTTCAACAAGACCGTGACAAACTCATCATTCTGGACTTTTGGGACACCTGGTGTCAAGCTTGTTTGGTCAACTTTCCAAAAATGGAAAAGCTCCAACAAGACTTTGGTGACAAAATCAAAATTATAGCAGTCACCGCCCAAGACCGCGGTTTAATAGAAAAATTCTTTAAAACCAAAAACGGCCAACGCTACAACTACCAAAGCTCTATTGTTGACGACAAGATGTTCCACACGATGTTTCCCCATATTGGCGTGCCTTTCATCGCTTGGATCAAAGATGGGAAAGTCCTTAGTACTACCAATGCCGAACAAGTGACCGCAGAAAATATCACAAAAATCCTAGATGAAAAATCCTCAGGCTTACAAAGTATCGTGCAAATGACCAGAGAGCGGCCACTATTTCTATCAAAAGACTTTGACCGTCAAAAGCAAACCAATATGCGCCATTATTCTATATTAACGAAAGGCATTGTCCCCGATATTGACGGAGGAAGCACCATCCGAAAAACCGAAAAAGATGTGGTTTATGGCAGGCAGTTTACCAATCTTCCTCTTCAGGATATCTACTTTTCAATTGCTTATGAACTCTTCAAAAAAGCAGGAGTTAAAGAAGGTTTCACCGAGAAAAGGATCATCTACGATGTCAAAGATCGTGACCAGATTACTGGCACATTTAATCCCGATGGAACATTTAAGAATTTGGATGTTCTTTACAATTACGAATGCCTAGTCCCAGAATCTCAATCAGAGCATTTGTACCAATATATGCTGGACGATCTTAATCGATTCAGCGACTACAAAGCGGTTTTAGAAGAAGTAAATACCCCTTGTTTGGTGCTGAGTAGAACCTCAAACCTTGACAAGTTGAAAACCAAAGGAGGCGACTATCAATCCACGATTTTAAGAACACCCTCTATATTACAAAATGCCCCATTGCAGGACTTGGTCAATATGCTCAATGGCAAGTCACCACTGCAAAAAGTACTCGTAGACGAAACCCGCTACAATGGAAAAGTCGACCTCAAACTATCGGGCATAAAGAATTTAGAACAGCTCAACCAAGAACTAATGCAATATGACCTTACAATCACCGAAACAGAACGCCCCATCCTCATGCTCCACATTACAGAAAGGCAGTAAATGTAGACACTAGATATCAGACATGAGACATGAGAAACTAGACCTTAAACAAGACGATTTCAAGCTTTGTTTTACAAGACTAAGTTTTATGTCTTAGTTTCTCTTAAAAAGAAGAATAAATGAAAAAACCTTGTCTAATCTTGCGCTAAAAAAACGTCATGCTGAGCCTGTCGAAGCGTCATTTTAAACTTTAGACATTGAACTTTATACCTAAAACTTTAAACCAAAAAAAGCATCAAGCTAAAAGCTATTTGCAAATAGCCAAAAACAACCAAATCAATCTACTATGAAAAAACTTTTGCTCCTAGGACTGTTAAGCATTACCCAGCATCTTTGGTCGCAACATCGCTTGTCGGGTCAAATCCTCGACCAGTCCACACAGAAAGCCTTGCATGGCGTGTTGATAAACCTCAAAAACAACAACCAAAGCACACAAACTACCGAAGACGGCTATTTCAACCTCGAAATTCCGCTATCAGAAAAAGACTCATTACCGAATCATGATGAGGTCTACGTCTTACAAATCGCTTGTAAAGGCTACCAAAGTCTAGAAGTTGAATATCCGATAAACAAGATCAACTTTAAAATCTACCTTGAAAAAAAATCCAAAGAATCTACATCACCCAAAGAATCCATCCACAACATCGAAGAAGTCGTTGTCAGCACAGGTTATCAGAAAATACACAAAGAACGAGCGACAGGCTCATTTTCTGTGGTGGACAAAAAACTATTGGATAAGCAGGTTTCTGTCAATATTTTAGACAAACTAGAAACCGCTGCCAATGCTATCGCCATCGACAAAGGCACGGGCGAATCGGGACAGATGATGATTCGCGGACTTAGCACCATCAAGGGCCTTCGGTCGCCACTCATCATTTTGGACAATTTCCCTTATGAAGGCAATATCAATAACATCAGCCCCAATCTGGTCGAAAACATTACGATTCTAAAAGATGCAGCAGCAGCCAGTATTTGGGGAGCGAGAGCCGCCAATGGCGTTATTGTTATCACCACCAAAAAATCCAAACCCAACCAAAAACTTAATATCGATTTTTCAACATCACTATCTCTAAGCGACAAACCCAACCTTAACAAGACAGCACAAATGTCGAGCTCGGATTTTATTGATGTAGAACAAGAATTATTTAACCAAGGCTTTTACGATGGCGACATCAACTCCCCACAACATCCGGTTTTGTCGCCTGTAGTCGACTTACTCAACAAAGCAAAATTGGGTATCATCAGCCAAGAATCAGCACAACAACAAATCAACCAACTTCGCCACGTCGATGTCCGTGACCAGTACAAAAAGTACATGTACCGAAGTCTTGAAAACCGACAATATGCCATCAGTATTTCAGCAGGAACGCCCATTTTATCGTGGTTGTCATCCGCAGCTTATGACGATAATTCTGGAAATCTTGATGAAAAATACCAACGCTTTAACCTGCATCTTCAAAATACTTGGAAGCCCCATAGTAAGCTAAGCCTTAACACCAGTTTATTCTTTAACCAAAATAAAAACCAAAGTGGCAGAAGTCCCTATGGAAGCATTATTGTCGCCAATAATGGATTGCCCTACCTGCGCTTTGCTGATGATCAAGGAAATCCTCTTTCAGCACCGAAACAGTTTAACCAAGATTTTAAAAACTCTTTTGAAAATGGAACATTACTCGACTGGAATTATTATCCCTTAACCGACTGGCAACACAACACCAGCAAAGCAAAGGGCACAGAAATTCTCCTTGCAACATCACTAAATTATAATATCATCAAAGGTCTTGATGTAGATTTAAAATACCAATACCAGTACCAAAGCAATCTTACAGACCATCTTGCAGATGAACACAGCTACTATGCCCGCAACTATATCAATCTGTTTTCGAGTATTGATGACAATGGCGTGGTCACCAACAATGTACCAAAAGGTGGCATCCTTAACAAATCATCGAGCTTTACGACAGTGAACAACCTTAGAGTACAGCTTAATTTTTCTAGAAATTTAGGAAGACACGATGTTTCTGCTTTAATCGGTGCTGAAACTAAAACCACCAACACCCAATATCATAACCAAGTCTTTTATGGCTATAACACCAATAATATGAGTTTTGGATCGGTTAATTATACCCAAGCCTATCCGTGGTTAACAGGAGGCTATGGCTATATCGACAATAGCAATAGCTTGGCAGAACAACAATATAATTTTATTTCAGCCTTTGCCAATGCCAGTTACACTTTTGATAAAAAATACAGCATTTCTGGAAGTGCACGCCAAGATGCCAGCAATCTGTTTGGACTTGCAACCAATGACCAATGGAATCCCTTTTGGTCAGCAGGATTGGCTTGGAACATCAGTAACGAAAGTTTTTATCCATCAAAATTGGAGCTTAATGCTTTGCCTCAGCTAAAACTGAGAGCCTCCATGGGCTACAATGGCAATATCGATCCGTCTATGGTGGCGATGACCACCATTTCGTATCTATCAAGTAACTCACCATTTACAGGACAACCGATGGCGGTGTTTAGCAATTACTATAATCCAAAACTCCGTTGGGAAAGTGTTAAAATATGGAATCTAGGCTTGGATTTTTCAGCCTTTAATAACAGAATCAACGGAACATTAGAATTTTTCCAAAAAACATCGGACAATCTCTTTGGTACAGCCCCAATGGATTACACGACAGGCATCACCGATTTGATATGGAATGTCGCAGGTATGAAGGGTAGAGGGCTTGACCTCCAACTCACAACATTGAATATGACTGGGAATAACAAAAATGATGACAATAATGCTTTAAAAACGAATAAAAATTTTCGATGGTCAACATTACTAAATCTAAGTACATACAAAGACGAAATCACACAATACCATCTTAGCAACAGCTTTGGAAGACAGTTTGTCAATGCCAATGTGCCTATTTCGGGAGTAGTAGGCTTACCAGTTTATTCAATATTTGCATACAGATTTGCGGGCTTAGAGCATGAGACGGGCGATCCGCTAGGCTATCTGAATGGAGAAATTAGTAAAGACTACAACAAGATAACGGGAACAGGCACCGATGTGAAAGACTTAGAATATTTTGGTTCGGCGCTTCCTACAGTCTATGGCAATTTTACCAATAGTTTTAGCTACCGACAATTCAGTTTGGATATTGGGATAAGCTACAAATTGGGCTATTGGTTCAGACGACCATCCATCAATTACACCAAACTGTTTACCGAATGGCAAGATCACAGCGATTATGCCAAAAGATGGCAGAAGCCAGGCGATGAAGCCTTTACCAATATTCCTTCCAACACTTTTACCACCAATGCTAACCGAGATGCCTTCTTTGCGGGTTCCAGTGCCTTAATCGAAAAAGGCGATCATGTTCGTTTGCAATACATCAATTTGGCGTATCGATTAGCGCCAAATATTGTGGAAAAAACAGCCTTCAAAAGCTTAGAACTCTTTGTTAACATTAACAATATCGGGATACTTTGGCAAGCCTCCAAAACAAACATCGACCCCGACTATAACCTCGGACGCTATAACCTTAGAACCCCATGTGTGTACACCTTAGGACTAAAAGCTAATTTTTAAAAAGCAATTTCAGACACTAGACATTAGACACTAGATGCTAGATACTAGATGCTAGACACTAGATGCTAGATACTAGATACTAGATACTAGATACTAGATACTAGACTTTAAAAACAACAACAAGCTAAAGGCAAGCAGCCAACGAGCATTAACCAATTAAAAAATATGAAAAACACCCTTTACCTTATCGTTCTTTCCAGTTTTAGTTTATTGATTAACACTGGATGCAGAGACTTACTAGATGAAAAATCAGATGCAAAGCTTTCCGTTCCCTCATCATTAGCCGATAACCAAGCACTTTTAGACATGTTTGTGTACGCCAACACCGAATTTACCAGCAGTGGCGAAACCAGTGCCGATGACTATTATCTTACAGATGCCGATTATAACAGTCTGTATTTTGAAGAAATCAAACGCCTCTACACTTGGCAGCCCGACCATGTCTCTTTGCCAGCCTCGTCGGGCAACGACTGGTCGAGTACTTATCGATCTATTTATATTGCTAACTCCGTCTTGCATAATTTGGAATATTACAATTTGAAAGGCGCTGAAGCCAACAATATCAAAGCCCAAGCCTATGCGTTAAGAGGCATCAGATATCTGGATGCCGTACAGATTTGGTGTTTGGCGTATAATCCCCATACAGCAAAGCAAGATTTAGGATTGCCTTTACGCCTCGACCCCGACATGAACTTGCCATCAAAAAGAAGCAGTTTACAAGAAACCTACCAACAAATTATTAATGATTTGTCGCAAGCAATTATAGGGCTACCCAACCAGCAATCCGCGAAAACAAGACTTTCCAAAACAGCAGCCTATGCCTACCTTGCCAGAACTTACCTCATTATGGGCGACTATGAAAAAGCCTTAGATAATGCTGAACAAGCCTTGTCTTTGAATAACCGATTAATGGATTTTAATAATTTGGACGCAAGCTCCGATTATCCCATTCCAGATTTTAATGAAGAAATAACATTTTGGGGAGCGATGCGCTATGAATCTCATTTGATGTCTGCCAAGATTTCACAAAATATTTACAATATGTATGACGACAATGATTTGAGGAAAAGTATTTATTTCAATACCAATAATACGGAATTTATCCTTTTCAAGGGCTATTACAACAATGCCAATGGACCTTCTGTGGCGGTGGCTACCGATGAGTTGTATCTTATCGCAGCAGAATCTTATGCAAGACTTAACCAACTAGAAAAGGCTATGGACTATCTCAATGCTTTACTTTCAAAACGTTGGAAAACGGGAACTTATATTCCGATATCTGCCACCACAAAGGACGAAGCATTAGCCATAATTAAAACCGAACGCAGGAAAGAACTTATGTTTCGAGGAACTCGTTGGTCGGACATCAAACGTTACAACAGAGATGGAGACAACATCAGTTTAACACGCACAATCAACGAAAAAATCTATAATCTCCCAGCGAATGATCTTCGATATGCCATCGCGATTCCCGAAGATGTTATCAAAATAACGGGCATGCCTCAGAATCCAAGATAGAAAAGCCGTTAAGCATTTCATCGGTTTAGGCTTTGGAGACGTTAAAAAATTTTGAATTGAATCCGTTAAAAAGCTTCTATTGTTGGAGCAAGCATGGACAAAGGAGTTGGAGCGAGTTTTAGAAGCTTTAGGATTCAATTTGAAATTTTAGTCGAAAAGCCAAGCCTTGATTTTTTGTAACTTTTGTATCAAGACAAAAGTTAAGAAATCAACAACAACAACAACAACAAAGAGGTCGCTTATCCAGCGACCTCACTTTATTAATGGTAAAATTTAAAAACTACAGACATTAAGGTCTTCTCTCAGAAGGATTAATAGCTAAAACTTGAGCATTGGTCTTTCCTCCAATAACAGCATTCAGATTAGAACCTGTAGGAACTACCACTTTACAGGGTCTATTGCCTAGAGTCGCACAGCTTGCCATTGTAGTATTCCAGTGGCTAGTATTCGCAAAAGCGCCTTCGCTGATGTCAGAACTTTGGTAGTAATACACTGTATCAAATCTTTTGCTGTCTGCCAGCTTAAAAGACATTGTTGTAGTTACAGTTAACAAAGCCACCACTAACATGGCATTGGCTTTTAAGAAATTTACTATTTTCATAATATTGGTCTTTTTGTAAATCAAAAAAGATTACCATAAAAACTTTAAATGAATAATAAATGAAGATCTGTACATAGACTTTTCAGCGCTGACTAAAATCTATGTTAGATTTAATTTTCTTGCTTTAGACCGAAGTTCTAGCAATCATTGATTCAAAGTATAAAGACAAACCAGCGATTAGACTACAAAATAGATTAAAATACAAGTTTACGCGCCAATCTTTCCCTTCCAAAAATCCTAGACAAGTGCATGGTAAATTTGGATGAAAATTGATGAGATAGATTATGTAAATGCTGATACTGACCATCATGCCAAAACTTAATACGAGTCCTAGTCTTCGCCATTTTGTAATGCATAACAGCAATACAATTAAGAAGAGTGATAGAATAAACAAAAGAGCCACGAACCTTGTATTCATCAGCAAAGGAAGCAGTGTCTTTAATTGTATTTGAAAGTTTTCAAAATCCATAATTTTGCTTACTGCAGCATAACAAAACAAGAGCATCAGGAATGAAGTCGTTATGTTGATAATGGTTTGTTTAAAGTTTCTCATTTAATACTATTTTATGTTCGATTGCTATTAGTACATATTGCTAGCCTTTATGTATGAGTTGCCATAGTACATCTTTGCCCAGGTAAGTTGGCATAATAGCGCCTTTTGAGAGAATAATACTCGTGGTGACTAGGCCTACCACGTGCCATTCTCCACTAAAGGGGCATACTTGGCCAGTAGGAACGATGATGTCGGCTTCTTTATTCTGATTTTTTGGCATCTATTGTGTTGTCCGCCATTGTTGGCGGTCTTTTCGGGGTTCTTCATCGTCTGGATCTAGAGCGTTGCTTGTTGAGGTGTTGTCAACAATGCTGTCTTGATGTGGATTTTGCTTATTGGCCTGCAAGCTTATTGGCAGGTGGTCGTCTTGTTCGGTTTGATTTGGTACGCATGAGATGTTAATGCATAACAAAAGAATGCTAAATATTGAAAGGATTGTTTTCATAATGAGATTTTTAAGATTAATCTCGGTACCGATTGTTGGTAGAATTCTGATTCGAAATTAGTTTCAATGCTTTTGAAAAACAAAGCTTTAGGGCAATCGTGGAAGTAAATTAAGGTAACTGTGGTTACATAATGACAAGCTATTTTTTATAATATTGAGGCATATTCTATTTTTATGTAAATTGTTCTAATTATTGTTGGTGGTGTGGGCTGCTAAGAATATGCTAAGGATGTTTATAAAATAAGTTTTGATCTTTTTTTGAGGTATGATTAGATTTGTTTTAGTTTTTCTGTTGTTATGTATTGGAAGCGATATATATGGGCAAGTCCATAATGGGACTTACGCAGAAATTGAGCGGTTGTATGAATCTAAAAAAGAAAATGATGAAAGTGCACTGCCCTATATAGAACGACTACTTTATCTTGCTAAAAGAGATTATGACTACAAACGCGTTGTATATGGGTATGAAGATGCCATTTTTTATACGGGGAGTGTTGAGCGGAAGTTGGCCTTTGCTGACAGTGCAGTTGCCGCGGCTCTGCTGTCGCATGATAATGATCTTATTGCTAAGTCTTATTTAGGGAAAGGCATTGTTCATTATTTTAATCAACGTAATTATAAAGATGCTTTGTCCAACTATTTGTCTGCTGGACATTATCTGAAAGACTCCAAGGATCTTTATCTTCAAAATAAATTGCGGTATCATATCGGTGTGGTGAAAAGTTATTTGGGTTATTATGATGATGCAGCGAAGGCTTTAGAAAAGACGGCGTCTTTTTTTTCTAAAGAAATGTCGCAAGCCAAACATCAAACAGCCTATTATAATTTTAGCCGAGGTTATCTTAATAGTAGTCATCAGTTGTTGATTATTTATCGCATGAGGAAAGAATGGGCGCGTGTAGATAGTCTGTTTGGAAAGGTTGATGGTCTTGTGTTAAGAAGTGGACATGGGTATGCACAAGAAAAGGCTTATCTTCTAAAAGAAAAGGCTATCCGTAATTACTATCAAAAGGATTACACGACATGTATTGAAGAACTGAAAATGTCCTATAATCAGCTAAAAACTTTTAAAGATGTTGCTGCCGATGCATTGATCTACTTGTACCTTGCTAAATCTTATCATAAGAAAAGTTTGGCGGATTCTTCTGTTTGCTATGCGCAGAAAGTTGATAGTATATTTAACCAGCATTTATACGTTATACCTGAGATACGCAGCAATTACGAGTTGCTGATAGCGGAGGCTGTAGAGCGGGGTGATAAAAAGTCCTGTAAATATTATACTGCACAATTGGTGAAGGCGGACAGCCTTATCGTATCTGATTTTCCACAGTTGGCGACTGCTATTAATCATCATTATTATCCACAGCTAGCCAATGGGATACATGTAGAAACGCATCGTTTTTTTCCATATTATATTTTTGCTTTTGTTATTGTGGTTGGTGTTTTCGTTTTCGTTTTCTTTTTCGTGCGAATGCGAAACACTAAACAGACTGTTGTGCAGGCGATGCCTCTTGAAAAAGAAGTTCTTGTTAATCTGAGCAGGAAGTATGATTATTCTGAGGAAGTTGTAAGCACTATTCTTGCAGGTTTGACATCTTTTGAAAACAGTAAGGCTTTCTTAGATCCCAAGTTGAACTTATCTCGTCTTGCCAAGCGTATCAAAACTAATAATACGCATCTTTCGTATGTCCTAAATGAGCACAAAAAGTTGTGTTTTTATGATTATATCAAGCAACTAAGGATAGGTTACATCACAAGATTGTTAGAAACCGAACCGAAATATCTTAATTATACCATAGAGGCTTTGGCACAGGAATGTGGCATAGCCAACCGCCAAACTTTTTCCAAGCAGTTTTATGAAATCAATGGGATAAGACCTATTGATTTTATTAAGAAAAGAAGGGAAGTCATGTAGTGCTTAGGAGTTTTTAGTCTTTTACGGAAACTAAACTTTTAATATATGGATTCACATTTACTATTACAAAAAACCGAGGAACTTTGGGAGGAACTCCTTAGAAAAAATCAACACCTCCAAAGGCAACAAAGCAATGAGTTGCTGTGTGCCCAATATCAGCTCATGGAAGTGGATGCATGCATCCAGCTTTTGAAATCATGGGTACTAAAGCATGAGTTTGCGGATTGGTCTAGTGAGATCATTTTTTTTAAAAAGTGGAAGGCAAAATTTTGTGGTCATTTTATTTTTCTTTCAAAAAAGATAGAATGTTTGGTTTCTTTTCCAGTGAATTCTCCACGTATTACCAAGCGCCTTATTGAACATCAGTTGGAGCAAATGAATTTATTTTGTTGTGAGCACCGCGATTTTATTTCCTACTACCGTCGTGGTGCGAGTCATAATGACAAACGTTATTTTTTACGTTTTAGGTTTGATCTTAATGAAAAAATCCCGAATGATTACCACAGTTATGACAATCGTTTTTGTACTGCTTATGATCATCTTTTAGCACAGGTATTTGCCAATGAGTCTTTTGAGGTCTTTTTACAACAAAAATTAGATAGGCTGAAAAACAGGTCGGCAGAAGATCAGTATTCTGAATCTCCGCTTACGGCTCTTCAGTGGACGGGATCGAAATCCGCTCTTATCGAATTGCTATTCGCATTGTACCATAGCCGGTCTATAAATGCGGGCTCTATTGAATTGGCGGAGTTTATACGGGTTTTTGAAAAGTTGTTTAATACAGGTCTTGGAAATTATCATAAGACTATAGGTGAGCTTCGGTATCGAAAAGTTGATCGCACGAAATTTTTGCATCATTTAGAAGAGGTGTTGTGTTTGTATATGGATGGTTTTGATGAGGCTGTGGGGTGTTAGGGATTGGGGATTGGAGACTGGAGACTAGAGATTGGAGACTAGAGATTGGAGATTGGAGACTGGAGATTGGAGACTGGAGATTGGGGATTGGGGATTGGGGATTGGGGATTGGGGATGGGGGACTGGAGACTAGAGATTGGGGATTGGGGATTGGGGATTGGGGATTAGGGATTAGGGATTAGGGATTGGTAGATATGTTAGATGCTTTGACAGGTTCAGTATTATAATTTACGAGAAGGAAAGACTTACAAGTTTGATTATAATTGGGTAATGAAAAAGGCAAAAAAGAAATGAATCGGCAAAATCGGCTTGTTTGTATTTAGTTGTTTGTTTTACAGGTGTTTAAGTTTAATATTTGTGCTGTGATCACAAAGGTTTGAGCAGGTGTACCTAACACCTGAGCATTAATAAAAAAACTTAAATATTATGGCAAGACAAAAAGGTATCATAAAACTTCATGGTACAATAGGCGATATTACTTTTTATCGTTCCAAAGATGGCTATATGGCCAGAGAAAAAGGCGGTGTTTCCGCAGAGCGTATATTGAATGATCCTGCTTTTCAGCGTACTCGAGAGAATGGTGCAGAGTTTGGACGAGCAGGTAAGGCAGGTAAGCTTTTGCGGAATTCGATACAGGCTTTACTTAGATCTTCCGCTGATAGTAGAATGGTGGGGCGTTTGACTAAAGAAATGCTGAAAGTTATTCAGATGGATGCTACCAATCCTCGTGGTTTGAGAAATGTCATAGATGGAGAGGCAGAACTTTTGGAAGGCTTTGAGTTTAATATTCAAGGAAAGCTAAGTACAACATTATTTGCTCCTATAAGCGCTACGCTAGATCGGGTAACAGGTGATGCTCATATTGAGCTTGCTGCGTTTGTTCCGACAGATTATGTTGTTGCCCCCAGTGGTAGTACTCATTTTAAAATTGTGTCTGCGGCAGTTGAGATTGATTTCGAAAATGCAGTCTATATTAGCGCGCAATCTGAGTCTGCCACGCTTGAGTTGGACAACAATGTGACATCGATAATCCAATTACAAAATGCCTTGACAGCTGGTAGTACACATCCTATGTTCTTGATAATGGGGATTTCTTTTTATCAGGAAGTGAATGGGGAAACCTATGTTTTAAAGAATGGCGCCTACAACGCACTACAGATTATTAAAGTATTGGGAACTTAATATGAAGGTTATGGAATTACAATTATTAAGAACCTATATGTCTAAAGGTACTAATGGCAGATTGTATCATGATGGGCGTGAGTTGTGTAAATGTATAGAGCTGGGATGGCATAAAAATGCTAAGCAACGTTCTTGCGTGCCAGAAGGTGAATATAGACTTTCTAAGCGTTATAGCTCACGGCACGGTTGGCATTTTCAGCTTATGGATGTTCCTGGAAGGAGTCTGATTCTTGTGCATCCTGCGAATTGTGCAGAACGTGAGTTGCTAGGCTGTATAGCTCCTGTCACAGGTCATACTGGAGAAGGGAGAGGCTATTCTTCGCGATTGGCAATGCAAAAGCTAAAAGATTTGCTTTTTCCTATTATGGATCAGGGGCATATTGTTAAACTTTTAATAAGCTCATGATGAATAAGATAATTAAAAGAATGCAGTCACCGACGCCTAAATTTTTTCAGAGTATTCGCAATATCGGTTTAGTCCTAACGGCGATAAGCGGTGTTATAAGTACCGCCCCGATTAGTCTTCCTTTGATTGTTGTAAAGATCGCTGGGTATGTGGCTATTGCAGGGGGTATTGCCAGTGCTATAAGTCAAACTGCAATAAAACAAGAAGAGCGATAAGTTATGTATTATAATGATGTATATCAGCGGGCTAGCACATTGTTCGGAGTAGGTTTGGTGCTTTTGGTTCAGTTTGAGAAGAATGAGGTTTTGAAAACAATTTTGCTGGCAGGCTTGGGAGGTGCTTCTAGTTATGCATTTAGTCAAGTAGTTAGGCTAATTATTTTCTTTATTAAAAACCGATGGTTATCTAAGAAATAAAACAAATATTAACAATGGGGCTGCATCTGAAATGGTGCAGCTTTTTTGTTTTCAATTTCGGCTTCGCGCGGTGGGTTGGGGGCTAGGGATTAGAGACTGGAGATTAGAGACTGGGGATTGGGGATTGGGGACTAGGGATTAGAGATTGGAGATTGGAGATTAGAGACTAGAGATTGGAGATTAGAGATTAGAGTCAAGATATAAGAATTGAGAGGGGTGGGTGGCTGAGCGGCGTCGAAGTCATCGTGTTGTTGGGTACTTCTCAATACTAATATAATTCAGTTAGTCGGTTTAGGGTTTCCAATATGTCCATGCTTTACCGTTGTAGACGGCTAATCTTTTAGCGCCTGTTTTATTAATATAAACTAACATGCCTGGCGCGGGGTCGATAATTTGGTCTGTACTCTCTATCATTGGCAATACCATAGCTTTGGTATCAGATTCTAAAACCAATGCGCCAGGGTTTGTAGAATTTGCAGCACCGATGACTACTTTAGAATTGGAATTTTCATTAACAGCTAGTGGTTGATGCAATAAGGCTGATGTAACATCGGCTTCGTTGTCACTGCTTAGATCAAACCAACCATCAGGATTTGTCGCATTGATGATACCATTGTAATATTTAACTTTGGCTTTTGATGGGTTGCTTGCATCAAGGACAAATGTACCTGTGCAAACTTCTATGCCTGCGGGGAGTGTTCGTACGTAGGGGAGGATAATGCCTTTTTGTTGGCCAGCAGCAAACTCAAGTAAAACGGATGATTTTTGACCGTTTGGAACTGTGCCTATATTATCTCCAATAATGACTTGTGCATTTGATATTACAACGAGGCCTAAAGCGATGATGCTAATTATTTTTTTCATGATGTTATTTTTTTGATACTAAAGCTACTACGAATATATATAAGTTGTCTATGGACACGCTGGCGTATTAAAACATTTCCAGGCGCCATCAGCATATAATTTTATGCAATTAAGATCTGTATCATAAACCATCATTCCTTCCTGTGGATTACTTATTTTCGGAGCTATAAAGGATGGGGAAGTTTGGCCTTCGATTTCAACAGTAGATAGTCGGTTGATAACAAAGCCTTTTTTATTTGATTCTATGGCGATATGACCTGATTTTCTGAGCATGGGCCAGTTGTCTAGGTTTTGTGTGCCTGCTCTCTGTAATAATGTTATTCCCATTTTAGTGTCGGGGCCATTACCTGAGGTAGCAGGATTGAAGCACGGACAAGGGTAGTTTGGTTCGGTCGAACTATAGTAGGAAACTGTTATGATGGAGCCTACTAATCTACATTTTCCTGCTGCTACAGTATAGAAGGCGTAGTAAGTGCCTGGTCCTACTGCTTTGATATTTGTTACTAGTGGACTTTCAGGATCGTTGGAGGTGTGCCATTCAACTTCATTGGGATTATCTTCCAAAATAGCATTTGTGAGATCTGCAGTTTTGTTAGGGCATATTTTTAAATTTTTAACACTTGGGCCTAAATCTGTACCACATACAATGAGAATGGAAGTTGCATAGCTAAAGGTGTTGGGGTTGGAGCTAGTATCGGTGCCATCGCCCATACTTCCATTGGTTCTGTGACCAATATAACCGAAGTTTTGTGAGCATTTTTTTACATTCACTGTCGTATGTCCTCCGGTTTCAACAGCGATTACTTCATCTGTTAGGCTAAGGCCATTGGCATTGGTGCTGTTCCCAGGCATAAAAATAGGGTTGTAATAACTGTTGCTTAAAGCTCCTCCAATCATATTGCCACTGTTGGAACCCCAAGCCCATTGTTTGTTATTTTTAGTTAATACATTGATGGCGGCCGAATTGTCATAATTGGAATGTTCATTTGGAGACATCCAAGCTATATTTCCTCCTAAAGTATTGGATCCAGATGTGGCTGTTACTTCTTTCCAGTTGTTGCTAGATGTTGTTGAATTATCGCCTAACTGACGATTGGCATTGTTACCCATGGCATATAGCTTCCCCTCTGTAGAAAGTAAATAGTATGTCTGTTGACTTGCCGATGCTTGCGTCATTCCTATCATTTTGGGAGTTGCGCCACTCGGTAAAGAGATTTCAGTAGCATAGGTCCTGTTAGATGAGGTCGCATTGTTGTTAATATAAGTGCTTGTTCCCCAGGTAAATACTTTGCCTTCGGAGGTTAGAGCTATCAAGGCATTTGGTGTTCCGCGCAGTGCCACCACTTTGTCAAGATTGGGATTGCCTGTGGCTGATGTTTTTACACGATGCCAAATTACATTATTTGTCGCGTTTTGCGTTGAGCCATCCCCGTTTTTTGATCCTAACATTGACAATACCCAAGCTTCTCCTTGGCATGTTACAATGGCTAAGGTTTGATACGAGCCAAACATCATTTTAACATCAGAAGGGGAAACGCCTGCGGGTAGCCCATCTGCCTTGGCATTTATTGTAATTTTACCAAAAGCAGTAGTGCTTTTTATTGTAGAGCTTATTAAAGTGTTTGTATTTCCCCAAGCATATAGTCCATCGGTTGTTAACAGTACAAACTGATGTCCAGTGTTGCTTATGCTGCCTGTAGTTGCCTTAAGTGGTGTTCCTGTATAGTTAAAATTGGCATTTCCAGTCCCTGCTTCTATTTTGGTTGGGCTTAATAAATCGGAGGAGCCATTGCTACCACTATTTTGTCCCCAAACTTTAAAGTTTCCATCTTTTTCTTTGGCTATAGAAGCGTGAAAAGAAGATACTAGGTTGTCGTATTCAATTGTATTGGGATCCTGGCTATTGATGTACGCGTTTGAATTACATCCTAAAGTACAAAAGTTCTGGGCTTTGAGTTGAGATAAAAGGCTAGAAGCCGTTATAAACATCGATGCTAAAACGAGATTTATAGTATAATTTTTCATTTGGTTTTTTATTTAAAAATTGCAGATAAGCAGGATTATGAGCGAATCACATAAAGCTTTGTAGCGTGGCCATACTTGGTATAAAAGCGCTATGACCAAAATGGAAAGATGTATGTAGTAGTAGCAACATATCCTTTTAGAAATGACAGATTGTAAGCTTTTAAATCTCGATTTTTGTTACTAATTCTCAAATCTTTATTCTGATGAGATTGAGATCTATTAATGGTATCCGTAGGCTTAGAAAGATGTTTTTTTTCAGAATCTAATTCGCCTTTTGAAGCATTCGATTTATTTTTTGAGTTTATGTCGCTTTGGAAAATAAATGAATTGTCTTTGGTAACAATACTTGTATTACTCGAAATGTAAATTTGAGAAGAATACCAATTGATGGATAGTGCAAAAAGTAGTGCGGTGTAATAAATGCCGTTACGCCTGCAATTGTTGGTGATTTTTTTTCGATTAATTTGCTTTTTAGAACCTAACATGTGTCATCATTTATGCTGCAATATTAAGTCGTCATAAAGAGCTTTTGCAAATACATATAGGTGCGAATTCGTGAAAATGCTTGCTTGTTTTTAACCTCTATTAAGCTGGTATTGTGGTGTTTATGGTGTTTTGGTGTTGGTGGGTTAAGTGCTGGTTTTTTAAGTCTATTTTTTATCCGTTTTCCTTCAAATGCTTGATAAACTCCGAGGGCGAAACAGAAGTTACCTTCTTAAAAGCAGCAGCAAATTTACTTTGTGATGAGAAACCAGTTTCTTCGGCAAGACTTGAGATTTTGTATTTTAAATATTTAGGTTCTTTTTTTAATTTTCCAATGATGTAATTAATCCTGAGACCATTAATGTAATTGTTAAAATCTTTTCCTTTGTGGGTATTAATGACATAGGAAAGATATTTGGTATTGGTGTCAAAATTGGCTGCAAGAAAGGGTAAAGAAATGCTGTTCTGAACAAATTTGGACGATGATTCGAAGTTCTCGAGCTGGGAAAGTATTTTTTTTTCAGTGGCATCTGTCATTAGACTTTGCTGTGTATTGCCGTTATTTTCCTTGCTGATTTCTTCTGAGCGGAGGTCAAGTGGATTGGGACTTGGCGTGTTTTGTTTAGAATAATCTATGTTGTCAAGTATTTCTTGGATTTTTTTAAACTTCTGTTTTTGACGTTTTTTATAAACACACAAATACATCACAACACACAAAAGAATAACAAAGATAATAATTGAAACCATTGTTTTCTCTTGCGACTTTATCGCCATCTGTTCATTTTCCTTTTGTAAACCGGTGTAAGAAGAATTTATAAATTCTACCGATTTGTCGCGTATTTTTTCGGTAACAGAATCTTGCTTAGTTTGTGTTTCCTGGACTTTGTCAATATCTTTTGTGAGGATATAAAAATCTTTTGACGTCTTATAGATTTCATTTTTTAAGCTCAGATAATTAGATTCTTTTGCAATAAGTTCTGCTTCTTTCAGATTTTTTTCAGCCTTTTTGACATCTTTTTGTTTGATGTACACATTGGCCTTTCCATTATACAAAAGTGCAGTATAATAGTTTTTGGGTAAGTTTTTTATACGGTCCAATCCTAGGTCGTAGTACTCAAGAGCTTTGGCAAAATCATTTAGGTAAAAATAATTTAATCCCAAGAGCTGGTCGTTGTTGGAAGATATAAAGGGATTATTTTGTGATGTGAGATCAAAATAATGTTGAGACGATTTGATTAATTTAATTGATTTTAAATAATTCCTTTGATTCAATTCGTAATATGCCTGTTCTTGCTTGATAAAGCCTATTGTTTGGTTGTAGAAACGTGGGTTATCTATATTGTTCAGAGCCTTTATGCTTTCATCAATATGTATTTTTGATTGATCAAAAAGACCCAGATTTCTATATTGTGTAGCTAGAAAACCAGCAATTTTTGCCTTCCAAATGTCCTCGTCTCTCTCCGAAGTAAGCTGTTTCGCTTGTAAGGCGTAATTGACAGCCTTGTTGACATCGCCCGATTGTTGAAATAGCGATGCTGATAGCATGAGACTTCGGATTTTGAAGTATGGCGTTTCAGAAGTTTGGTATAATGAATCTGCAATTTGCAGCGCTTTAGGGAAGTTTTTTTGAGAAATATCGAGATAGGTGGTTGTGTAGATACGGTTGTATTCTTCATAATTTTGAGCCCTACTAGTCATGCTTATAAAAAAGAAGGTTGTATATAATAGATACCTCATTAATAAAATGTTTTTTGTAAAAATTACGAAATCGCAAATATATATTACATAGGCCTAAAATACTTATTTTTTTTAATAAATATGCGCCATTTTCGCGAATATGGATAACTATTTTGTGTGTTTTCCTGATTCTGAAAAGCTTTTCATAAAGTCAGAAGCCTGTTAAGATAAATGACTATTTTTATTTTGTTTTTAAAATTATGTTTGTCTTTTGTAGATTTTATTTTTATGTTGTACAAGAATATGTTTTGTCATTTATATATGTTTTTGTTTTTTCTAAAATAATTTCATTTTTGAAAAATTTCGAGTTACAGAATTTGAATAAAAACTGATAGAGCATGGCTGCTGACGGAGAAGAGCCGAAGTCATCGTATTGTTGCACTTCGACAAGCTCAGTGACCGATTGGGGACTAGAGACTAGAGACTAGAGACTAGAGACTAGAGACTAGAGACTAGAGACTAGAGACTAGAGACTAGAGACTAGAGACTAGAGACTAGAGACTGGGGATTGGAGACTAGAGACAAGAATTGAGAGGGGTGGGTGGCTGAGGCTGTCGAAGCCATATTGTTGCACTTCGACAAACTCAGTTACCAACTTTGACGGGCTCAGCGACCTGTTGTCTCAAATATATATTAAAAAAAGATTTGCGAATTAGAAAATAATGTTTAATTTTGCAATCTCAAATACCAGAGTGGTAGGATTCCATTACATCCGAAACTCATATTTAAACAAAAAATTTTAAAAAATTCTGAAAATGAAACAAGGTATCCACCCAGAAAATTATAGATTGGTAGTTTTCAAAGATATGAGTAACGACGAAATGTTCCTTTGCAAATCTACTGCTGATACTAAAGACACTATCGAATTCGAAGGTCAAGAATATCCATTAATCAAAATGGAAATCTCTTCAACGTCTCACCCGTTCTACACTGGTAAAACTAAATTAGTTGATACTGCTGGACGTGTTGATAAGTTCATGAACAAGTATAAGAAATTCTCTAAATAATTTTAGATTATTAAAAGAAATATAAAAGCTTTCGGAATTTCCGGAAGCTTTTTTTGTTAAATTTGTTTTTTAACAGAAATTAGAATCGATTGGCAAATGCCATTTTGGTCTAGTTTCGAATATCTAACTTCTAACATCTAACTAACAATGCAACTTGTATTTTCGGACGCACAATATTGGGAAGATTTTCTTCCATTAACTTTTACTAGGCCAGTCGCAGAGATGCGTGTCGGCATTTTGACTTTTACAGAACGTTGGAAAAAACTTTTGAATATTGACCAACACTTCTATATTACCGAAGATTTTCTTCAAGAAAAATTTGTAAAACCAAAGAGTGGACAAAGCCTCTTTATAGTACCGAATTTTTTACCATCCAATGAGATTTTGCAACAGATAAAAGATCTTAAACCTGGCGAAGCTCTAGTGTATGATAATGAATTACTTGCTGCCAATATCAATATGGAGAATTTTTCTCTTAATCAGATTGAGAAAATGACAGATGTGACGGAGGACTTATTTTTCTTCAAAAAACCAACAGATTTGTTTTCGTATAATGATAAAGCCATAGATTTTGATTTTGAATTATTGACGAAAGGTCGCGCTTCTCAAGAGTTGTCCTCGAATTGTGGTTTTCTTGGGGATAAAGCTGATTTGTTTATCGAAGAAGGTGCAATGGTGGAATTTGCAACGATCAACTGTAAAACTGGCAAAATCTATATCGGAAAAGATGCTGAGGTCATGGAGGGTTGTAATCTTCGCGGACCTATTGCTTTGTGCGCGCATTCTAAGTTTAATCTAGGTGCAAAAGTATATGGCGCAACCACTGTTGGCCCACATTCCAAAATTGGTGGCGAGGTTAACAATATTGTGGTGTTTGGGTATTCTAACAAGGGTCACGACGGTTTTGTCGGGAATTCTGTGATTGCAGAATGGTGTAATCTTGGCGCCGATACCAATTCTTCAAATCTTAAAAACAATTATGCTTCAGTAAAACTTTGGAATTATAAATCCAAAAGATTCGAAGATACAGGGCTGCAGTTTTGTGGATTAATTATGGGAGATCACTCCAAAACAGCGATTAATACGCAGCTTAATACAGGAACTGTTGTAGGTGTGGCTTCTAATATTTTTAAATCAGGTTTTCCACCGAACTTAGTTGAAAGTTTTTCGTGGGGCGGTATGAAGTGCGATGAAAAGTTTAAGCTCGAAAAAGCTTACGAAGTCTGTGAGAAAGTCATGGCGCGTAGAAAAGTCGATCTTACAGAAACGGACAAGAATATTTTAAAATATATTTTTGAAAATTATTAAAATTTATTTTATTGAAAATCAAGCGTTTAAATTTATTTGAGCGCTTTTTTTATTTTAAATGTAATATTTTTGTCCCGATAGATGTCTTACTTATAAACCGGCAAACAACTCATGACCAAAGAACAATTTCAAGAATCGATATATACGCTCAAAGATGAGATGTATCGTTTTGCGAAAAGATTTGTGATGAGCGTTGACGAAGCCGAAGATGTCACGATGGATTTATTAATGAAGTTTTGGCAAAAAAAAGAAGAATTACTTTCTGTTGATAACCTAAAGTCTTATGTATTAAGATGTGTAAAAAATGAATGCCTCAACCGGCTGAAGCATCACGATGTTAAACAAAATTATGCACAATTAGAATACGGAAGATCTGAACTTTATCAAATAGAAACCAATAATTTGAAAGAGCAAATTCTGAGATTTATCAACGATTTGCCAGAAAAACAAAAGATGGTCATCCACCTAAAAGATGTTGAGGAATACGATATTTCTGAGATCGCCGGGATTCTCGAAATGGAGGAAAATGCAGTGAGGATAAACCTAATGCGGGCCCGTCAGAAGGTGCGAGATGCCATTAACAAACTTTACGCGTATGAAAACCGACAAATACAAGGATTGGGAGTATAAATTCTTCGAAGGTGAGGAGCTGTCACCAGAAGAAGAACGACTTCTAAAACAAGAAAGCGACGATCCTTATTTTTCTTTTCTACGAGAAGAAAAACAAGAAAAGATGAAACTGGACTTCGATGATTTTTTGTCGAAAGTAGAAGGAGAACAGGTCGCACCGAAAATGGAACAAACACCTATTATGCCGTTGGGTTCTGCAAAACCAAAATTCGGAAATGGATTCAAAAACTATTGGATGGCTGCGAGTCTGGTGATGTTTATGGGAGTCTTGGGAGGTTATCTTTTTGTGAACCAAGAAAGTGGAGATGTTAATAAGCCTTTGCAGCCCGTTGTAAAACAAGATGCAGAAGCTACCGTTGAGCAGCAATCCCAAATTTTAGCACAAAAGAATATTGAAGATAATGCAAATGTAGCACAACAAAATGTGGCAAAGAGATTAGCCCAGAAACCAGAATTGCCAACTTCAAAAACAAAAAATATTGTAAGTGTAAGTCAAACAGAAATACATAATTTAGTAGAAACTGAAACAGATAATGTAAATTATCAAGAAGCTTATAATCCTAACTATGTCGTCATCAATGGAAAACCTGTTTACAACGAACAAGAAGCCATCGCATTAACAGAAGATGCGGTTAATTATTTGGCAAGCAATGTAAGCCAAACGGTAGATCACGCACAAAATGCAACCAGTCTTTCACTTGATTTAAAATAATAAAAAAAATGAAAAAGTTCTCAATAATATTAGTTTTATTCTTTCTTTCAACGAATATTTTCGGCCAGTCAGAAAAGATTAACCAACTGTTCACACAGTATCAAGATGCACAAGGTGTTACGACGATTAAGATTGCAAAGCCCATGTTCGGGATGCTCAACAAGCTTAATATCGGAGACTCTGAACTAAAAAAAATTAAACCACTTCTCAAAAAAATCCAAGGCTTGAATATTATGATTATGGAAAAGCCAACTTTCCCAGCCGATTTAGCTGCCGAGAATGTTGTGCCTTTGCAAAATTATGAAACGCAACGTAGCGCGATTTTGTCGGCAATTAGTAATCTTAAGTATGAGGAATTGGTGACGGTAAATAGCCGAGACAATAAAATTAAATTTTTGGCATCCGACGCAACAGACGGCATATTCAATGATTTGTTACTGAATATCACAACGAACGACAACACGATTTTGATGATGTTGGATGGGAAAATTTCTATGGATGATGTTTCCAATCTAATAGAAGAAACCAAGAATGTTACGGCGCTTAATCCGATTTCGAGTATTAATTCAACCAGTCAGCAGAATACCGCAAGTGTTAGAAAAGTTTCCGCTTTTGATGGCATCGAAGTATCTACGGGTGTAAGTGTTAAATTTACGCAAGCTGCCAATCATTCCGTAGTGGTGGATGTTGAGCCAGACAAGCTACAATATGTAATTACGGAAGTAGAGAATAATGTTCTTAAAATATTTATCAGAAATAATGGGGTTAAAAATTTGAATATTAGAAATCTTATTGTAAAGGTTTCTTCTCCTAAAATGAACCGAATCGTTACCAAGTCTGGGGCTAGCTTTCAAGCCATGAATACCATTAAAGACAGAGCCTTAGCGATAGAAGCTTCTTCTGGTTCCAGAGTAGATGGCGATTTTGATATTTCATCTTCTTCAGCGATAGAATCGACTTCGGGGTCAACAATCAAGATGAAACTTCAGACAGGCAGCGTGGCATTGGATGCAAGCAGTGGTTCTTTTGTGCGACTAAATGGTTCTGCCGACACTGTTGCGTACAGTGTGACGAGTGGCGCGACTCTGGACGGCGCCAATTTCGCAACCAAAAAAGCAACGGTAAGTGCTTCATCTGGAAGTAGTGTTAAAGTAAATGTATCGGACGCGTTGACAGCTTCGGTTTCTTCGGCGGCATCGGTTCAGTACAAAGGTAATCCATCAAGCATTGTGACGGATGTTAAGAAGATTACTGGTGCTAGTTTAACACAAATCAATTAAGATCAAACTTAAAATTAAAGCATGAAAAAATATATATTTTTAGGATTTAGTATATTGACGATGCAGTCTTGTCTCGTTTCGCAAAAACCTTCCGTTGATTTTTTCAATACGCCGTATTATCGCAATCAAGCCAATTTTATGAGTATTAATGTTCCGACTTTTTTGGCTAAATCATTTCTTAAAAATCAATTAAAAGAAGATGGTGAGAGCGAAGAAGTTATCAACCTCGTTAAGAAAGTCTCAAAAATAAAACTGATGACTTCCGAGAATATGGATTCTAAAATGATGGCAGAATTTACCAATTACCTCAACCAAGAAAAGTTTGAAGAATGGGCGTCTATCCGTAATGATGGTGATGTTATCAACATCAATGCGCAACAATCGGATGATGTAATTAAAAAAATAATGATTGTTGTAAACTCAAAAGATAATGATGCTGTTTTTATAGATGTAAGTGGAACATTCACCGTTGATGATATCTCCAAGCTTGTGGAAGCGGGCAAAACATCTAACATTAAAATTAATCGTAAAAAATCATAACACACATATTAACACTAGAACTTAAATTTTTCACTAAAAAATCCCTCCATTTGCGAGGGATTTTTCTATGGATTTTCCTGAGATATTTTGTCGTGATAACGCAGATACATTGGCAAAGCTGCGGAGCCGTACCATTTGAAACTTTCATAGCTGAAGACTCCAGCAGCTACAGCAGGATCGCTTTTTACCAAGGCGTCCGCTTCTTCTGTTGTTTTGACATTAAAGATGAACATACCACGATAATCGCGATCGTTTTTATCAAAGAAAGGACCTGCTACGGACAGTTTTCCTTCTTTTGCAAGTTTTCCTATATTGTCGAGATGTCCACGCATTAAGTCATCCATTTTCTGTTTGTCCTCAATTTTGTTAGGTCCCGTTTTTAGCATGACAATGACGTAAGGTCGCATGCCATATTTGTCGGCGGACAAAGAGTCTGCTAGTTTTTTATCAAAATTTTTGTGTTGCGCAAAACTTAAGCTTGCACAGAAAAACAGTATAAGACTAAATGATAAATGTTTCATGATTTTTATATTTAATTGGGGCGTGTCCCGTTGTTTTCCTTGGCGCGTCCATTGCCACAACAAGCGGGTCGCTACGTTCGCTGCTATCTTTGGTATTCGGCGGCTGAGCGGAGCCGAAGCCCCGAATACCAAAGGATATCCGCTATCATCGCTCACGCATACAGCATATTGCGACAACAAGGCTCTTTTGGCGCTCGCTTCGCTCGCGCCTCAAATTCACTTTTTAATTCTATTAGTCTTTAATTCTCAAAAACTCTTTGGCGAGTTCAATCATTTTTGGATCGCCTGTATATTTTCCTCTTTCGTCCGAAAGCTTCACTGTTGGGATCCATTCGTTATTGATGCCTTTTACGCCGATTAGCTTCATTACGATGTTCATAGGTTTCAGTCCGACATCATTGGTAAGATTGGTTCCAATTCCGAACGAAATTCCAATTTTCCCGCGGCAAGCCTTTGTGATTTCGTGCACTTTTTCAAGATTAAGACCATCTGAAAAAATAATGTATTTGAAGAGCGGATTAATTCCTAGAGACTCATAATGTTTTATCGTTTTTTCGGCAAATTCTATGGGGTCACCACTATCGTGTCGCACGCCATCGAAGAGTTTTGAAAACTTTTTGTCAAACTGTTGGAAGAAAACATCCGTTGTGTAGGTGTCGGATAATGCAACGCCCAAATCGCCGCGATAGACATCAATCCAATGTTCCAAGGCTAGAGAATTGGCCATCTTGAAGCCGTATTCTGCTGCATGGAACATAAACCACTCGTGGGCGTGTGTGCCGATGGGTTTTACATTAAACTTCATAGCGAAATGCACATTGGATGTGCCTATGAAAGTTGAGTTTTTGTCTTGTAGCAAAGCTTCCATAACCAGACCATGTACGCGATAAGAATGGCGTCTTCTTGTCCCGAATTCTGCAAAAGAAACGCCTAGTTTTGTAAGGTGTTTTGCTTTTTCCACTGTCTTGTCGATAACTTCTTGGTTGGATTGTCTTTCGAGGTGGTTCATTTCGTAATGGAGCTCGCTGATTAAAGATAATAACGGAACTTCCCAAAGGATGGTTCTGTACCAAAGTCCTTCGGCGCTGACTTTTAGGTCGTTGCCATGTTGTTCAATTTTTATTTCAGAAGGATCATATTGATAGCCTTCGAGAAAGTCTAAGTAGGGGAGGCTAAGGTATGGGCAAGTTTTTTTAAGGTAGGCTTTTTCCTCTTTGGTAAGTTTGAGGTTTGCCATGTCATTAACCGCTTTGCGCAGTTCTTCGGCGAAACCCTCGGGGAAGTTGTGTTTGCCACGATTGATGAATTCGTATTTTACGACTTCGTTGGTAAAGAGTTTTACGACGGCATTTTGCATCGTAATTTTATAAAAATCATTATCTAATATAGACTGAAGTCTTACTTCTTGCATAAAAGCTTGTTTTATACAAAGCTACTGAAATATCATATTGTGAAGAATATTTTTAGTCAAAAGAATGTTGAATGTTTTAATCTAGCCCCGATGGAAGCGGCATCCTTTGGGCTTGGCGTGAGGCGGCGGAGCGTAGCGGAGCCGACCGAGCGCCAAGACGAAAGATATAGCGGACAGCGGGTGGGAAAAGTCAAGAGCATGACAACTTGCCATGCTCCTAATTTTTATTGAAATTTTAAACCTTTATTGTTTGATAAATTTAAAGTTTTTGTAGCCGTTGTCGGTTTTTATGTTTAAGATATAGGCCCCCGAAGGAAGTCGAGCAACGTTGATTCTTGTAGAATTGGTGGATATAATTTGCTTGCCACTGAGATCATAAATGAAGATTCTTTCAATGTTTTTGTTGGTTGCCAAAATATTGATGAAATCAGAAGTAGGATTTGGGAAAATCTTGATAATTCTTGATGGATCTTCTATGCCAAGTTTGTCTGTTAGCTTAATAGGTTCGCGGAACAAAGAGAGTTGCATGAGATTTTTGCCAATCAGTTTGTAGGTGTAGGCTTCCACAGTGTAGGATCCGAAATCTTCGGTTGTTACTTCGTTGAAAAACAGGTTTTCTGTGGAAATGTCCATGTTTTCATCTAGATTTTTGAACCAAGTAAAGCTGTAGTCTGGTCCTGTTAAATATTGATGAAGAGAGGCGGGTTGTCCTATAACGCCCAGCACTTCTGCTGGCGCATCATAACGTTGTGGTGAATAATAAAAACCGTCGTAATTGAAATTTTCTGAAGCGAATTTTGCTTGTAGTGCTTGTGATGTATATCTGTTGTTGCTAAGGTCACAAACTGGGGGGAGCTTTGTTGGAAGTTCGCCTTCCAAATGATTGTCGCGTATGGATAACATTAATAAAGTCGGAATGTTTAGCAACTCCGAAGGAAAACTTCCCCGAAGTTCGTTTTCGTCAATCGAAAGTTGTTGGAGTTTTTTCAGTTGGATAAGGTTTGATAGCCCCGATTTTATTTTATTTTGGCTCAGATTGAGATTTAATAGATTTGAAAAACTTGCGATTTTTGCGGGTAATTGTTCAAGGTTGTTAGCGGCGATATTGAGTTGTTCAAGATTGTTAAGATTGCCAATGTTAGAATAGTTTGAAATGTTGTTCTTACTAAGGTTTAGTTTAATCAAACGTGTGAAACTATTAATAACATTGGGAACTGCTGTTAATTGATTGTTGGATAAATTAAAATCCTGTAATGCTGAAAGATTTGTAAGCCTGTCGAAGCCAGAAGTAATTTGGTTGTCGCTAAGGTCGAGTTGTAGAAGGTTTATAAAAGACGATAAGCTTGTTGGTACTTCGGTTAGTTGAAGATTGGAAAGGTTAAGGTTTTTCAGTTTTGTAAATGGCTGAAGCGTTTGGTTGATGTTAGGAATTTCGAAACGGTTGCCACCAAGTCCAAGATCTTCAAGATTGGTAAGGCTTGTGATTTTGGAAGATGGATCGCCTGATAAGCGGTTGTGGGAAATGTCTAATACTTTTAGATTTGTTAATCCGCCAAGGCTTCCTGCTAATTCGCCATTTAGTTCGTTATTACTTAAGTCTAGCTTTTGAAGTTTCGAAAATATAGAAAGATTGGACGGGAAAACACCTTTTAAGGCGTTGTTGTTAAGTGAAATTTCTACGACATCGCCGTTTTTTATATTGATACCAAACCAGTTTCTGGGATCTTTGGATAGATCCCAAGTGCGGTTCCAGTCTGGGCCATTGGTAGTGTTGTAGATGTTGATTAGCGCATTTCGTTGTGCGTTAGAAATGCTCCATTGTGCCCATACAAAATTGGAAATCAGTAGAAAAAGTAGAGTTTTTTTCAAAAGCTAAATGTTTTTTGCAAATATATATTTTATATGTAATACTTGTTTTATTTTTTTTGTTACAACTGATAAGCCTATCTCTAAGAATTTGAAAAATTATATCCAAAGGCTTGTGTTTTATTTCTTGAGAAAATTCTTAATATTGCGGGTTTTAGACTTTTCCATGAAGAAATATGTTATTCTTGCTGTTATTGTAGTTATTGTTAATCTGTTAGAAAGTTTTCTGTTACCAACAGGCGGCGTCTATGCGGATAGTTTGTCTTACTTCGAAATCGCTGCGGATTTACCTACTCCCGTGACAGATCTTTTCCCATTGGGATATCCTATTTTTTTGAGGGCTTTCTTTGAGGTGTTTAAAGATTACTTTTGGGCGTATAAGCTTCTTAATGTTAGTATGCTTATGACGGTATTTTTGTTTTCATATTTTAAAAAGTTTTTTTTCAGAGAAACGGTTTTGTTGTTCATGGGAAAAACCTTGTTGTTTGTAATGGCTATTGCGATTTCGGAAGGTCCATTTTTGTTCTTAATGTATTTTCTGATTTACTTTTTCTACCAAATTTTAACAAGCAATTCTTTTAAATATAGAGATGTTGTTTTCGCGTCGCTCCTTATGGTATTGATGTTTGTTGTAAGGTATTCGGGCATTTATGTGTATTTGGGTATAAGCTTATTCGCGCTGTATATGTTGCTAAAATCTAAAGACCGCAAACGGGTCACAACTTTGTTTTCATTTCTTTTAATTTCCGGAGTGGGCATTGCAAGTTATTTAGCCTTCAATTATATTTCTTTTGGAAGTTTTACAGGAGAAGATCTTAGAGGGCAGCCCCATGAGATTTTGGGAATTAGTGTTTTAAGAGGCGTTTTAGGAACTGTCAACGCGATTAATCCGTACATTGGTCTAAAACCAGCATCGAATAGTATGTTTAGTATAGGCTTTCAATTTGTTTTAATGCTGATTGATATTGCAATATTTCTTTATTTTCTCAAATATTTTAAAAAATCAAAAAATACCACTGCTTCTTATTTCCATATGTTGTTGTGGACCATTGCAGGCGTATATGCAATTTGTCTTTTTGTTTCCAGTCTGGCGCAACAAATCGAAGAAATGAATACAAGAATGCAAGCTGCAGTCAATGTATGTTTGTTTTTCTCGTTCCTTATATTATTCTTTCAAACGGGAAAATCGGATAAGATTATTGTAAGACTGTCTTGTTTTTTCTTTTGTTTTGGAGTGCTATATAGTTTGAAAAGTCCTGAAAGCTATTTCGAAAATCGCAAGCAGATTGAGCCACAAATGTCAATGTTCATAGATAAGGAATATAGTTTTAATAACGAAAGTAATAAGAGCGAAATGACAACCTATTATATCCCTATTATTAAAAAGACTTTCCAATACAGGCATACGGGAGGGCAAGCGGGCGATACCAAGCAGTCTATTATTGGAACGATTAATCCTAAAATAAAATGGTTAAAATTCGATACCGTGCAAGACAAGTCTAAAGTCTTGTACACTTCCGAAATTGTTTTGGACGGAAGTCAATAAGAATAGAATATTTATTAATCCTGTTTTTGTTACTATTAAATTTTCTCTTGCTACTAAAAGCAGTACCTGAACAAATCAGGGATTGTTAGTCTAGATAAAAACACTAATAGAAATGAAAAGTTTTTTAAAATATATTGTCCTAAACAAATGATTTTTAATGAGAAAGAATATTAAATTTTTATAGCATGTGTTGTTAATTAAAAAAATATTATTACTTTTGCACCCTGAATTATAATATAAAAGCAATTAAATGCCTACTATTCAACAATTAGTAAGAAAAGGAAGAGCCACGCTTGCCAAGAAGAGCAAATCGGCTGCCCTTGATTCTTGTCCACAAAGACGAGGAGTATGTACAAGAGTATATACTACTACACCTAAGAAACCTAACTCTGCACTTAGAAAAGTTGCAAGGGTAAGACTTTCTAACGGTAAGGAAGTTAACGCCTACATCCCGGGCGAAGGACATAATCTTCAAGAGCACTCGATAGTATTGGTAAGAGGCGGAAGGGTGAAAGACCTACCGGGAGTACGTTACCACATCGTAAGAGGTGCATTAGACACTGCAGGTGTTAATGGAAGAACACAGAGAAGATCTAAGTATGGAGCTAAGAGACCAAAACCAGGTCAAGCGCCAGCTGCAACAGGTAAGAAAAAATAATCATTAAATAAGGTACAAAAGCAATGAGAAAGACAAAAGCGAAAAAAAGACCGTTGTTACCAGATCCGAAATTTAATGATCAATTGGTAACAAGATTCGTAAACAACCTAATGTTAGACGGTAAAAAATCTATCGCATTCAAAATTTTTTATGATGCGCTAGATATCGTTGAAAACAAAAAAGGAGATAACGAAAAAACATCACTAGAAATCTGGAAAGATGCATTAACTAACGTTATGCCACACGTAGAAGTACGTTCTAGAAGAGTTGGTGGTGCTAACTTCCAAATCCCAATGCCAATCAGAGCAGATAGAAAAATTTCTATGGCTATGAAATGGTTAATCAAGTACTCTAAAGCAAGAAACGATAAATCTATGGCTCAGAAATTAGCTGCAGAAGTTATTGCTGCTGCTAAAGAAGAAGGTGCTGCTTATAAAAAGAAAACAGATACTCACAAAATGGCAGAAGCTAATAAAGCTTTCTCTCACTTTAAATTTTAATTAAGACAATGAGTAGAGATCTTAAATTAACAAGAAATATTGGTATCGCAGCACACATCGATGCTGGTAAAACAACTACAACAGAACGTATTTTGTTCTATTCTGGTAAAAACCATAAGTTAGGAGAAACTCACGAAGGTTCTGCTACGACTGACTGGATGGAGCAAGAGGCTGAAAGAGGTATTACAATTACTTCTGCTGCTGTTACTGTAGATTGGAAATTCCCTACAGAGCAAGGGAAAGCCCTTCCAGATGCAAAAGATTATCATTTCAATATCATCGATACCCCAGGACACGTTGACTTCACAGTAGAGGTTAACCGTTCTTTAAGAGTTTTGGATGGTTTGGTATTCTTATTCTCTGCTGTAGATGGTGTTGAGCCTCAGTCTGAAACCAACTGGAGACTTGCTGATAACTACAAAGTTCCAAGAATGGGATTTGTAAACAAAATGGACAGACAAGGAGCTGATTTCCTTAATGTTTGTAAGCAAGTTAAAGAAATGTTAGGTTCTAACGCAGTGCCTATCGTTTTACCAATTGGTGACGAATCCGACTTTAAAGGTGTGGTAGATTTAGTGAAAAACAGAGCAATCGTTTGGCATGATGAAAACCACGGATCTACTTTTGATATTGTTGAAATCCCAGCTGAAATGGTTGACGAGGTAAGACAATACAGAGGTCAATTAATCGAAGAAATTGCTGCATACGACGAAAATCTTCTTGAGAAGTTTATGGAGGACGAAAACTCTATTACAGAAGAAGAAATTCATGTTGCATTAAGAGCTGCTACTTTGGATATGAGTATCATTCCAATGACTTGTGGTTCTTCATTCAAAAATAAAGGTGTTCAGTTTATGCTAGATGCTGTTTGTCGTTACTTACCTGCTCCAACAGATAAAGAAGCGATCGACGGTACAGATCCTAAGACTGATTTGCCAGTTACAAGAAAACCTTCAGTAACTGAACCATTCTCAGCTTTAGCATTTAAAATTGCAACTGACCCATTCGTAGGTAGATTAGCATTCTTCAGAGCTTATTCTGGTAGATTAGATGCTGGTTCTTACGTATTGAATACAAGATCAAATAACAGAGAGAGAATCTCTCGTATCTTCCAAATGCACGCTAACAAGCAAGAGCCTATCGAGTACATCGAGGCTGGAGATATTGGTGCTGCTGTAGGATTTAAAGATATCAAAACTGGAGATACATTATGTGATGAAAAGAACCCAATCGTTCTTGAATCTATGGTGTTCCCAGATCCAGTAATTGGTATCGCTGTTGAGCCTAAAACTAAGGCTGACCAAGATAAAATGGGTAACGCTTTAGCTAAATTGGCTGAAGAAGATCCTACTTTCACAGTGAAAACTGATGAAGCTTCTGGTCAAACAATTATCTCAGGTATGGGTGAGCTTCACTTGGATATCATCGTAGACCGTATGAGAAGAGAGTTTAAAGTAGAAGTTAACCAAGGTCAACCTCAAGTAGAATACAAAGAAGCGCTTACAGCAACAGCTAATCACAGAGAAACTTATAAAAAGCAATCTGGTGGTAGAGGTAAGTTCGCAGATATCGTATTTACTATTGGTCCAGCAGAAGAAGGTAAATCTGGTCTTGAATTCGTAAACGAAATTAAAGGTGGTAACATTCCTAAAGAATTTATCCCTTCAGTTGAGAAAGGATTCAAAGAAGCTATGAAAAATGGTCCATTAGCAGGTTTCGAAGTTGATGCAATGAAAGTCGTTCTTAAAGACGGATCTTTCCACGCGGTTGACTCGGATCAGTTATCGTTTGAATTAGCTGCAAAAATGGGATTCAAAGAATCAGGAAGAGCTGCAAAAGCAGTTATCATGGAACCTATTATGAAGCTTGAAGTGGTAACACCTGAGGAATACATGGGAGACATCGTTGGTGACCTTAACAGAAGAAGAGGTACTGTAAACGGTATGGATGACAGAAATAACGCTAAAGTTATCAAAGCATTCGTTCCCCTTTCTGAAATGTTTGGTTATGTAACGACACTAAGAACATTATCTTCTGGTAGAGCTACATCTTCTATGGAATTCGAAAAATACGAAGCTGCTCCTAATAACGTTGCTGAAGAAGTAATCGCTAAAGCTAAAGGTTAATTTTAAATTAGATTAAAATGTCACAAAGAATCAGAATAAAACTTAAGTCTTACGATTACAATTTAGTAGATAAATCTGCTGAGAAAATCGTAAAAACGGTAAAAGCAACTGGTGCTGTAGTTAACGGTCCAATCCCTTTACCAACTAACAAGAGAATCTTCACTGTGTTAAGATCTCCACACGTTAACAAAAAAGCTAGAGAACAGTTCCAATTATCAGCTCACAAGAGATTGATGGATATCTACTCTTCTTCTTCTAAAACTGTGGATGCGCTTATGAAGCTTGAGCTTCCTTCAGGTGTAGACGTAGAAATTAAAGTGTGATACTAGCATACTTTGCTATGATTATAGAATCCCTTTCCAATTTTGGAAAGGGATTTTTTGTTGTAACAGCATTTGTTTAAAATTAACTTTTTTGTGCACAAAGATTAATCATGATATTAGGACTTTTCTTTAACCTCAGTTTATTCTGTGATGTGTTTTAGTTGAACCTCATTTACCGCATTCTCTGAGTCAAAGAAAGGAGTGTTTTTTAATAGCAAGAAAATTTTTGTAGAAACACAATCAATAGATTTAAAGTTGTCAACTAAGTCTGGCAAAAAAATAAAAGAATTAAGAGAACAGCTAAAATGAAATACGAATTTATTGAAACTGAAAGCTTGAAATAGAATTAGTATTCTTTTTTAACCAAAAAATCCCCTCGTTTTCACGAAGGGATTCTATTTTTAAACTTTCAAGGTTTTAGAAACTTTGAAGGTTGTTGTAAAATTACTTCACTTCTTCAAAGTCTGCATCTTGTACATCATCTGCACCAGTGTTTGCATGACTTTGTTGTTGTCCAGCGTTGGGATCAGCTTGTTGACCTTGAGCATACATTTCTTCTGAAGCAGCCATCCACGCAGCATCTAAAGCTTCAGTTTTTGTTTTTGTAGCTTCTAAATCTTTAGCATCAAAAGCTGTTTTCAATTCAGCTGCTGCAGATTCTACTGCTGCTTTTTTGTCCGCGGAAAGTTTATCTCCAAATTCTTTCAATTGTTTTTCAGTTTGGAAAATCAATCCATCTGCTTTGTTGAAAACTTCAACTTCTTCTTTTTTCTTAGCATCGGCAGAAGCATTTTCTTCAGCTTCACGCTTCATTCTTTCGATTTCGTCATCAGAAAGTCCAGAAGATGCTTGAATTTTGATAGATTGTTCTTTTCCTGTTCCTTTATCTTTTGCAGAAACACTCAAAATACCGTTTGCATCGATATCGAAAGTTACTTCAATTTGAGGAACGCCTCTTGGTGCTGGTGGAATATCTGTAAGATCGAATTTACCGATTTCTTTGTTATCGTTGAACATGGGTCTTTCACCTTGTCCTACTCTGATGCTTACTGCAGGCTGATTGTCAGACGCTGTAGAGAAAACTTCAGATTTTTTAGTTGGGATGGTAGTATTCGCATCAATTAATTTTGTGAATACAGAACCCATGGTTTCGATACCTAAAGAAAGTGGTGTTACATCTAATAACAATACATCTTTAACATCACCTGTTAAAACCCCACCTTGGATCGCAGCACCAATAGCTACCACTTCGTCTGGATTTACACCTTTTGAAGGTTTTTTACCGAAGAATTTTTCAACTTCTTCTTGGATAACAGGGATACGTGTAGAACCACCCACTAAAATTACCTCATCGATATCGTTAGCAGAAAGACCTGCGTCAGATAAAGCTTTTTTACAAGGCTCCATAGATCTTCTTACCAAATCAGCAGCTAATTGCTCGAACTTCGCTCTTGTTAAAGTTTTTACCAAGTGTTTTGGTCCTGTAGCCGTTGCTGTAATATACGGTAAGTTGATTTCTGTTTGAGAAGACGCTGATAATTCGATTTTTGCTTTCTCAGCAGCTTCTTTTAGTCTTTGTAATGCGATTGGATCCGCTTTTAAGTCAACACCTTCTTCAGCTTTGAACTCGTCTGCTAACCAATTGATGATTACGTCATCAAAATCGTCACCACCTAAGTGTGTATCACCGTTTGTAGATAATACTTCGAAAACACCATCTCCTAAATCAAGGATTGAGATATCGAAAGTACCACCACCAAGGTCATAAACTGCGATTTTTTGATCTTTATGTGCTTTATCAAGACCATAAGCTAGCGCTGCAGCTGTAGGTTCGTTGATAATTCTTTCTACTTTAAGACCTGCAATTTCTCCAGCTTCTTTCGTCGCTTGTCTTTGTGCATCGTTGAAGTATGCAGGAACTGTAATTACCGCTCTGGTTACTTCTTGACCCAAATAATCTTCAGCAGTTTTCTTCATTTTTTGAAGCGTCATCGCTGAGATTTCTTGCGGCGTATATTCTCTATCGTCTATTTTTACTTTTACAGTATCATTTGGCCCAGATACTACTTTGTAAGGTACTCTAGTGATTTCCGAAGCGTCATCTTTAAAGTGCGTTCCGATAAATCTTTTGATAGAGTAAACCGTTTTTGTAGGGTTGGTTACTGCTTGTCTTTTTGCAGGATCACCAACTTTTCTTTCACCATCTTCAGTAAAAGCTACGATAGATGGCGTTGTTCTTTTCCCTTCTGCGTTAGGGATAACTACAGGATCTTTTCCTTCCATTACTGCAACGCAAGAGTTGGTTGTTCCTAAGTCAATTCCGATTATTTTGCTCATATTTTTATTTTTTAAATTTTAAATTATTGATGAGAAATTCTCAATCTTTGTGCCATAGCCGATTGATGACAGAAATTGAGGTTTTCAATGACAAATTGTCAGTTTTGATTGTTGTTTATTTTTAAATATGATTAAAAAGGACAGGCTTTTCTAAAATGCTTATTATTAAATTCGGTTTAAAATTAAAGCTTGTCATTAAAAGTAGTAAGAGATTTTGAATCATTTTTTTTCTTATATTAAACAAGGGCTAAATAACGATATCCTTTTACCAGCAAGCAATAATTTAATATTATAAATATTTAAAAATTATTTTTATTAAACGTAAATTTGAAACATATCAAATCCAAATATGGCGCAGCAATTCAATCCTAGAGATATAACATGGTTAGGTTTTAATGCCAGAGTTTTACAAGAAGCAAAAGACGCAACAGTGCCTTTGCCTCTCAGAATTCGTTTTTTAGGAATCTTTTCCAACAATCTTGATGAGTTTTTTCGAGTTAGGGTAGCGGGTCTGAAAAGAGCTATGGATTTTAAAACAAAAGTCATTCAAGAATCTTTTTACGAAGCACCTTCCAAAATTCTTCAAAAAATTAACAAAATAGTAATTGACCAGCAGTCGGATTTCGATAAAACATGGCGAGAAGTCCAAAAAGAAATGGCCAAACAAAATGTTTTTATTAAAGACAGTAAAAGCTTGTCGGCAGCCCAAAAAGATTTTGTGGTAAAATATTTTGATGAAGAAATAGAAAGTAATATGATCCCAATTTTGCTGCACGAAAATGTCCCCATGCCCTATATGCGAGACAAAAGCTTGTATATTGGTGTTGCAATGCGTCGAAAAGAATGGCAGTACGAAAGCAAATTTGCAATCATAGAAGTGCCCACAACGACCAATAGCCGATTCGTAATTCTTCCAACTGAGAACAAATCAGAGAAAAATGTTATGCTTTTGGAAGACGTTATTATCTATAATCTGCCTCATATTTTTTCATATTTTGGTTATGATGATTTTGAAGCAAATTGTTTTAAAGTAACCAAAGATGCGGAATTCGACTTGGATAACGACATCAAAACAACTTTGGCAGACAAAATCGAAAAAGGTATTAAAAGCCGAAGAAAAGGCAAGCCGACACGTTTTGTTTTTGATAAAGAAATGGACAAAGCGCTTCTGGAATTTTTGATTCGAAAACTCAATTTATCAAAAAAAGACAGCATTATTCCGGGGCAAAAGATTCATAACTTCAGACATTTTATGGATTTTCCAGATGTTTTTAAAGCTTACGAAAAGCCAGTTGAAAGAACGTCTTTTACCCATCAGGCTTTCGATAATAAAGAAAGAGTTACAGATGTTATTATCAAAAAAGACATCTTGTTGACCTTTCCGTATCATACATATACGCCAGTTATCGACTTGTTGCGCGAGTCAGCAATGGATCCCGATGTCAAATCCATTCAGTTGACTGCCTATCGTTTGGCGAGCAATTCCAAAATTATAAATGCTTTGGTTAATGCCGCGCGTAACGGAAAAGATGTAACAGTAATGTTGGAGTTGCGCGCACGTTTTGATGAAGAAGCCAATCTCCAATGGAAAGAAAGGTTGGAGCTAGAAGGCGTGAAAGTTTTGGTGGGAATCCCCAATAAAAAGATCCACGCCAAATTGTGCGTCATCAAAAAACGGGTCAACAATAAAACCATTCAGTATGGATTCGTCAGTACTGGAAATTTTAATGAGAAAACAGCAAAAATCTATGGTGACAGCATGTTGATGACAGCTAATCGATCCATAATGGCCGATATCAATAAGGTTTTCAGCGTTCTTAATAAGCCCAAAGCTGATCCAACTGCAATTCTGAAAAGTTGCAAAACTTTATTGGTGTGTCCACAGTTTATGCGGGACAAAATTATTTGGCACATCGACCGCGAGATTGAAGAGGCGAAAGCTGGACGCAAAGCGGAGATAATAATTAAAGTCAATTCTTTGAGTGATAAAATTTTGATTACCAAAATATACCAAGCTGCCGAAGTTGGCGTGGATATGAAAATGATTGTTCGAGGGATTTATTGCGCAGTCAATCAAAAAGGTTTTAAAAAGAAAATCTATGCCATAAGCATTGTTGACGAATATCTGGAACACGCCAGAATTATGTATTTTTATAATAAAGGTAAGAACGATTTTTATCTTTCTTCAGCCGATTGGATGTCACGGAACTTGGATTATCGCATCGAAGCAGCAACGCCAATTTTGCAAAATGACCTTAAAAAACAACTCAAGCATATGTTAGAAATTCAGTTAGCAGATAATGTTAAAGCCAGAGTTCTTGACAAAAATATTAGAAATGAATATGTTAAAGGTGACGAGAAAAAATTAATTCGGTCCCAAATAGAAATTTACCATTATCTAAAAAATCTTTAGATTTAAATTATGAAAATTGCAGCTATCGATATAGGCAGTAATGCCGCACGTCTTCTAATAAATGATGTACAAGAAGTCAATGGCAAAGCCACATTTACAAAGCTCAATCTTTTGAGAATACCGCTTCGTCTAGGGATGGATGTTTTCAACCTTGGAGAGATTGGCCCGCAGCGTAAAGAGATGTTTATTAATTCTATGAAGATTTTTCATCAGTTGATGGAGATTTACCATGTTGAGCATTATCGGGCTTGTGCGACGAGTGCCATGCGCGATGCCAAGAACGGAAATCAACTTATAGAATTGGCAAAAAAAGAAGCCAATATTGATATTGAAATTATTTCTGGTGACGAAGAAGCAACTTTGATTTATGCCAATCACGTTGAGGAAAATCTTGACAAAAAATCCGCTTATCTATACATTGATGTTGGCGGTGGCTCAACCGAATTGACCTTCTACGAAAATGGAAAAATGCTTTATGAAAGATCTTTCAATATTGGGACGATCCGTCTTTTGCAAGGTCTGGTCACAGATGATATGTGGTTCGAAATGAAATCTGAAATTAAACGTAACATTCTTAGCAAAAATAATGTTGTGGCGATAGGATCTGGGGGTAACATCAATAAAATTTTCTCCTTAAGCAAAACCAAAGATGGTAAAGCAATGGCCGCAAGCGCACTAAAAAAATATTATAAAACCATGAAGGAAATGAGCGTTTTGGAAAGAATGTCATTCTACCAAATTCGTGAAGATCGTGCAGATGTTTTGGTGCCGGCGCTTCAGATTTTTAATAACGTGATGCAGTGGGCAGATATACATCAGATTTTTGTTCCGAAAATCTCTGTTGCAGATGGTCTTGTCAAAAATATTTTTACCAATCTTAAAACCAAATAAAGATTCTATTCTGCAAAAAATCGATTGTTTTTTTTTAAAAAATAAACACAAAGACATTCTTAAATGTTCAGATTTTTACAAATTTCATTCTTATCGTATGTTAATGTTAAGCCTAAAAAAGCATCGTAATTTTGTCAAAAATAATTGAATATGGAATTAGGAATAGGAATGTTTGGAGACTTGGCAATAGATTCCAAAACCGGAAAATATAGAAATGCTAGCGACAAACTAAACGAAATTCTTGAGCAAGTTGTGCTTATGGATCAAACGGGAATAGATGTTTTTGCCATAGGAGAACATCACCGCGCAGACTATGCCGTTTCTTCTCCAGAAATACTTTTGGCAGCAGCTTCTAGCGTGACTAAGACTATTAAATTGGCAAGTGGCGTAACGGTTTTAAGCTCATCAGAGCCTGTTAAAGTTTATGAAGATTTTGCCACATTAGACTTGCTATCAAAGGGTCGAGCCGAAATTGTTGTGGGGCGCGGTAGCTTCATTGAGTCTTTCCCGCTTTATGGTTATGACTTGTCTAATTATAATCAGCTTTTCGAGGAAAAATTAGATTTACTTTTAAAAATAAATGCAGAGGAAAATGTGACTTGGACAGGACAACTTCGTGCGCCAATGCACAACCAAACAGTGTATCCACGCGCAACTAAGGATGGAAAACTTCCAATTTGGATTGCTGTTGGGGGCACGCCAGAATCGGTATTAAGAGCTGCGAAATTAGGATTGCCTTTAATTGTTGCAATAATTGGTGGAATGCCACTTCAGTTCAAAGCATTAATTGATTTTTATAAAGAAGAGTATTTGAAAGCTGGACATCCAGAATCTGAAATGCAAATTGCCATACATTCTCATACTTTTGTGAGTGATAATCCGCAAGTGATTGAAAATTATTTTGAAACCTATAAATCACAAATGGATAGAATAGGGGCAAGTCGCGGTTGGGCACCTTATACCAAAATGCAATACGATGGTGGACGAAGCAAAGATGGCGCATTGTTTATCGGAAATGCTGAAGAGGTTGCTGAAAAAATTAACCGAATGAAAGAAGTTTTTGGATTAACAAGATTTCTTGGGCACATGGATATTGGCGATCCGTCGCATGATATTATGATGAAATCGATAGAGCTTTTCGGTACAAAAGTAGCAACGCAAGTAAAATAAAAAAATCGCCTTTCAAAATAATTTGAAAGGCGATTTTTTTAAGCATTACTATCTGGATTATCCGTCTTTGGCGGATCTTCTTTTTTGATGATTTTTACCGTTTTAGTTTCCGTGGCTTTGGTTGCTTCTGTATCTTCTCCTTTTAAATAAGATGGTAAATTAAGTCCAGCCATATTGAATAAATCATTAAGAGGCGGAACGCTTTTCATCATCCCGGAAACGAAATTTGCTGTTGAAGTTGTTCCTTCAGGATTGTTGCCGCCATCCCAAACGGTAACTTTATCAATCTTAATATTTTTAACTGCTTCCACTTGGGTTTTCACCAATTCCGGAAGCTTCTCAATCAACAATAATTGGAAGGCGCTATTAGTGTCGCCACCAGCAGCTTTCACTACTTGGTCATAACCTTCGGCTTGTTTCGTTAGAATTTCGTACAAACCTTTTGCCTCGGCTTCCATTTTTGCGAAAATCGCGTCTGCTTCACCTTTGGCTTGTAATCTAATTTTTTCGGCTTGCGCTTGTGCGTCGATTATGGCTTTTTGTTTCGCAATTTCCGCAGGAACAACGATATTAGCTTGTTGTGTTGATCTTTCTCTTTCCGCACGAGCAGTTTCTGCTTTTTGTTCTGCTAAATAGGATTCCTCCAAAGCTCTTGCGGCTTGTACTTTTTCTGCGGTCATGGCTATTTTCAAAGCTTCTGCTTCTTTTTCGCGGCGTTCAGCATCCGAGTTGGCGATGGTGATTTTTGCTTCGTTTTCCCCTTTTACGGCTAATGAGTTGGCTTCGGAAGTCGCGATACGTGCATCTCTTTCTGCTTCTGCTTTTCCAATGGCTTCATCTTTTCCAGCAGACGCAATGCTGACTTCTCTGTCTTTTTGGGTGATGGCAATCTTTACATCGCGATCTCTTTGTGTTTCCGCAATTTGGGTGTCTTTTTCTCTGTCGGCAATAGCTTTTCCTGTTTCCCCAATTTTTTCTTGTTCGGCAACAGAAATTTTAGCTTCGTTGATCGCTTTTGCTGCAGCTTCTTTTCCTAAAGCTTCAATATATCCAGATTCATCTTTGATGTCGGTAACGTTTACGTTGATGAGTTTTAAACCGATTTTCTTCAATTCTGTATCCACATTTTTAGAAATATTATCCAAAAATTTGTCACGATCCGAGTTGATTTCTTCAATTGTCATCGTCGCAATAACCAAACGTAACTGTCCGAACAAGATGTCTTTTGATAATTCTTGAATTTGCTCAGGATGAAGTCCTAACAATCTTTCTGCGGCATTTCCCATAGAATCTGGCTCTGTAGAAATAGCAATCGTGAATCGACATGGGACATCGACACGAATATTTTGACGGGAAAGTGCATTGGTCAAATTGGCTTCAATAGAAATTGGTTTTAAATCTAAATATGCAAAATCCTGAATAACTGGCCATACAAATGCGCCACCACCATGAATACATTTGGCTGAGCTTCCGCCAGTTTTTCCATAGATTACTAAAATTTTGTCCGATGGACATCGTTTGTAGCGCGAGATAAGCGCCATAAAAGTTACAAACAGTACAAAGACTGCCACGAGAATCAAGATGAAAGTCCCGTTAATTCCTTCAATCATAGTTTATGTTATTTATATTTTTTCGACAATTAAAATGTTGTTTTCGTGGCGAATAACGCGTACCATATTTCCTGACGAAATTGTTTCGTTTTCCGTCATAGCTTGTAGTTCGCGTTGGCTGCCTTTATAAGAGATTAAAACTTTTCCATATCCAGTTTTATCTTTAGGAATTGTTAGATAGACTTCCGCATTTTTACCAATTAAGGCTTCATAATTAAAGGTATTATCTTCGGAGAGTTTTAAAATTTGTTTAATCATTACAAAGTATAATAAGACAAAACCAAGCCCAATAAGTGTTGCGATAACGATGAGAAATGTTGGACTTTTGATAGTGTTAAACAAGGCGACGCCTGCCCAGCCAAAACCTAAAAGAAAGTTGATAAGGTTTCGGAAAGAAAATAATTGAAATGGCGCTGCGTCATGATCGAGGTTGCCATCGAAATCAGCATTAATTCCGTCAGAGAAATCACTTCCAAATATAGTTAGCAAAGTTTGGACTATAAAAATGACGCTTGCTACAATAGCGACCCACCAAAAAGCTTGTTCTAGCGGCGCTAATTCTTGAATGAAATTGAACATAGTTGTGTTTAGAATATTTTTAAAAATACTAAAAAATATACATATCTGAAAGGTTTTTCAAAGCTTTTAATTGATTTTTTAAACATTCATCATGTTTGAAATTAAATCTTAATTAATGGTTTAATTTTTAAATAACGACAACGAAAAAGCACTCCGTTGTGAAGTGCTTTTTTGTTATAATTCTTTTCGTAAACGAGCAACTGGAATGTTGAGTTGTTCGCGGTATTTTGCTATCGTACGTCGGGCGATATTATAGCCTTTTTCTTTAAGAAGCCCCACTAAAGCATCGTCGGTAAGAGGTTTTCGTTTGTCCTCGTTGTAGACAATATCTTGGAGATGATTTTTGATTTCTTTAGTAGAAACTTCTTCGCCATCATCGTTTGTCAAGCTGTCAGAGAAAAGGTTTTTAAGATAAATAATCCCATTCGGCGTGTCTGCATATTTGCTTTTTACAACTCTTGAAATGGTTGAAATGTCGAAGCCTGTAATGTCTGCAACGTCTTTCAGAATCATAGGTTTGATACTTTTTTCGTCACCAGTTATGAAATATTCTTTCTGAAGTTTTACAATTGCAGTTATGGTTTGCAAAAGTGTATTTTGGCGTTGGTTAATTGCGTCAATATACCATTTTGCAGCATCTAATTTTTGCTTGATAAACAAAGCTGCCTGCTTGTGTTCTGCAGAATTTTTATCGTGAGAATAGGTTGTTAAAATTTCTTTATATTCTTCCGATACACGCAGGGTAGGTGCGTTTTTGCTATTCAAAGATGGGGTCACCTCATTGTCTTTAACCTGAATAACAAAATCTGGAATAATTTCTTGATTAATAGTAATTGTCTGCGTATCGAAGTTACCACCCACGCGAGGCGAAAGCTTAGAGATAATGTCTAAGGCATCTTTAAGATCTTCTTCTTCGATATCGTATTTTTGGATGATTTTATTATAGTGCTTGTTGCTTAGCGCATCGAATTGGTTTCTTAAAATATTTGCTGCCAAAGAAACGGCAGGATCTGCTGTGACTTTTTTTTCGATTTGTAATAAAAGACATTCGCGCAAATCTCGGGCACCAACGCCTGCTGGATCAAGTTTTTGCACGTAGTTTTCTAAAATCTCTTGCGTTTTTTCTGTCGTAGTGTAAATACCTTGAGAAAAAGCTAAGTCATCCACAATGGATTTTATTTCACGGCGTAGATAGCCGTCATTGTCCAAATTTCCGATAAGGTATTCTGCGATATTTAGATCGTCACCGTCAATTTTGGCTAGTCTAATTTGTTCTAATAAATAGTCATAAAGGCTTTGTCCTTCTGTTAATAAGGATTGGTTGTCGAACTCATCATCATCTTGAGAATAGTTGCTGGATGCCGTTTTATAACTTGGTTCGTCGTCGTAAATGTAGTCGTTGACGTCGAAATCTGTTTCGATGCTTTCGTTACCTTCGTCTTCAAAATCGCTTTCGTTGGAATCCGCGTAATCGTCTTCTGAGTCGTTGTCCGAAGCTTTTTCTAAGGCGGGATTTTCTTCGAGCTCGCGTTCTAATTCTTCCTCAAATTCTAATGTATGAAGCTGAATCAATTTCATCAATTGAATTTGTTGAGGGGCTAGTTTTTGACCTAACTTAAGTTGTAAATTTTGTTTCAGCATATTTTTTTGTTTCAGACGAAATAATACATCTGTGCTACGAATTTACAATTTTTTTTAATATAGCATAGGCTTTTGCATGATTTTTGCTATTAGTTTTAAATAACAAAAAAGCCTTCAATATTGAAGGCTTTTTTGTTAGGAGCTAGACTCTGTCGTTTATTTTTTCGTAATACCTAAAGTTTCAGGAAATCTTTGTGCTGTAAAATCTCTTGATATTGCGGCTTTTTCGAATTTTAATTTTCCTGATAAAGTTTCAAGAACAACACCATCTTCGTTAATACTGAAAATAGTCCCGTGCATTCCTGAAGTAGTCACTACTTTTGCGCCAGGTTTTAGCGCTTCTTGGAATGTTTTTTCTTGTTTTTGTTTACGCATTTGCGGACGGATCATTAAGAAATAGAATCCTACAAACATTAATCCCATCATAATTAAAGTTGGGGTCATCGATTGTTGTCCTCCTGCTGCTTGCAAAAATATTGTCATGTTCATTGTTTGTTATTTTAGTTGGTGATTTCGGCTGTGAAACCAATTCTGATAGGTGCTTTTTCTACGTTTGCATAGATGTCAGCAGCTTTTGCTACATTTCCATCAAAGCTTGATGAATCGAATTTAAGTGTTATTTTTCCTGATTTTCCGGGAAGGATTGGCTCTTTTGTGTAATCTGGAGCTGTGCAACCACAACCTGGTTTAACACTAGAGATGATTAATGGATTAGTCCCTGTATTGGTAATTTCGTAAATGTGCTCTACGATATCCCCTTTTTTAATTTTCCCAAAAGAAAAGTCAGATTCTTTTAACGCGACAGTAGTCAAAGGGTTTTTCTTAGCTTCTTCTAGCATTGCATCTTCTTCGGTAGCGTGGTCATGTCCTGCATGCTCATCTACTACAGCGTCCATAGCTTGGTTTTCTACAACTGCTGAACTATTGTCTGCTACGAGTGTAGTGTCGTCTTTTTTCTTACATGCCACAATGCTGATTGCCATGGCTGCGATTGCTAAATACTTGAATGATTTTTTCATAATATTTTAGTATTGAGATTATGCTCTGTTTTTGTCTTTGCTGTATTTATCCAAAATACCGTTGATAAAGATATTCGATTTTTCGCTAGCATAGACTTTAGAAATATCGATATATTCATTAATAATAACTTTGGAAGGTGTTTGTGGGAAATAGTCCATTTCTGTAATTGCAGCGACTAAAATGATTTTGTCCATCAGTGAGATACGTTCCAGCTCCCAGTTTACCAATCTTTCTTCAAGTTTTTTCTCTGCATCTTCCCAGTTGTTAAGACTTTGGCGCAAAAGTTTTTTTGCAAATTCTTCGTCTTCTTCATCTTTAATCGCTTTAACTAAAGTATGGCTGGGAACATCTTCTTTAAGGAATCCAATGGTTTTTTGAATCATCGAGTTAGAGATGTGATAATCATCTGCCCAACTCATTTCAAATTCTTCGAATTTTTCATGTAAGTCGTTGTTTTCTGCGATGTATCTTAGAAAAAGCTTTCCGATAAATTTTTGATCTTCTTCAAAAGAAATTTCTTGGCTCGCCATATAGTCTTGATAGCGTTTTCCAGCTTTAATTCTTTGAAAGGTTTTGATAAGGATTTCGTCGTTGTAATCCCAGGTTAGTTCCTTGTGTTTTTCTGTGAAACTTCTGCGTTCTTCGTTGTTTTCCAGACTTTCCAAAATTTGGTTACGTACAAATTTCTGGTTTGGATTAATATCGCTATCGATTTTAATAAACTTGTTTTTACCAATTTCAATTTGGTTTTCGGCAACATGTTTTAGCGCAACCAAAAAGTTGAGCTGATAGATGTACAAGTTGTAGATTTTTGACATTTCTGTCACAAGATTTTTTTCTACGAGATCTTGTTTTATCGGGTTTTGGTAGTAAGAATAGAGATTTTCTATTACTTTTTCACGGATTTGTCGTCTTCCAAGCATTTTCAAAGAACTTTTATGGCGGCAAAGATACGCATTTTAATTTTTCTGGAAAGCTGACTTTTGTACGAGCAACTATTAGATTTAAAATTTATTCTTATCGGATTCTATTTGTCGAAGTTGTTCTAAAGTTTTGCTAAGCCTTTTTAATAAAATACCATAGAAAACGCGATAGTAAATGATGATGAGGAGAATGCTTAACAATAAAGCGGTAATAACCCCGGTAATAAATCCTATTTTGGTGGTGTTGTTGAGGTGAATGCTTTGTTCTCCCATGACAATGCTGATGTAAACGCTGAACGATACAATGTATAAAACCAAAAGCAGAATGTTGATGCCGATAAAAGCATTGACTTTTTTCTTGAAACTGAGGATTCTAAGGATGAATTGTTTTAAATTATCTTCAATGCTTATTTTTCTGAAGCTGTTATAAAATAAATAGACAAAAATCCCTGTTAAGCTCAAACTCAGAACTTTAATAACAAAATAAATATTGTCCATCGTTTGCATGATTTTTTCCTGATCCCGAATTTGTAATCTTTCCAAAATTTCTCGGAAGTTGCTATGGTTGTCTTTGTTGATTAATGAAAAAACTAATAAACCGATAAATACCAAAAACTCAGCAATACTTATCCACAGAAGGTATTTAACATAGTTTCTGGATTTTGTATTCAGCATGGCTTCGATGTCAGATTGCTGGTAGGCATCCTCGACATTTTGGTTTTGCCAAGCAGATTTTAGTTGGTCTATATCGAAATCGTTATTAGGCATGTTGCGTCATTAGTTCTTTTAGAGTTTTTTTCAATCTATTCATTTTTACGCGCGCATTAACTTCTGTAATACCAAGCGTTTCAGCAATTTCTTTATACGAAACATCGTCCAGATACATCATAACAATTGCACGTTCTACATTTGGAAGAAGTTTGATAACCTTGTAGAGTAACGAAATTTGTGCTTGTTTTTCCTCATCTTCATCTTGTTTGTAATTAAAATGAACTTCGTCTAACTCGTCAGTAAGAGGCGATTTTGTTTTTTTTCGAAATAAAGTAATGGCTGTATTAAGCGCAACACGATACATCCATGTAGATATTTTGGAATTTCCTTTGAAAGAATCGTACGAGCGCCACAATTGCAAAACAATTTCCTGAAAAAGATCTTGCTCATCTTCAATAGAATTGGTGTACAATCGTGAAACCTTAATGATAAGGCCTTGATTGTTTTTAATGAGTTGAGAAAATTCTTTCTGTTTCGAGTCCAATTTTTGTTGAAGGCTAAGATTTTTGTTTGCTTTGCTAAAGATAATAGTTTTTTTTGATACCATTAAATTAAATATTGATTCTCCGAAAAGCGTATCTATTCGTATTTTTGTGTTTTATGGTATTTTATTTGATAACAAAAGTCAAAATTATTTTATGGAAGAACAATCCGCCACTTATGTAGAACTTGTCTATCGTGTCCTTAATAATTGGTATGTTAAACTTGCGGAAATAACACCGAATCTTATTGTAGGCGTTTTGGTGTTCTTTTTCTTTTTCAGCAGTAGCAAGTATCTCAGCAGACTATCGGTAAAATTGTTTCATAAAGCCTTTCCGAAAAGTAGAATAGAATCCGTAGCAACTTTGGTAGGTGTTTTCCGATTTCTGATTATGATTATGGGAACTTTTATTTCCCTTGAAATCATGGGATTCAGTGGTTTTTTTGTGAAATTCGTCGGAAGTCTCGGAGTGGCTGGGGTTATCGCTGGGGTTGCGCTGAAAGATTTGGTGTCGAGTATGTTTTCCGGTATGTTGGTGGGGATTGACAAAGCTTTTGTTGTAGGCGATTATATCACCATTGGGAATCATTCTGGAACGGTACAAGAAATTGGCTTTTTAACAACCAAACTAATTACCGACGAAGGAAAAAAAGTCTATGTCCCAAATCAAGTGATTTTCAATGCGCCGTTTTATAACATTACAGCATCGCCACAACGTAAAGTCATTATTAATTTTGATATTCCGATTAGTGAAGATCTGGATCAGGTTAAAACGGCAATAGAAAGCGTTATTAAAAATCTCGATAAAGTTGAAGGCGTTCATCCTGATGTATTGTTTACCAATCTTAATGCAGGATTGGCAACGGTGCAAGCAAAATTTGTTGTTGCACCAGGGGCGAGTCCATTGCTGTTGAAAAGTAATGCTATTTTGGCGATTAAAGATGAAATGACCAAACGCGATATTAAATTAACGAGCCCAACGAGTATTAGTCTAGAAAATCCAAATTCTGCTAGTTCTTAAATAGTATTTTTTGCTGATAATATTTGTTGTTATATAAATATTTGATGATGTAAACGCCTTTAGGATATTGTTGAATATCGAAGTTGTTATTAGAGCTTTTAATTTCTTTTTCTAAAACTAATTTCCCCTCATTACTGAAAATCTGCATCGAAGTTTTTATTGGAGAAAACACGATAAGTTGGCCTTTCTCTGCAACCAATTGGAGTGGCTTTTGAGACGTTTCTTCTGTTTTTAAAGTCGAAGCAATCGTTATTTCGTCGATGCCGAGGAAGTAAGTTCGGACATTTAGAAAGATTCGGATTTCGTCAACATCACCAAAAGCTGGAGTGTCTTCAAAATCAAATTTTGACCAACGCTCTGGCGTAAAGGTTCTAAAGTTTTTTGTCGCATTAGGGACTTCAACACCATTGACATAGCCAATAAAAGTGACATTGAGATTGCTGTCTGGTTTTAAATGAATGGAAGAAAATTTGAATCTCGAAGCATCGTTGGATTTAATTTTAACATACTTCATATCCCAATTGTCAAGACTGATGCATCCGTCAAGATTGTCGATACCACCGTAAGGAAAGCGCTTGTAATTGAATTGTCCCGTGTTGTCAAATGCGGTAATGTCCCAGCCAGTATCAAAAATATTATTAATCCAAGTGTCGTTGTTGTAGGTGTTTTCTTCGTGTTCTGTGATGAAATTAAAGTCGGTTACGCCAATTGTAGGCGACTTTTGGGCTTTTATAGGAATGAAGAAAAGTATGATAAACAGATACAAATATTTCATATAATTACTTTGTTTTTAAAGTTATTAAATTTAATAATAAAAAAAGAACTCCAGACTTATTAAAAGCTGGAGTTCTTTATATTTAAAAAAATTAGGATTAAGCGCCTAAAACTTCTTTTACTTTGTTAGCAGCTTCTTCCAAAGTAATTGCAGAGTGTACTGGAAGGCCAGACTCGTCAATTAATTTTTTAGCTTCAACAGCGTTAGTTCCTTGTAATCTTACGATCAATGGAACTGGAAGGCTTCCCATTGCTTTATAAGCATCTACAACACCTTGTGCAACTCTATCACATCTTACGATACCTCCGAAGATATTAATAAGAATCGCCTTTACGTTAGGATCTCTTAGGATAATTCCGAAAGCTGTTTGTACTCTTTGTGCATCAGCAGTACCCCCTACGTCCAGGAAGTTAGCGGGATTACCACCAGATAATTTGATGATGTCCATAGTTGCCATTGCAAGACCAGCACCATTTACCATACAAGCCACGTTACCATCAAGCTTTACGAAGTTAAGACCAGCTTCGCCAGCTTCAACATCCATAGGATCTTCTTCTCTTGTATCTCTTAGTTCAGCAAGGTCTTTGTGACGGAACATTGCGTTGTCATCCAAAGTTACTTTAGCATCTACCGCAATAATTTTGTTATCTGAAGTTTTTAAAACTGGATTGATTTCAAATAAAGAGGCATCGATACCGATATAGGCGTTGTAAAGATTGGTAATGAATTTTGTAAATTCTTTGAAAGCATTTCCTTCAAGACCTAGGTTGAAAGCGATTTTCCTAGCTTGGAAACCTTGAAGTCCCAAAGTAGCATCGATAACTTCTTTGTGAATAAGGTGTGGGGTAACTTCAGCAACGTGCTCAATATCCATACCGCCTTCTGTAGAATATACTACAGTGTTTTTTCCTAAAGCTCTGTCCAAAAGGATTGAAACGTAAAATTCTTTAGTTTCCGTTTCACCAGGATAATATACATCTTCTGCAACCAAAACAGAATGTACTTTTTTACCTTCTGCAGAAGTCTGAGGCGTCACCAATTGCATCCCGATGATGTTGGAAGCATTTTCTTTAAGTTTATCCATGTTTGGAGAAAACTTAACACCTCCACCTTTACCACGACCGCCTGCATGGATTTGTGCTTTTACAACCCAAGCTTGTGCGCCGGTTTCAGAAGTCAATTTTTCAGCAGCTGCTACAGCTTCATCTACGTTGTTTGCAACGAAACCACGTTGTATAGCAACGCCGTACTTTGATAAAATCTCTTTTGATTGATACTCGTGAAGATTCATAATATTTTTATTGTTTAATTTACTATTTTTTAAGATTTACAAATTTACAAAATCATGGCATACTTACAAGATTTTAGTATTTAGATTTAATAATTTATAATAAAATACGCTATTTTTTATTTAATATTTTTCCCCAACCTCTTTACAAAGCATTAGATATTCCTGTGGCATGTTACCAAAATTTACATTTTCATAGTATTCATCACTATGTGGAATGTACATGCTGTATTTTTTTCCGATGGGGAAGATGGGAATGAAAAACAATTCGAAATAATTTTGATAAATTGTTATAATCGTATTAACATCAAATCCGTTTTTCTGGATTTTTCGCTCTTCTTTGCCTACGATTTTGGATTTGATACCGAAAATGAAAAATAGCATGTCGAATTAATTAACTTCTTTGAAACTTCCAGCAATTTTTCTAAACTCTTCTATGTATTTGGATTTGTTTTCCTGATTGCTCCAAGAAAGTATTTGATAATAATAATTCGGGGTTTCAACAATGCTGAAATGATAAAATATTTTGGATAATTCAGATGTTTCTTCATCTTTTAATGCACCTTCCAATTCCATTTCAATAGTGTTGTAGTTATTTATTTTTAAGGTTTTTAATCCAGATTTTTTCGTAGATCCTTCTTCCATAGAAGCTACTAAGTTTTTGATATAAAAATCTAAGGCTTCTTCTAGGTTTCCAAACTTGATTTTAAAGTGATCTAAAGAGGCTTTTTCGTCCTGAATTATTATACTGAATTTACCCAAAGCCAAGTTAATCATTTGTAAAGAAGCGCTTTCGTTGAGATCATAAGTTCTCACAAAACTATTAGGATAATCTACAGTAAAAGTTTGTCCAACCCTGATTGTGCTTGTTTGCGCAAAACTGAAACTTACAGTCAATAAGACTATACTTATTATTAATTTTCTTAGCATACAATTTTAAATTTTATTTTTAGCAAAATACCAAATCAACATTCCCCAAGAGATTATCATGAAAAGTCCTCCCAATGGCGTGATAGGTCCAAGAAGTTTTAGGTTAACGCCCCAATAATCTTGGAAACTTAAAAAATAGATACTAAACGAAAATAGAAAAGTCCCGATAATCATTAAGAACGAAATCCATTTTTCGGATCCTGTTTCGAATTTTAAAATATAGCCGACAATTAGTAGAAAAAACGCCGCATACATCTGATATCTTACGCCCGTTTCGAAACTTTCTAATCGTTCTACGGAAAGAATTTTTTTAAAAGCATGCGCACCAAAAGCACCAAGGATTACGGACAATAAACCGTAAAATGCACCAAATATCAAAGTGAAAGTTTTCATTTATAATTTATTTTTGAGTTATTAATATAAATATTTTTCCCGCCGTTGTCAAAATTCCGAGAATGATAAAAAACCAAGCAAAACGTTTGCTACTCGCAAATCCTGGGTTGTGTGTGATTTTTAAAAATATACCGAAGCCTAGTATAAATAGGGCTAATCCAAGTCCAAACATGTAGTGATATTTTTTATTGAAATTATTGTCCTCTCAGTTTATTCAATTCCGAAATCACTTCATGGTGACTTACCGTTTTGTCTTTAAAATACGTCACAAAATGTTGTTTTTCTGCTTCGGTTGCCCCAAACTGATTAAGGATGTTAAACAAGTGCATTTTCATGTGACCTTTTTGGATTCCCGTTGTCACCAAAGAACGCAAGGCTCCGAAGTTTTGTGCTAATCCAGAAACCGCTAAAATACTCATCAACTCTTGTGCAGAAGGCTTTCCTAAAAGTGCTAAAGAGAATTTTACCAATGGATGAAGATTGGTTAATCCGCCAACTACACCCACGGAAATTGGTAAGTCAATCCAAAATCTAAAAATGCCGTTATCTATTGTGCAATGCGTTAATGACGAATATTTACCGTTCCTAGAAGCATAGGCGTGGGCGCAGGCTTCTGTCGCACGGAAGTCGTTTCCTGTCGCGATAACTACGGCATCTACGCCATTCATAATGCCTTTGTTGTGCGTTGTTGCGCGGTAAGGTTCGATCTCGGCAATGCTCACTGCTTGTTTAAACTTCCATGCAAACTCTTCATTGGAAATGCCGCTATCATCTTTCAGCTCCTCAATTAGGCAAGATACTTCGGCACGAACGATGCAGTCTGGCGTGTAGTTGGAAAGAATATTCATAACCACTTGCAAAGAGGCTTTTTCTTCTGGAGTGAAATCTTCTTCTAAAGCAATTTCCTCTTTCAAGGTTTTTCCAAATTGTTCCAAACACGAGTTGATAAAATTGGCGCCCATAGAGTCCACCGTATCAAAACTCGCTTTCAGCTGAAAATAATTTTCCATTTCGGAGGTTTTGTCAATCAATCTGATATTCAAAATGCCGCCACCACGTTTCCTCATATTTGCGGTGATATCTTCGGTCGCTTCGAAAAGTTTTTTCTTTAATTTAAAATTAAAAAAATGTTGCAGTTTGTGTGGTTCAACATTCAATATAAAATGAGTGTGACCTAATTTTTTGGTGTTGATAATGGTTGTTTTGAAACCGCCTTTATCTAACCAAAATTTTGCTGCTTTTGACGCTGCTGCAACAACCGAGCTTTCTTCAACAGCCATAGGAAGCGCTAATAATTTGCCATCGATAAGGAAATTAGGCGCAATTCCGTAAGGCATATAAAAGTTGGAAATGGTGTTTTCCGAGAATTCTTCATGCAGTTTTTGTATGTCGTGATCGTTATTCCAATATTGTTGTAAGATCTGCTCGTAGCTACGATCTTGGCTAAGATATTCTTTGATTAACCAATCTATTTTTTGTTGTTTGGATAGTTTTGAAAAACCTTCAACGGGTTGGTGATTCATGTCTGTAAAAAATTTGATGTTCAAAGATAAGCAATTCGTTTTTGCCTTTTGAGAGATTCTTGTCAGGTATTGTTTTTTTTGTAATCAATTTTATAATTAGGCATTTTCTATGATTTTAAATTTCAAATAGTGGTAACTTTGCACTCGTTTTTTTAACACCTAATATATATGTCTAATACTTTCACTTTAGCCAATCCCAAAAGAGTTTCCATTATACGTTATCGAACGGCGGTTTTTGGATATTTTTTCTGTCAAGGACTTGGTTTCGCATCATGGGCAAGTCGTATTCCTTCAATAAAAGAAGCGCTAGGTCTTAGCGAAGGACAGTTGGGTGCCATGTTGTTGATGTTGCCATTAGGACAATTGTTTACGATGCCTTTGTCTGGGAAGTTGGTGACGAAATATGGTAGCGCAAAAGTTATTTCTGTTGTTTCCATATTATATGCTTTGATATTGTTGAGTATTTCTTTCGCTTCTAATATTTATATGTTGGCGGCGTCATTATTTTTATTTGGTATTGCTGGTAATATGGGAAGTATTGCGGTTAATACGCAAGCGGTTGCTGTGGAAAAAATGTTTCGGAAATCAATTATGACGTCGTTTCATGGTGGTTGGAGTTTGGCAGGGTTTTTCGGAGCGCTTATCGGATTATTAACGATTAATTTTCATCTTAATACAACCTATCTTTTTTTGATTATTCTAAGTTTGGTTTTAATCAATACATTTTGGAATATTAAGTATCTTGTTCCGAAAGTAGAACATGCAAGTTCTAATGCCGAGAAAATAAAATTTAAGCCAGATGCTATTTTAATTCAGTTGGGTATTGTTGGTTTTTTCAGTATGGCGACGGAAGGTGCGATGTTCGACTGGACAGGCGTCTATTTTAAAGATGTTGTGAAATCTCCAACGTCTTTGGTTATTTTGGGTTATACATCATTTATGATTATGATGGCTACAGGAAGGTTTTTGGGTGACTTTCTCATTACTAAATTAGGCAAAAGAAAAGTGCTTATTATAAGTGGACTTTTGATGTTTGTGGGGATGATGACTTCTGTATTGTTTCCTTATGTTTCGACGTCAACTATTGGTTTTATGCTAGTCGGTTTGGGCGTTGCGTGTTGTGTGCCAACCGTGTATAGTATGGCAGGGAAACATTCTAGTATTCCTCCAGGAATGGCCATTGCCTTGGTGTCGAGTATTAGCTTTTTAGGCTTTTTGATGGGGCCTCCTTTAATAGGATTTATTGCGGAAATTTTCGGATTGCGTTGGTCGTTTACCTTGTTTTCTGTATTTGGGTTGGCAATGGTTGTGATGATGTTCACAAGTTCTTACTTCAAAAAATCATAATTTTTTGTTAAGTTCGATTGTAATAAATTAAATATTTAAAATTTTAAAATAATAAAGCCTTTTGTTGAAGGGCTTTTTTGTTTTTATTATTTAAAATCTTAATATAGATCAAGTTGTTAAGTTATCATAAATCAATGTTTTATATAGATTCGCAGTGCTACATTTGCAATAGAAATTTTAATCAATAAAAAACAAAATATTATGGCAACTAAATGGCTACTAGATCCAGCACACAGCGAAATTACTTTTAAAGTAAGACACATGATGATCTCTAATGTTAAAGGACAATTCCAAAATTTCAACGCAGAAATAGAAGCAGAAGATGACACTTTTGAACATGCAAAAACTACTGCTTATATCGATGTCGATTCCATTTACACAAATAATACAGATCGTGATAATCACCTGAAATCAGCAGATTTTTTCAATGCAGAAGCGAATCCTAAAATCACTTTCGAAACAAGAACTCTTAATAATGATATCACTGGAAATTTAACAATAAATGGTATTACAAAACCAATTAAATTAGAAGTAGAATTTGGAGGGATTTCTAAAGACCCTTGGGGTAATACCAAAGCCGGTTTCACTTTCGAAGGAAAAATAAGCAGAAAAGAATTTGGTCTTAACTGGAATGCCGCATTGGAAACGGGTGGTGTTATGGTGGGTGACGATGTTAAAATATCAGGCGATCTACAGTTTGTAAAACAAGCCTAAAAAATCTTTCTACAAATCTATTTTAGAAAAATTTAAGAGGTCTTTGATTTCTTAAATTTTTCGTTTTTATCATGAATATCAATCATCTTAATCAAATAGTCGAGACTTTTGCTCCAACACCCAAAATGCCAGTTTTGTTTTTGGGACATGGCTCGCCGATGAACGCCATCGAAGATAATGTTTTTGTACAAGGATTCAGAAAAATATCAAAAGAAATCCCAACACCCAATGCTATACTTTGTGTGTCGGCCCATTGGTATACAGACGGAACTTTTGTTACCGCAATGCAATATCCAAAGACGATTCATGATTTTTATGGCTTTCCAAAAGAACTGTTCGAAGTGGAATATCCCGCGCCAGGCTCGCCAGAATTGGCTAAAGAAACCACTGAACTTTTGTCGCCTTTTGCCGAAGAAGATCTCAGTTGGGGGCTGGATCATGGCGCGTGGTCGGTGATTAGGCATATGTATCCGGACGCTAATATTCCTGTAATCCAATTGAGCATCGACTATACAAAATCACCACAATACCATTTCGAACTTGCACAGAAATTAGACAAACTGCGTGAAAAAGGAATTCTGATTGTTGGAAGCGGTAATATTGTACATAATCTTCGAATGATTGACTGGCGAAATATAAATACAATAGGTGCCGGATGGGATTGGGCAATCGAAGCTCGAGAAAAAACCAAGTATTGGTTATTAGAGGGTGATTTCAAAAGTTTAATAAATTATAAAAAACAAGGTTCTGCGCTGCAAAATGCAATACCAACGCCCGAACATTTTTTACCTTTGATATATACTCTAGGTTTAAAACACAAGTCGGAAGAGCTTTCACTTTTTAATGATGCATTAATCGGCGGAAGCCTTAGTATGACGAGTGTTTTGATTGGTTAACTTTAATGGTTAATTGTTTTTTTAAACCCTATTTCAAACAGAGATAGGATTTTTTGTTTCGAATGAAGTGAAAAAAAATCCCGATAAACTTTTATCAGGATTTTGTATTTTTTACTTTGTTTCCATTGGAAGTGGTGGGTTTTGCAGATAGCCATCTTTTTCAAGATCTTCTATAATTTTATTTCCAATATTAATTCCCCATTCTTGGCCAATCGCCATACTTTCTTGCATGATTTGTGGAAGTGTCGTTATCGTCTTTTGACCTAGGGGACTTTGGTAGAATTTAATTAACCCATCAATATCTTCTCCTGTAAAATATTTGGAGTAAACAGGAATCATTTTGGATTGTAAATCTTTGTAGTTGATGTTTTCACGAAACTTTGTCCAAAAAATAGAAGGGACATTAGGATATGTTTCGTTGTAATGCTGCATCATTTGGTCAAACATCAAGGCCATATTCTTTTGCATGCCCATAACTTCCATTAGCCTCTCAACTTTTTGCTCTTTGGTTTGTGCAAAAGAAAACGAACATGTGATTAAACCGAATATTAAAATTACTTTCTTCATTATTTTAAACAGTTACCTTTAGCTTTCTATTTCTTATTAAATCAGCAATTGCCAACATATCTTTTCCAATCAGTCGATCGTCTTCCAATTTTGGGACAACACTTCTTATAATGCTGAAGTTTTCTTCAATAATTTTCGAACATTTTGCTGGTCTGCGGAATTCCAAACCTTGCGCAGCGAACATCAATTCAACAGAGAAAATGTTTACCAAATTGTCTAAAACCTGATTGAATTTTCTCCCCGAAATACTGCCCATAGATACATGGTCTTCTTGACCTAAACTTGTCGGTATAGAATCTGCCGATGCTGGGAAACAAAGGGTTTTGTTTTCTGTAACTAAAGCTGCTGAGGTATATTGTGGAATCATAAATCCTGAGTTAAGTCCAGAACTTTCCGTCAACAATCTTGGCAAACCAAATTTTCCTTCTAGCAAAAGATAACTTCTTCTGTCAGAAATGTTACCCAATTCAGCAGCCGCTAAAGTGGCATAATCTAAAGGTAAAGCCATCAGTTGTCCATGGAAGTTTCCTCCAGAGATCGACTCTTCGGCGCTCAAGACGATAGGATTATCGGTTACAGAATTTAGTTCTGTTTCGGCCATCATTTTTAAATGTTCAAAAGCATTTCTGCTGGCACCATGTACTTGCGGAACACAACGCATAGAGTAGGGGTCTTGTACCCTTTCGCAGTCTTCGTGCGCTTGTAGATTTTCCGAATTTTTCAAAAATTTCAACATTCTTGCTGCTACTTTTTTGCTTCCAGCAAAGGGGCGAATATCGTGCAGTTCTTTTTTGAAAGGACTAGCAGAACCTCGGTAAGCTTCCAGACTCATCGCTGCCGTCATATCGGCAAGGTCGAGAAGATATTCCATTTTTTCTAAACCTTTGATAGCGTGGGCTAAAATAAATTGCGTACCGTTGATTAATCCTAGACCTTCTTTTGGTCCTAGTTTTAATGCTTTTAGTTTATGTTTTTTTAAAGCTTTTTCAGTGTCAACGATTTTGTTACCATCCCATACCTGTCCAAGTCCCAAAAGAGGTAACACAAGATGAGATAAAGGCGCCAAATCCCCCGAAGCACCGACAGATCCTTGTTCTGGAACAACAGGGATAATGCCTTTTTCCAACATCAAAATCATACGTTCGATAAGTTCTAGAGAAACACCTGAAAAACCTTTCGATAATGCATGGATCTTTGCAATCATCATTATTTTTGACAATTCTTTATCAATTGGCTTTCCAACGCCAACTGCATGAGAAATGATGAGGTTGTGTTGCAACTGTGCCGTTTCTTCCTCAGAAATTTTCACATCGCAAAGTGGTCCAAATCCTGTGTTGATACCATAAACTGTATCGTCCGAAGCTACAATTTTAGCCACGTTTTTTTGAGATTTTATAATTTGCTCTTTTGCAACTTTATTAAGTTTTGCCTTTTTTGAGTCTTTGCAAATTTCTAAAACATCTTTATATGTAAACAAATCGATTCCGTAAATCATTAGTATAAATTTTCGTTAAAAATACTGATTTTTGTTGAGCTTGTCAAAGGACAATTATTAGTATTTTTGTTGTATGAATCCTTCTTTAGAACTTCAGTTAAAAACTTTGACATCCGATCCTGGCGTTTATCGTTATTATGATAAAAACGAGCAATTGCTTTATGTCGGAAAAGCTAAAAATCTTAAGAAAAGAGTCCTTTCTTATTTCAACAAAAATTTGTCAAGTTATCGTACCAGAATTATGGTTGGTAAAATTTTTCGTTTGGAGACAACCGTTGTTAATAGCGAGTACGAAGCGCTTTTGTTGGAAAATAATTTGATAAAAGAGCATCAACCGTTTTATAATGTGATGCTTAAAGATGACAAAACTTATCCGTGGATTTGTATTAAAAACGAAGCTTTCCCAAGAATTTTTATGACTCGGAATGTTATTAAAGACGGTTCGGAATATTTTGGTCCTTATGCAAAAGTGCGTCCAGCAAAAATCCTTTTAGATACAATAAAACATATTTATAAACTCCGAACTTGTAACCTAAATCTTTCGGCGGACAAAATTGAAAGTGGCAAATATAAAGTCTGTCTCGAATATCATATTAAAAATTGTGAAGGACCGTGTGAAGCTTTGGAAACCGAAGAAGAGTATAATGAAAAAATTGATGCAATCCGAGGAATTATTAAAGGGGATTTCCGAAAGGCAAAAGACTATTTGATCAATCAGATGATGCGCTATGCGGCTGATCTTAAGTTCGAAAATGCGCAGATGATAAAAGAAAGAATAGATGCTTTGGAAGATTATCAAACAAAAAATACCATTGTTAACCCCAATATAGATGATGTTGATGTATTTGGGATGACAAGCGACGAGACCGCAGCATATGTCAATTTTTTTAAAATAAGAAACGGGAATATTATTCAGAGTTTTACAACAGAAATTAAGAAGATTCTGGATGAAAGCGACGAAGATATTTTGGAAGAAGCTTTAATTGAGATTCGACAAAAATTTGGCTCAGATTCCAAGGAAATATTAATCCCATTTCATCTAAGTGTTGAAATTCCGAATGTAAAACTTATTGTCCCAAAAGTTGGCGACAAAAAACGTATCGTCGAACTCTCGGAAAAAAATGCAAAAGAATATCGACTTGAGAAATTAAAACAAGTCCAAATTGTGGATCCTGATCGTCACACCAATCGCATTATGGCGGAGATGAAACAGCTTCTGCGCATGCCTGTTGAGCCACGGCATATTGAAGGTTTTGACAATTCTAATATTCAAGGGACAAATCCTGTTTCGGCTTGTGTGGTCTTCAAGGATGGAAAACCTAGTAAAGCAGATTATAGAATTTTTCATCCCAAAACCGTCGTGGGTGCTAACGACTTTGCAACGATGGAAGAAGTGATATATCGACGTTACAAAAGAATGTTGGATGAAGGCGAAGCTTTGCCACAATTGATATTGATAGATGGAGGAAAAGGACAACTATCTTCTTCGGTGAAGAGTCTTAAATTACTTGGTTTATATGGTAAAATTACAATAATTGGTATTGCAAAACGTTTGGAAGAAATCTTTTTTCCTGACGATTCTATACCGTTGTATCTAGATAAAAAGTCGGAAACGTTAAAAATACTTCAGCGTGTTCGTGATGAGGCGCATCGTTTTGGGGTTCGACATCACAGAACGCGACGTAAAAATTCTACGATAAAATCGGAGTTGGAAGAAATTCCGGGAGTCGGTCCAAAATCAATTGAATTATTACTATCCAAATTAAAATCGGTGAAACGAATAAAAGAAGCCAACTTGGAAACTTTAGAAGAAATACTTGGAAAGTCCAAGGCTAAAGTAGTTTGGGAATATTTTAATAATGGAAATTAATTTTTTTAAAATACATAAAAAAAGCAGCTCTTGTTGGGCTGCTTTTTAGTTTTATTTTTTATTAAAAATTTCTTTGGAGTATGATCCATCTAATTTTGGAATTTCTATAACGATATTCCCATTTTCAGTATAACCAAGTGTTTTTATATTATTTCCCAATGTTACATGGAAAATCCCAGGTTTACTACTTTCAAATAATTTGGCAAAAGGTGTTGAACTTTTTGAAGATACCAAAATGAAATTGCCCGTTGCTAGATTGATGAGTTGGTAGTTTTCATTTTTGTTGGTAAAAACCAAAGCTTCTTCTTTTGCTGAGCTAATCGGCGCGGAGCTTACATTTTCAACAATTGTTTGCGCAGTTGTAGCTGTTGTTTCTTTTTTAGAATCTAGCTCTATGATGCTTTTGGGTGTAGAAAATGCAATGCTTTGTGTTGCTTGCTTCAAAGCTTTTGGAAATCCAATTTCAAATTCTTTTTCATCTGCGCTACCTTTGGATTCTAGAATTACTTTCTTTTGACAGTCTGTAAAATTAACTTTCACTTTGTTTTTAAAAAATGAACTGTCATCCAAGAGATTGGCGCTAAGTACAGCACAAGGATTATCTTTTAATGCGGCAGGCCAATCATGAGGTGCTTCCTGTATAACTTTGTATTTTTTTGCTTTTAGTTGGTCAACTAGGATTTTGTTGAGACCAAATTTGTTCATCTCTTTATCTTTTTCAAAGGTCTTTGGCACGTAGATATATTCGTAATCGGCTATATTTTGTGCAAAGCCCAAAGGAGATAAGGCTAAAAGTAATATTGCAAATGATTTTTTCATAAGATAATTTTGAACTACGAAGATAATAATACTTTTAGATTTCTTGATTAAATTTAAAATTCGGATTTTTAATATAAATGTAATTGAAAGGTATTTTTTAAAGTTTTATTTCTGTCTATATTGCTTTTATTTATAACAAAAACGTTAAAATGTTTTTGTTTTTATAAAATTAATATTTACATTTGAGGCAGATTTCAAATCACATTAACATATTTAAAATTTACCAAATTCACAATTTGAAATTAACCCTTCTTAGTCTAAGAAGGGTTTTTATGATTTTAATACAGAAAAAATTACTTTTTTATTCCTAAGAAAATGCCTTTTTCGTTGAATTCCAAAACCCAACCATTGCTTAGATCCAGACGTTGTTTTTTGTTTTCTTTTTCCCAACCGATAATTTGTTGAGTCAAATAATTGGCTTTCGCGTAATCCCAAACATTTTTAGGTACAACAGAGTTAGGGAGTTCTTGCATGGACTTGCTTTCGATATCTTCCAATTGGTTTTTATGATCAAAGTCCAATTCGATTTTATTATCAAGACTCACATTATATTCGGTGCCAAATTTTGTGTTTTCTTCAGTTAGTTTTACAATTTTGGAATCGGGAAAATGTTTCTTGATATAATTTGAAATGCCTTGTGGAACTTTATCAACGGGTATTTCTTTTTCTTGAGCTTGTGTAAAAATTGACAAACAGAAAATACATAAATAGATTATTGGTTTCATGGGGTTAAGGTTTTGTCCAAAGCTAAGAAAAAATATGGATATGTTAATTTAATAGAAATTAGTGACTGGCAGATTTTAGTCCAATAATAGAACCTATCAAAGTGCTTATGAAAAATAAACGCCAAAATGTTGCGGGCTCTTTAAAAATGAAAATTCCTACCAAAACGGTTCCTACAGCACCAATTCCTGTCCAGACGGCATAGGCTGTTCCGATGGGTAAATTCTGGGTCGCCTTCATAAGGCCTAGCATACTTATGGTGAGGCATACCAAGAATCCTGCATACCAAAAATAAGATTCTGTTCCCGATGTTTCTTTTGCTTTTCCTAGACAAGATGCGAAGGCAACTTCAAATAATCCTGCGATAATTAATATAATCCAGCTCATTAAAATAAATTTTCCGCAAATGTCGAACTTTTAAATACGAATCCTTTTTACAAATGTTAAAAAAAATTATTTGATTTGTGCTCGGATTCTGCTCAAGCTGACTTGTGTAATGCCAAGAAAAGATGCTATATGACCTAATGAAGCGCGTTGTAGAAGATTTGGGTGTTCGGATAATAAAGCTAAATAGCGATCTGTAGCTTTCATCGCAATTCGAGAAATAAGACGTTGTTCGGTTGTCACCAATTCTTTCTCTGCCAAAATTCTTCCCCAATTGGCGATTTCCTGATCTTCTAAATATAGCTTTTGCAAGGTTTTAATAGATACTTTATACAAAATACTATCTTCTAAAAGTTCAATATATTCGTAGTTCTTCTTATTATAAACGTAGCTATTCATTGGTAAAATTGGCGCACCTTCTGTTCCGAACCAAAATGTAATGTCTTGATCTTTGTATTGTGTGAAAGCACGCACCAGACCAGACTTTATAAAATACATGTCTTTTTCAAGCTTATTTGCTTGAAGTAGGATTTCGTTTTTTTGAAAAGCTTCTTCCCTGAAAAGTAAAACCAGTTTTTGGTTAGAGCTCGTTGAAAGTGTAGAAATTCTATTTATAATCTCTTTCGGCGTCATATCGAAGTATTATATAAGATACGAAACTACTGATATTTTAGTTGACTCGTGTTTTTTTTCTTTCCTGGCAATCCGCCTCCTTTTCTAATTCTTTGCTGCGGCCGGGCTGTTCGCTGTATCTTGCTTGCTTCGCTCGGACGTCTATCTTCTCTAGGCTTCGCCTTTCGAAGACCGTCGCCTC